>JBEGTT010000061.1:0-7769 GCA_041179245.1 Pseudomonadota bacterium
GGTGTCTGGATCAGGATGTTCAGTTCATTTATGCTTCGAGCGCAGCGACCTATGGCGCGAGTACCGTATTCAAGGAAGAACGCCAATACGAAGGGCCGCTGAACGTTTACGGTTACTCCAAATTCCTGTTCGACCAAGTGGTTCGTCAGCGCATGGCTGCTGGCGCTTCATCGCAAATCGTCGGTTTCCGTTATTTCAACGTTTATGGCCCACGCGAAAATCACAAAGGTCGGATGGCGTCGGTGGCGTATCACAACTTCCACCAATTCCGCGCCGATGGCAAAGTCAAATTGTTTGAAGGTTCGCACGGTTACCCCAATGGCGGACAGCAACGAGATTTTGTGTTTGTCGGCGATGTTGCCAAGGTCAATTTGTTCTTCCTCGACCATCCTGAAAAATCGGGGATTTTTAACCTTGGTTCAGGTCGTGCCCAGAGCTTTAATGATGTCGCCGTTGCGGCGGCCAATGGGTGCCGCAAAGCTCGCAATGAATCACCGCTGGCCCTAAACGCCATGACCGAACAAGGTTTGTTGGAATACGTTCCTTTCCCCGAGGCGCTTAAAGGTAAGTACCAAGCATTCACCCAAGCCGACCTGACCTGTTTGCGGGCCGCAGGTTACGACGCGCCGATGTCAACGGTCGAAGAGGGCGTTGCCCAATATATCGAATGGCTGTCTCAACAGGTTTGATGGACATGTCTGATTTCCAGTACAAAACACTGCAGGACTTTGTTGGCAACACGCCTTTGGTGCGTTTGCAACGGTTGCCGGGGGTGGCGAATGCTGCTCGCGGCAATGTCATTTTGGTCAAGCTGGAAGGCAACAACCCCGCAGGTTCTGTGAAAGATCGTCCTGCGCTGTCGATGATTCGGCGGGCCGAAGAGCGTGGTGACATCAAGCCCGGCGATACCTTGATTGAAGCGACCTCTGGCAATACCGGTATTGCACTGGCCATGGCGGCTGCGACGATGGGCTACAAAATGATTCTGGTGATGCCAGAAAATCAGAGTATCGAACGTTGTCAGACCATGCGGGCTTTCGGGGCAGAATTGGTGTTGACGCCGCGTGAAGGCTCGATGGAGTTAGCACGTGATATTGCCGAAAAAATGCGCGATGAAGGCAAGGGCATTATTCTTGACCAGTTCGGTAACCCGGATAACCCCCAAGCGCATTACGAAGGCACTGGCCCGGAAATCTGGCGCGATACCGGTGGTCGGATTACCCACTTCGTTTCCAGCATGGGAACCACCGGCACCATCATGGGTACTTCTCGTTTCTTGAAAGAGCAAAATCCCGCGATTCAAATTATCGGCTGCCAGCCGGAAGAGGGAAGCCAGATCCCAGGCATTCGGAAATGGCCGGAAGCCTATTTGCCAAAGATTTTCGACCGTTCCCGCGTGGATCAAGTGGAATCAGTGAGCCAGTCTGACGCAGAAGAAATGACCCGCCGGCTAGCACGGGAAGAAGGTATTTTCGCCGGGATTTCTTCCGGTGGTGCTGTAGCGGTTGCGCTGAGAGTTGCCGAGCAAGTCGAAAATGCGGTGATTGTCAGTATCGTTTGTGATCGAGGCGACCGTTATCTGTCGACCGGTGTGTTTCCGGCATGAGAAGCGCGGCATGAAACCCATCCTCGTTTTTGACATCGAGACGATTCCAGATGTGCCCGGCCTACGGCAGTTGAATTCGCTGGATGCCAGTTTGTCGGATGATGAAGTCGCGGAACTGGCTTTTCAGCAGCGTCGGGCGCAAACCGGGAACGATTTTTTACCGCTTCACCTACAACGCATCGTCACCATTTCTTGCGTGATGCGCGCCGGAGATCATTTTAAAGTTTGGTCCTTAGCCGCACCAGAACTCAGCGAAGGCGAGATCATTCAGCGGTTTTTTGATGGTATTGAAAAATTTACGCCGCAGATTGTTTCTTGGAACGGCGGGGGGTTTGATCTGCCGGTCTTGCATTACCGCGGTTTGCTGAACAGTGTGACTGCACCGCGTTATTGGGATTTGGGCGACGGTGATTACGCCGATTCCCGCGACTTCAAGTGGAACAACTACATTAGTCGTTATCACACGCGCCATCTGGATCTGATGGATTTACTTGCGATGTACAGCCCACGTGCCAATGCGCCACTGGATGCCTTGGTTAAGTTGATGGGCTTCCCCGGTAAATTGGGCATGGATGGTTCGCAGGTCTGGTCTGCTTGGCTGGCCGGGAAAAGTGATGAGATTCGCGATTATTGCGAAACCGACGTAGTGAATACCTATTTGGTTTACAACCGTTTTCGCTTGATGCGTGGGGAAATTACCCGCGAAGCCGAACGTGCTGAAACCGCTTTTGTTCGGGCAAGTTTGGCACAGCTTCCCGGTGCCCAATGGCAAGCCTTTCTCGCCGCTTGGCCTGAGGCCTCAGTTTGATGACTGATTGCGCTAATTTTGCCAGCCGCTGGAAACAGCTTTTATCCGCAGAGCGCCAAGGCGCAGGGTCAGCACCGAGTGCGCCTGAGCGCACGGTTTTCCAGCAAGACTATGACCGCATTGTGTTTAGCTCTGCCTTTCGGCGGATGAAAGACAAAACACAGGTTTTTCCCCTGTCCAAAAGTGATTACGTTCGCACGCGTCTGACCCACAGTATTGAAGTCAGTTGCGTTGGACGCTCCTTAGGTACGGTGATTGGGCGCGAGCTGGTGGCGCGGCATGGTTTACCGTTTGACGCTTCTGATTTTGGTGCCGTGGTCGCGGCAGCTTGTTTGGCCCACGATATTGGCAATCCCCCGTTTGGCCATGCTGGTGAAGATGCCATTCGTGAGTGGTTCAAATCCTCTGGTTTACTGGAGCGCCACGATTTAACGGCGGCACAACAGGCTGACTTTGAACGCTACGAAGGTAACGCCCAAGGTTTTCGCATCCTGACCCGTTTGCAAAGCCCGTCGAATCCGGGGCTGCAATTGACCAGCGCCGTACTGGCGACGTTCACCAAATACCCTTGTCCTTCAGCACTGCCTGAAGCCTTAAATGGGCGCAGTGCCAAGAAATTTGGCTATTTTCAGCAAGATGCGGAAGCCTTTTCTCGCGTTGCCGCAACGACTGGGCTTATTCCACGAATCGAAGGTCAGGCTTGGTATCGTCATCCACTCGCATTTCTGGTCGAAGTGGCGGACGACACCTGCTACCTGATTGTCGACATTGAAGATGCTGCGCGGCTGGGAACCATTCCCTACGATACCGCCGAGACCTTGTTGGCTGAGCTAGCGGGCGATACGGTGAGTGGTGGTCGTTTGCAGCGTCTCGGTGATCCAAAGGAACGCTTGGAATACCTTCGCGCCAAAGCCATTGGTCGCTTGCTCGAAGGTGCTGCGGCCGTTTTCCTCGAAAACGAAACCGAAATTCTGGATGGTCGTTTTGACGACGAATTACTGGCCCATGCGCCATTTCACTATGCGCTAGAAATGGTCAGCAAGTTTTCCATTGAAAACATCTATGTCGCTCGTTCCGCATTGGAAATCGAAACGGCTGGGTTTGAAGTTTTGGGCGCTTTGCTCGGTTTGTTCGCTGATGCTGTTGAAGCCGGGGCCGGGTGCCAGCGCTTGACCACCCGCGAAAAAATGCTGTTGAAGCTTTTGCCAGCTCAGTTCCTTGGCCTAAACGGTGAGCCTGATGCTGATCCTTACATTCGGTTGCTCAAGGTAGCTGATTTTGTCGCCGGGATGACCGATTCCTACGCTGTGGATACCTACCGTCGCCTTAAAGGCATTGAGTTGGCTGGGTAGCCATAATTTTGTGACGAAAATATTATCCTTTTAAAGGGTAGAATTAAAGTATTAAATTGCGTACCAAATAAGGTGATGTATGGAACAAGTCCTTGCTTCCCGTTCAGTCAGTATCTCTGAACTTAAACGCAGCCCCAGTGCTGTGCTTGCCCAGGCGGGTGCTGAACCGGTTGCCGTGCTCAACCACAATCGCCCTGCTGCTTATCTTCTGGCCCCTCATGTCTATCAATCGATGCTTAATGGACTTTCAGTAGAATTGAAAAGAGCCATCCAAGCAGGGGTCGAAAGCGGTCAGGATGTCCCTGCTAAAGAAGTTTTTGCTGAGTTAACTGCACGCTATCAAGACTAATTGCAATGTTGGTTTTTTCTCCTTTGGCACGGCAGGATTTACTCGATATTGGCGACTATATCGCCAAGGACAGCAGAGCCAATGCCCGTAGTTTTGTGGATCAATTGATAGCCCAGTGTGAACGAATTGGTTCAGCTCCACTGATTTACCCATCAAGAGAAGATTTGGCTGCCGGTTTGAGAACTGCAGCGCTGGGCAACTACGTGATTTTCTTCCGTGTACTGCAAGCCGTTGTGCGTATTGAACGTGTTCTTCATGGCTCAAGGAATTTCCCTCCCCTGTTTCTTGAATTTTCTGAGTGATTGCAGGATTCGATTTTATGACTCGCCCGATTAAAGCCACCATTGACCTTGATGCACTGCGCCACAACCATGCTGTGGTACGTCGTTCTGCGCCAAATTCAAAAATTTGGTCTGTGGTTAAAGCCAACGCCTATGGTCACGGTGACCTGCGCGTCGTGAATGCATTGGCTGACCTCACCGATGGTTTTGCCTTGCTGGAAGTCGCCTCAGCCATTCGCTTACGCGAAGCGGGGATTACCCTGCCGATTCTGCTGTTCGAAGGCATTTTTTCCCCGGACGAAGTGCCTTTGCTGGCCAAATACGATTTACACACCGTCATTCACAGCGAAGCCCAGTTGGGCTGGCTAAGTTGGTTAAGCAATCACGCTCCGCTGAACACGCTGAACGGATTCATCAAGCTCAACACTGGTATGAACCGCTTGGGCTTTACGGCAGACCAACTGCCTTTGGTCAGTCAACAGCTGCATACCATTTGCCCGACAGCATCATTGGGTTTGATGGCCCATTTTGCCGAAGCCGATGCGCCCAATGGCGGTGCTGGCTCGGTGCCTTCGCAGCTTCATACTTTTGAGGCGATGAAACAGCAATGGCGAGATTTAGGCCATGTTGCCGATGCGGTCTCATTAGCCAATTCAGCGGCGATCTTGGTGCATCCAGAAACGCATCAAGACTGGGTTCGCCCCGGCATCATGCTCTATGGTGCTAGCCCCTTTGCTGACAGGAGCGCTGCTGAACTCGATTTGCAACCGGTGATGACCCTGTGCAGCGAAATTATCAGCGTTCAAACGCTGGCAGCAGGGCAACGTGTCGGTTATGGCGGCACCTTTGTCGCGGACAAACCGATGCGAATCGGCACGGTTGCCTGTGGATACGCCGATGGTTATCCCCGTCATGCGCCAACTGGAACACCGATTGCAGTGGCTGGAAAAGAGACGCGCACGCTGGGAAGAGTTTCGATGGACATGCTGACTTGTGACCTAAGCGATATTCCCGAAGCCAGACTTGGCAGCCCGGTCACGCTGTGGGGTAGGGGAGCCGGTGGAACTATTGATGCCGATGCGGTTGCTAAATCGGCTGGCACGATTAGTTACGAACTGTTCTGTGCGCTGGCACCGAGGGTGCCAGTTTTTTGTTGAAAACTCAGCTTGTTCTAGCGTTTAAACCCTAGTCGAGCGATCGATTTTCCGTAGGCTTCAATAAAACAGCGCTCTGCTAATCGGGTATCACCCAATTCGTAAAAAGCCAACATCGACACGATGTAATCTTGCTTCCCAAAATCAACAAAGGAAATTGGCGGCAGATTGGCTTTAATCAATGGCACGTTGCACATTGCCCGTGATGTACGTTTATTGCCATCTTTGAATGGCTGAAGGTAAGCAATCCGAGTCAGTAAATAAAACGCAGCTTGTATGGGATTGCTGATCGTTGCGGCTGTGGCAAGCACCTGTTCAAGTGTAGCCCCGATATAACCCGTTCCGGGTCTAAAAGGTGGCAAGTAGGTGCTGAACCGAATATCGACATCTGAATGTTCGCGAGGAATTCCACGGTCTTCTTTCGTGAGGAAATGCGGGGAATCTACCAATTCAGGGAGTTCATGGTCACTCGTTAATCGTTCATGGACTTGGTAAATTGAGCCTAATGCCATGTGTTCATGAAGATACTCGAAGGCTTCTTTGTGATTGAGCACCAGAAAGGCATCTTCAAGCGGTTTCCCTGACGATTTTTCACCGTATTCAATCAGGGCCTGCGTATCCAGCAAGGAATACGTCCCGCCCTCTAGCACGGATGATGCACAAGCAAAATCAATCAAAAACTTTCCCAACTCGCGTTTGCTCAGCGTGTACTTAGGCGTATCTGCAAAGCCACCAAGCGCTTCATCACTCAAATACGGCGTCGGCGCAAGCAACGCCTCACGAAAAGGGGCCATCACCCGTTCAGTATGGGGTTTGGAAAAATATGTACGCAACGCAGCCAATGGATCGGTGCTTTGGTAACGGGTCGCAGGGCCTTTGCCGGTCATCACCAGCTTGCCATTCCCCAATGCGTCTTTTAAACGGCGGTTTAGCGTGGTGCGGCTAATGTTTAGATAGCGTTCAAGTTCACTGGCTGAAACACCTTGCGGAAAGCTGCTTACGTAATCCAGTAGATCACTCATGGTTAGATTAACTTTATGATTTAACGTGAAGTATTCTACATCTAACCAGATATGGTTAGTTTGGCGGTGAGATTTAAACTGCCTGTGCCGATTTGGATTGTTCTAGGTCCACGGATTAATGACCGTGACGCTAGCTGCTTCATAGGGAGCGGTATCGCGTGACGCCACGATGAATCCCCTTGAGACTGCGATTGCGTCCCCCCAAAAAACTTTTTTGCGAGGCTGTAACTGAAGGGTTAGCCGTTTTTTGGACTAGGGTTTGGCAGGCCAAGCAATTTGCACTTGGCGGTGCTGCGTAACGCAATCACGGAGGTAGAGATTGATAAGGCTCTGGTATGGAACCCCAGCCTCTACAGCCATGCCTTTGAAATAGGTAACCACATCTTCAGAAAGACGCATGGTGACGGGTTTCTTGAGCTTCGATGCGTAGGGGTTCTTGCGCGATTGCATTGTGGAAAGATCGTACTCAGCTTTCATGGTTTTTCACTTCCGTAAAAAGTGCTTTCAGTTTTGGTGGCCTTGCGAGCAGAGATGATACGGATGATGTTGCCTGCTTCACGCTCGCAATGACAGACAAGAAGCAGACGCCCTCCTGTGCTCATACCCAACAACAGAAAACGTTCCTCGCTCGTCGAATGCTCTTCGTCGAAAAATTGGACAGCAAATTCATCATAGAAAACAGACTGTGCTTCCTCGAAGGAAATACCGTGCTTCTTGATGTTTGTCGTGGCCTTGGCCGAATCCCACTCGAACTTAATCATACATACAGTGTATTTAAATGTTGTTAGATGTCAAGAAAACCCCAATGAAGGTGTGGGAGGATTGAATTCATGGCGCATCTTGTCGTGAACCAACACGCAATGGTAGTTGTACTGCTTGGTACATAACATCGAGAAACTGGCGCACCACGGGTATGGACAGTAGGAAAAGAGGTTTTTCTACAGCGTCAACGCCGAAGCTAGCCGGTTCTCAGCTTGTCGGCGCGTCCGGTTGAGCGAGAGGTTGGACGAAGCCGCTACGCGGAGGAGTCGCCTATTTAAGCTGCACGACATATTCTGCACATCCACGTCCTCGCTGTTAAGAGCGTGGATTCTGCAATATTTCTTGAGGATAAGCCAGCATGACGAACACTTTAGCCGAGCATTTTGACCGGCAATATCAAACCCATCTAAAGCACCTCAAACTCAAGGGCTTACA
>JBEGTT010000062.1:0-10982 GCA_041179245.1 Pseudomonadota bacterium
GCCGCCGGTCAGAGTTTCAACAGCAGAAACCCTGATGGTATTGCCTTCATCGCCGAGCGTAATAGCATCGTTGCCAGTACTACCAATCAGAGTTTCAGCACCAGAAATCGTTGTCACGTTACCGGCGTCGCCAAAAAGCTTCACGGCATCGTTACCTTTACTCCCTACGAAGGTTTCAATACCCGAAATCCACAGCGTCGTATCTTTTTTACCTACTATCGTTACTTTGTCGTTGACCGTATTACCCGTTACCCGGGTGACACCGGAAACCTGAATATTATTACTTTCCCCCGTCAGAACAAGCTGAAGCACTCCCTTAGGCCTATCCGGCGCCAAATAGTAAACAGCCTCGATCCCAGAAACCGAGAGAGTTTGCACTTCGCTTTCAGTAACGCTAATCACATCATTTCCAGTACCGCCCGTTAGGGTTTCGATATTGGAAATAGTCAAGACATTTCCGTCATTGTTGTCTAACGTAATGACATCGTTGCCAGCACCACCAATCAGAGTTTCAATACCAGAAATGGTCAAGGTGTTGCCATTTTTGCCGAGGGTAATCACATCATTTCCCGTGCCGCCGGTCAGGGTTTCAATCTTTGAAACGGTCATTGTGTTGCCCTTATTTCCAAGGGTCACAACATCGTTGCCGGAACCCCCGGTCAAGGTATCAATGGCCTCACGGATGAAGATTGTATTGCTGTCATCCCCCAAGGTAATTACATCATTTCCCGTGCCACCGACCAAGGTTTCAATCTTTGAAACGGTCATTGTGTTGCCTTTATTTCCAAGGATCACAGAATCGCTACCAGCTCCACCCGTTAGGGTATCAATCCCTAGCATAGTGACGGCATTACCCCCATCACCTAAGGTGATGACATCTTGCCCACTACCCCCAATCAGGGTTGCTACCCCGGATATTTTCATCGTATTACCAACATCAAGAAGACGAACCAAGTATTTTCCCGATGAGTCAGTCAACTCTTCAATGCCAGAAATATAGACCTGCGGGGAGCTGCCCTTGTTAGCACTATCGTCCAGTTCCAGCGTGACCACATCGTTTCCATTGCTACCGGTGATGGTTTCTACATTCAGAACCCTTGTCGTGTTTCCGGCTACCAGTAGCGCCAGATCATTCCCCTCTCCGCCGTCAAGCGTGTCATTCCCACCCCCGCCGTTCAGGGTGTCATTTTCCGCAAGCCCCTGAATTAACTGGCTATCTTGATCGCCTAGCAGGGGTGGTGTCGTGGATGGCCCATCTGCGTTTTTGGTGCCGATAAGAGTGGGGCCAGCAATTACGCTAATCACGCCATTCGTCAGCGTCCATTTACGCAGACTACCGGGCAAAGCCGTTGCCGCATTTGCGCCAGCAATCTGTACGGCTTCGTAACTACCAATCTCTGTTGCAGTGCTCCCTTGAGCGCTGGTTTCATAAACCAGATATTGCTTGTTATCTACCGTGGCAACAAAGGCATCAAAGCCATCGGTCAGCGTCAGTCCGGTACCGGTGAGTGATGTGGCTTTGGTGGAGTTAGTGTTGATGAAATTCAGCGTTCCACCATTGATATCAGACAGGTCAATGGCGTCGCCAATCGCTAAGTCTGTAATGACATCAATATGGGTGGCTGGGGAATCGCCTGCGGCAAATTTGAAAACATCGTTTCCGGTGCCGCCAGTCAGGGAGTCTGCCCCCGCACCGCCAACCAGTGTGTCATTGCCTGTGCTGCCGACTAGCGTGTCATCAAGTGCAGAGCCTGTCAGGGTAGTGGCTGAGTTTGCAGTGGTACCGGTGTTGGTTATTTTGTAACCTTTACTGCCCCCTGCGGCGGAAAGATTTACGGCCAAACCATTGGTTGAAATATTGACTACCCCGGCATTTGTCGTTGCTGATGTGGTGGTAAAGGCCATGGCTACCGTGGCATTTGCGGTAGCGCCCGCATTAACGACCAAGACATCGGAACCATTGCCCATGTCAGTGATACTGTTGGTGCCGTAAGCAATATTGAAGGTGTCGTTACCGACACCACCACTTAGCGTGTTGCTACCAGACCCGCCGTCGATGGTGTCATCACCAGCACCACCGCCAAGGGTGTCGTTGCCGTCGGCTGTACTGCCGTTAGCATCCTTGGCGAACCCGTAAATTGTGTCATTGTTGACCGTTCCGGTATAACCATCTCCGATCTTCGTTCCATACCAACCGCCGCCTTTAATAGTGATGGTCGTGTTCATGGGGTCAAGCTCCCACTTGCTCAATGTACCGGGAAGCTCGGCACCCCCAATTTCAAGAACCTTGCCGTTAAACACCAGATAGTGTTTGTCATCAACCTTGGCCACGAAAACCCGGTAGCCGCCCGTTGGCGTTGCTGTGACTGAACCGTAAACTTGGGTCTGGTCTAGGAAAGGCGAATCGGGAAGGCCGTCTGGAATGGTATTCAGGCCATCAAGGCGTCCATAAACGGGGTAGAGGTCAATAACATCCCCAGTGCTTAGATCGGTAATGGCATCAGCTTTGCCGATGGAACTCGCCGTATCTGCGCTCCAGAAAGTGAACTGGTCGTTACCACCTCCGCCCGTCAGGGTGTCCACACCTGCGCCACCTTCAATGGTGTCGTCACCATCCTTGCCGATAATAATGTTGCTGCCTGTGTTGTTCTCAAATGAGCCAAGCGTTTCAGCAGCATCTGTGCCGGTGATGGTCGTTGTGTCTTTAACGGTAATCACACCATTGGACATGGTCCAAGCAGGAAGATTTCCGGCGAGGGTTGCATCACCAATCTGTACTGCTTCGTAGCTGCCAATTTTGCTCGCCGTTCCTGCGGATGTTTCGTAAACCAGATAGTGCTTGTTGCTGACCGTGGCAACAAAGGCATCGAACCCATCGGTTAGCGTGTCAACACTTCGCAGCCCTTTGCCCGTCAGATCGGTAGCTTCTTTTGAGTTAATGAAATTAATAATGCCGTTGTTAATGCTGGACAAGCTGATTTTGTCGCCAACGGCAAAGTCGGTAATGACATCAGTTTTGGCAGCCGATAATGATGACGCGCCTACGGCGAAGACAAATGTATCGCTACCATCTCCACCGGTGAGGGTGTCTGTCCCCGTTCCACCGGTCAGCGTGTCATTGAGCTTGGAACCCTTCAGGGTGGTTTGGGTTTTAGATTTACTGTCAGCCAATGTATTTGTAACGCTGTAGCCATTACCGCTTGTTGTCTCAATCGTCGAAAGGTCAACGTTATAACCATTGGTGCTGATGTTAACCGTGCCCGCGTTGGTGCTGGTTGCGCCTGCGGTCCACGCTGCGGATAGCGTGGCAGTCGCGGTGGCATCGCTGTTGACTTGAAGAATATCGCCGGTATTCAGGCTTTTAAGGGTGTCCGTGCCGCCACTTATCACGAAGGTATCATTCCCCGCGCCACCGGTAATCGTGTCATTCAAGCCAGAACCGGTGATCGTGGTTGCGGTGCCCGTGTTGGTGATGCTGTAACCCTTGCTGCCGCCCGTAATGGCCGACAGGTCAACTGCACAACCATTGGCGGTGATGCTAACCGTACCTGCATTGGTGCTGCCTGCGGTAGCGGCCAAAGCTGCCGCTAGGGAGATGGTGGCCGTTGCCCCGCTGCTGACCTGGATAACGTCCCCGGTGTTGAAATCCATGATGGTGCTGTTGCCGGACGGCACGATAAAGGTATCGTTACCGCCCGCACTGAGTATCGTGTCGTTGTCTGAACCACCGTACAGCGTGTCGTTGCCACCACCACCGTTAATGGTGTCATTGCTGGCCAAGCCCAGCACTAGCTCATTTTCGGATGTTCCAGCCACTAGAGAATCTGAATTTTGGGTTCCTTCAATACGGATTTTGCGGTTGATGTTGAGGGTACGACCATCGCTGATGGTCCAAGCACTTAAATCGCCAGGCAGGGTAGCACCTGCAATCTCAATGACCTCGCAAGAGGTGCCGAGGCTGTTTTTTGTCGGATTTGTGACTTCATAAACTAAATAGTGCTTGCTCCCCACCTTGGCCACAAACATATCGTAATCGTCGGATAACAATCCGTTTGGCATGTTGCTGCCCTTGAGATCGGTCGCCACTACCGAAGTAATTAGATTGTATTTTGGCGCCAGGAACATAAATGAGATCCCGATTTTGTCGCCAACGGACAAGTCGGTAATGACATTGGTTGAGTTGGTGTTGACGACGTTGCCAATAAAAGCAAAGGAATCGTTACCCGCTCCCCCAGTCAGGGTATGGCTGGTAGTGACTGAACTGCTCAAATAGTCGTTTCCAGCCCCGCCATATAAGCGGGCGTTATTGGTAGCAACCCACCCTGCCAGCGTGTCATCGCCGGCCCCGCCGTAGAGCGTGTCATTTCCGGCCCCGCCCACGAGAAAGTCATTGCCGGCCCCGCCCACGAGAAGGTCATTGCCAGTACCGCCGGTAAGGTAGTCGCTGCCGGCCTCACCGAACAGGGTGTCATTACCAGTGCCGGCGGTAAGGGTTTCATTTCCGCCTTGCCCGCGTAGGAAGTCATTTCCTGTTGAGGTGTCAGTCAGTGAGGTGCTTGAGGTGCCGGCCAAAAGAACGTCATAACCGGTCGTGGCCTTTGTGGCGTCGCTTAATGCGGTTTTGGCCGTGAGGTTGACGGTGTATTGGGTAGCGCTGCCCCCGGTGCTCAAGGTAAACGTGGTGTAGCTGGCATTGGCGTCAGCCCCCACTACCGGATCGTAAATAAACAACCCATTTTTAATGTCATCTGCCGAAATGATTTGCCCAAGGGTAACCAGCACATCGTCTAGCGTCAGGCTACCCTTGCTTGGCAAAGCAGAAATGGTAACTGCCGTGGTGAAATCTGCCGCCGAAAAAATCTTGAAAGTGTTTTGGTCAATACCCACCGTTTTAGCGGTCACCTGCAAAAAATTCAGGGTATGGCTGCTAGAATTTGTTGTGCCGTCGCTGACGGTAAAGTCGCAGGAACCAAAGCTGCCAGATATTGCAGATGGGGCAGGTAAGTAACGAAGGTTTCCGCTAGCCACTTGCGCACTGGTGACGGTGGCGCTTGTGAGCGAACTTACCCAGTTTGTCCCGTTATAAAGCTCTAGCGCACCTCCAATGGCAGGGGGCATTATGGTCAAACTGATACTGTCCCCGTCCGCATCACTGATGCCAAAATCGCTCAGCGATAAAACGCGATACGTACTGGCTACAACGCCGACCAAGCCGCTAGTCGCGGTGGGGGCGTGGTTAAACGTTATCGATTTGTCAGCGGATGACAACGAGCCATCGGATACCGTAAAAGAGAAATTGCCACGGCTGCTGCCACTGGCTGCAGGGGTGTAGACCAATTTACCCGCATCAATGTCTGCCTTGGTGATCTGCTGCGATACCGTAACGGCAGTTCCGTTGTAGGTCAGGGTTCCGACCATAGGCAACGCCGTCACGGTCAAGCTGCTCATGATCGTGCTTTCTGGATCGGAATAACCCAGATTGGCGTAGGTAATGCTCAGGGGGGTAACGCCAGAAACCGTTTGCGTGCTACTGGTTGCTGAAGGTGCTGTATTTGACGGGGCGCTATCTCCACCCCCGCCGCCTCCGCCGTAATAACTCAATGCGCCAACCCATTCTGGCTGATTAATGGCCCGAGCTACTGCCTTGGGGGCGTAATCCAGTACCCAGCTAGCACCTTTGCTAGCATGGCCCACCGGGTGTTTAGCAGCAGCGACACGACAACCCGTTGCATCAATCAAACTGTCTACTAGGTGTGTCCCCTCTACGTCACTGGCAACATCACAGCCGTAAATCAGCCATTCACCGTCTTCAGCAAGCGCATTGCTGATGGCTTCTAGCGTGGCGCGATGGTTGTTTAAGCTTGCCCGGTCTAACGTGCTATTGCCGATGAATACCTTGCCGGGTGCCCCGTGGGTAATCAGGTGTAATGCGGCCAATCCATGATGTCCGGCTAACGCTTCTTCCAACTGGGTAAAACCATCACGCTCGGGAGAGAGCAATACGACATCGGCCTGTGCGGGCAAGCCCGCCAACAACGTGTGAAGGTCCGGCAGGGAAGCGTCAATCAGGGCTAGCGTGTTGGTAAGGGCAGTGAAGGTCATGGAAGACTCGCGAAGGGGGGAAAAGGAGAAAGTGGCAATTAACCGTGTTAGTAGTAGGGGCGTAGCAGGGGTGGAATTTTAGGCGTAAATAAAAATAGCTCCAGTGACATTTGATTGCAATTCTTGCAATCATGCGAAAATCACGGGTTGCCATTAGATTTAACGCCCCCTTTATGCTAAATATGGCCGCCCAACATGGGTATTCAAAGGAACTGCATCGTGCGTAACACAAAATTTTCCCGCCGGTTTTCCATCGGCCATTGGGATTTTTTCTCGGCAGGTGACGAGCACGGTTTTTCCCATTTCTTTGAGAATGCCAGCCCCCGGTTCAAGGAGGAGATTGACGATATTTATTTTGGGCGCGTATTTCACTATTCACACAATGGGCAGAATCATCGCTATGGCGAAGTCATGGGGCGTGAGGCGAATAATGAGCAAGTCTCTCGGTTAATTAAGATCCAAGAAAGATACGGAGTAGCGGCCTCACTGACATTAAACCAGTCAGACCCTCCACCAGAAATTCTGGGCACAAAGGCTATCCGCGAGGCATTTTTAGCGTTTGTCCGGACTTTCTATGATGCGGGGATTCGCCGTTGCACCCTCAGTAATGTGCATTTGATGGCATCGGGCATTCTTCAGGAAACCTTCCCGGAAATGCAGTGGAAGAACACCGTTAATCACTTGGTGCGTTCGGCTCAGGAGGTAGTGGATTACGCCGCATTGGGGTACCACACCATTCTGGTCGACCGTTCCCTGAACCGGAATACCGATGAATTGGTCAGGATTAAAAAAGTGGCCGAGCGGTTGGGGGTCAAAATTTCGCTTTTGGTGACGGAGAGTTGTATGCCGGCGTGCCCATTTAAGTTAGAGCATGATCTTTATCAGGCGGAATTCCAGAATGGTCGTGCGCCCATCACGAACAAGGCAATGACAGAAAATTACTGGTCAGCATTTGGCGATTTGTCGTGTAACCGTTGGCGTAAATGCCCGCCCCTTTCCACTCGGGAACAAAACCCCGTTGAAAAAATGCCGCGCATTGGCACGGGGATTGTGGCGGCGACCAAAGAAACGCTGGATTTGTATCTGGACAATACCGATATCTTCAAATTTTCTGGACGGATGACTCGCGTTAAAAGCAAGGTCGATGTGGAAAATGATCGGTTTGTGTGGCGTTCCACCTTGCAAGATGAAAAATTTACCGAAAAAAAAGGTACGCAGGCACAGGTCTATGAGTGCTTTGCCGATATTTATGAAGATGATGCTGCGCCGTTTCATTTGTGGGTACCCGATGCGTGCTCGCCAGATGGCTTATTTCGCAAATCCCCGGAAAATCTACGATGGCTGGATTATGAAGCCCAACGTCAGCAAACTGTTTGGGCCGGAAAAAAGGGAAGGGCGCTGGATATCACCCTCCGCACCTGCCAAAACCAGTGCTACGACTGTCATGCCTGCGAACGGGGTTTCGGTTACAAAGACTTTGATACCTTGCTTTCCATCAAACAACCGGATGGCTGGATCAAGCAGGTGGATACCCTTCAAGGAAGCCATTCATCGTGACTCAACCACTTTGTGCCAACCATTTACTGTCCATTCTTTCGTCGTTTCCTGATCCGGTATTTTTGCTTACCCGCAGTGGTCGTTATGGGGCGGTGTATGGCGGCACCGATAGTCGCTATTACCACGATGGCACCGGTTTGATTGGCAAGACGCTGCACGAGGTGCTGCGGCCTGAAAAAGCCGATTGGTTTTTGGGGGAGATTGCGCGCGCCTTGAATCTGCCGGGGTTGCAGATCATGGAATACGGCTTGGCTGCGGGCGATGTGCTGGGTTTAAGCGATACTGGGCCAGCGCAGACGATCTGGTTTGAAGGGCGGGTGCAAAGGCTCAATTTTCAAATTGATGGGGAAGATGCCGTGCTGTGGGTAGCTAGCAACATTACCCATAAGCGCACGGTTGAGGTCCAGTTGTCGGAAGCATTACGCCGGGAGCGGGATGCGATCAATACGATGTGGCAACGGATGACAGAGAAATTGCCGGCCAAAAAAACACAGGCTCGCTGGACTTTGAATATGGTGGCGGGTGAGCTGCGCGGAGAGGCCGGAGAACGGGTCGCCCTGACCGGTATGGAAACCCAGTTACTGGCCTGTTTGGCAGAAATGGGCGGCGTTACCGTTGAGAAAACAGCGTTGTGCGCTCGCCTGTATCCCGGTGAGCCAGTTGATCCTGATCGGGTTAATGTTTCACTAAGCCGTTTGCGGCGCAAGCTGGTAGAGCAGCAGTGTGGTCTAGCCATCCGTTCACTTTTCGGTAAGGGGCTGGCGTTAAGCGAAGCGGTTGATTTGCAGCGTTAAAATCTGCTAACTGAACTCCGCTGTCGATGAAACGATGGCGTGTGGGATACTTAACTTGGTTTTACTCAAACATAGACAGCGGCTTTAAAAATAAAAATGGCGACTACCGATACCACTCCCCCAGTTTCTCCTTTCGTTCTTACTAATGGTTCGTTTAAAACATCGGTGGCTCCGCAAGTCACGATGGTGACGACGCTTGGCACGGTTGTCTTTCAGTTGGATTCGGCAAAAGCACCGATGACGACGGCCAATATGTTGGCTTACGTGAATGATGGTTTTTATAACGGAACCCTGTTTCACCGGGTCGTTGCCGGCACTTCGTATCAGATTGCCCAAGGTGGTGGATATACAACGGGTTTGACTTACAAGACGCCGACCTATAGCCCGATACAGCTGGAATCCAACAATGGACTTTCAAACCTGAGCGGCACCATCGGGATGGCGCGGACCTCCTCACCCAATACGGCAACCTCGCAGTTTTATGTGAATGTGGTGGATAACACCGGGTTTAATTACGTGAGCGAAACCTCGCCGGGGTACGCAGTATTCGGGTCGGTGGTGTCCGGGATGTCTGTCATTCAGAACATGGCGACGCAGCCAACTTCTACCGTTGGGGTGTACGAAAATGTTCCGCAAACCGAAATCGTGATTACGTTAGCCACAGAAACTACCGTTGGGATTAGTAAATCAAAGACGGGTATTGTTTCCATTGGGGCGTTGGAATCGGGGGCTACATGGGAATATTCAATTGATTCGGGCACAACTTGGAAAAAAGGTAAAGGAACCAGTTTTACCTTGGCTGCTGGCTCCTACGATGAACACACTATTCAGGTTCGGCAAACGGACGCTGCTGGTAACGTCAGCACGCATGTGGGGGTTTCAGATGTCACATTGGTAGTAGATAAAACGGCGCCGAAGATGGCTTCGTTCAGCCCAGTAGATTCTGCAACCGGTGTAGGCGTGGCGGACAATGTCGTACTGACCTTCAACGAAGCGGTTGTGTTGGGCACAGGTGCGATCACGCTTAAAACGGCAGCGGGTGTCGTTGTGCAAACCTTTACCGTTACACCGGGCACTTTGTCAGGTGCTGTGTGGACGCTGAACCCAACGAATGATCTGACTTATGGCACCAGTTACCAGATCGAAATTACCAAGGGGACATTTACGGATGTGGCGGGCAATGATTACGCGGGCATCAAGACGTACAAGTTCTCCACAACCGACACGATAACCACTTCGGCGACGAGTTATACATTGGGAACAGAGGTCAATAAACTATCCTACTCAGGCACCGCCGCATTTACCGGTACGGGTAATGCGGCAGCCAACACCATTACGGGTGGCAGTGGTGGAGACAGTCTTTTTGGCTTAGGTGGTAACGATGTGCTGATCGGTGGGGCGGGAGTCGATATTCTGTACGGTGGTGATGGGAGTGATACGGTAACGGGCGGCGATGGTAACGATTTCTTTGTTCTATCGAACGCTACTGATATGGGGACAGACCTATTTGTCGACTTCACCCAAGGACAAGATAGGATTGGTTTCATCACCAAAAACTTCACAGGATTACCTGCAACGCTCACCGCCGCAGATTTGCTGGTTGGCGCAGGAAAAACAAAACCTGTTGCGGGCCAGCACCTGATTTACAACACGTCTAATGGTGCGCTGTACTACGACGCTGATGGGCTTGCTGCCACGGCAGCCATTAAGGTGGCTATTGTGGGAAAAGCAATACACCCCACTTTGTCAGTTGCGGATTTTTTGATGGGTTAAATAGAACAAGAAAATTATTCTGAGGACACTATGATTACTTGCAAAATCGACGGCGCAATTGGAACCATCATTCTCGATAATCAGGCCAAACGAAACGCGCTTTCGGAGCGGCTGGTTTATGAGCTCATTGGTGCGCTAGGTGAGTGTGCGGCCCTGAATATTCGCTGCGTGGTGTTACGGGCAGCGCCGGGCTCAAAAATATGGTCAGCAGGCCACGATGTGTCTGAACTTCCTGCGGGGGGGCATGATCCGTTGGGTTGGCAAGATCCACTCCGGCATTTGATTCGTCAGATTGAGGACTTCCCCGCGCCGATTATTGCGATGGTCGATGGCAGTGTGTGGGGCGGCGCCTGTGAAACCGTGTTGGCATGCGACATTATTGTGTCAACGCCAGAAGCGACCTTTGCGGCCACCCCGGCTAAACACAGCGTGCCCTATAACGTGTCGGGATTGTTAACCTTTTTGAATACGTTGCCACTACATGTCGCCAAAGAAATGTTATTCACGGCACAGCCAATAGCCGCCGCTAGGCTCGCGGAGATGGGGATCGTGAATCATGTTGTTGACATTGAAAGCATTGAAGAAAAAACCTACGAGATAGCCGCCAGCATTGTGAAAAATGCCCCACTTTCGATCACCGTGATGAAGGAGCAACTCAAAATTTTGGCGGGTGCGCACACCATGTCGCCCCAAGATTTTGAGCGGATTCAGGGGCTGCGCCGCGTGGTTTACAGTAGCGAGGATTACGCTGAGGGT
>JBEGTT010000063.1:0-25135 GCA_041179245.1 Pseudomonadota bacterium
GCCCACCTAGCCCTGACCGCTCGCCAACAAAGCCAAACTCAGCAAAGCCAGCGCTTAACCGCCCTACAAGCAGCGCTGGAAATGGAAGAACCCATCAACCGAATTGAATGTTTCGATATCAGCCATACCCAAGGTGAAGCCACCGTTGCATCCTGCGTGGTGTATCAGGATGGCGGAATGCGGAAATCTGAATATCGTCGCTTCAACATCAAGGATATTCAGGCCGGTGATGATTACGCCGCCATGCGGCAAGCGATTGCCCGACGTTACGGCAAGCTGGCCGAAGGCGATGGCACAGCCCCTTCCTTGCTCCTGATTGATGGCGGAAAAGGACAGGTCAGCAGCACAGCACAAGCACTGGCGGAAATTGGCGTCACACTGCCTATGCTTGGCGTTGCCAAAGGTGAAGGCCGTAAGCCGGGGCTGGAAACCCTGATTTTTCCGGAGGAATATGGCAAAGCGCCGATCAATTTGACGCCCGAACACCCGGCCTTACACCTGATCCAAGAAATTCGTGATGAAGCCCACCGCTTTGCCATCACCGGGCATCGCGCCCAACGAGGAAAAGCCCGCAAAACATCAAGACTTGAGGACATTGCGGGTGTTGGCGCCGCACGACGCAAAGCTTTACTCAACCATTTTGGCGGGCTAGCCGGAATTCTTGATGCTAACATTGACCAGATTGCTGCCGTGTCTGGCATTAGCCGGGACTTAGCTGAAACGATTTATTCAACCCTACACCACTGACGCCACCCTGATGCCATTCAACATCCCCATCCTGCTAACCTGGCTCAGAATCCTTGCCATACCGCTGTTACTCGCCGTCTATTTCCTGCCCCAGCACTGGCTAACGCCTGATGAAGCCAATATGGCCGCCACCGCCATTTTTATCGCCGCAGCCATCACCGACTGGGCCGATGGTTACTTGGCTCGCAAGCTCAACCAGACTTCGGCCTTTGGGGCCTTTCTTGACCCCGTTGCCGACAAGCTGATGGTGGCCGCGGCCCTCATTCTGTTGGTGGACTTAGAACGAATTGGCACCCTGATCGCTTTCATTATCATTGGCCGTGAAATCACTATTTCAGCCTTGCGTGAATGGATGGCCAAGATCGGCGCAGCGAAAAGTGTTGCCGTTTCCATGCTCGGCAAAATCAAGACCACCGCCCAGATGGTGGCCATTCCGATGCTGTTATTTCAAGGCGAACTGCTAGGGCTAAACATGACAACACTGGGCCAACCCCTGATTAACGTCGCCGCGCTTTTGACCCTTTGGTCAATGGTTTACTACTTGCAGAAGGCTTGGCCCGAGATCCAGAAGGTTGAACCAGCACAAAATCAATCCTCCCGCTCTCCAGATCAGCCTTAACCAGCTTCACGCGTAAACGATCACCCAAGCGATAGCGCTGTCCGGTCCGTTCGCCGACCATCTGGTGCTTGGCCTTATCGTAGGTGAAGTAGTCCGCACCCATTTCGGACACATGTACCAGACCTTCGACAAAAACCTCATCAAGGCCCACAAAGATGCCAAAAGCGGTCACAGCGGAGATGGTGCCACTGAACTCTTCGCCGATACGCTCCTTCATGTAATAAGTCTTGAGCCAGTTTTCGACATCGCGCGTGGCTTCATCGGCACGCCGTTCGGTCGCTGAACAATGCAGCCCAATCTGTTCCCAATCCCCAGGCGAATAAGTTTCTCCCGCCAACACTGCCTTGATCGCCCGGTGAACCAGCAAATCCGGGTAACGGCGAATAGGTGACGTGAAATGGGCGTAATGCTCATAAGCCAGCCCAAAATGGCCCACGTTATCCGGGCTATACATCGCCTGCTTGAGCGAACGTAACATCACGGTTTGCAGCAACTGTGCATCTGGGCGCTCTTTAATTTTCTCAAGCAAGACCGCGTAGTCTTTGGCACGAGGGGCGTCTCCACCCCCAATCTGCAAGCCAATCTCACCCAAGAAGGCGCGGAGGTTGATTAGTTTTTCCTCCGATGGCCCCTGATGCACACGGTACAAACAGGTATGTTTATGGTCGGCCAAAAAGGCCGAAGCACTGACATTCGCCGCCAACATACATTCTTCAATGATCCGGTGGGCATCGTTACGCACCACCGGTACAATGTTTTCGATCTTGCCTTCGGCGTTAAAAATCATCTGCGTTTCGGTAGTTTCAAAGTCAATTGCGCCACGCACTGTCCGAGCCTTAAGCAACACCTTAAAGAGCTTGTAGATTTCCTGCATCTGCGGCTGTAATGCTTGATGCACGTCCGATTCCGGTTTCACCGCTCCAGACAGCCAGCCCCATACTTGGTTGTACGTTAGCCGAGCCTTGGAATGAAACACTGCGGGATAAAAGGTGTACTCGGTAATTTCACCGGTAGCGGAAATTTGCATATCGCACACCATGGCGAGGCGTTCAACATCAGGGTTGAGAGAACAAATCCCGTTGGACAACCTTTCTGGCAACATCGGGATCACCCGACGCGGAAAATAAACCGAGTTACCGCGGTCCATCGCTTCCTTGTCCAGCGACATCCCCGGCTTCACGTAATGCGAGACATCCGCAATCGCGACGACTAAACGCCAGCCCCCACTTAACTTATCTGATTTAACCGCGTAGACGGCATCATCAAAGTCACGCGCTGTTTCACCATCAATGGTGACTAAAGGCAGATCACGAATATCCCTGCGCTTCTCGCCTTCCCGCCAAGTCCAATCACCCTTACGAACCTTATCCGGTACTTTTTTGTTTTCTTCGAGCACAGCCTTGGAAAACTCAAACGGCAAATCATGTTTACGCAGGGCAATCTCAATTTCCATACCGGGGTCAGCGTAATTTCCTAGCACCTCAATAATCTTGCCAATTGGCTGCGAAAATTTAGAAGGCTGCTCAATAATTTCAACCATCACCACCTGCCCGGTTTGTGGCTTATTTTTAGCGCTGATTTTCTTTTCAGGCTGGACCAAAACGTCCTGTGTGATGCGCTTGTTTTCCGGCACCACAATCACCACACCATGCTCGATCAAGACACGCCCAATCACCTTGCTATTAGCACGATCGGTGACTTCCACAATCGAACCTTCGGGGCGCCCTTTACGATCTGTCCCAATCACCCGACCAAGCACTCGATCACCGTGCAGCACTTTCGACATCTGGCGCTGGTCGAGATAAATATCGGGGCTACCGTCATCAGGTAATAAAAATCCATAACCCTCTGGATGCCCCATCACCTTACCGGCAATCAAACTCACTTTTTCGGGCTGGATGTACCCGCCTTTACGATTACGCAGCAATTGTCCTTCTCGCTCCATCGCACCTAGTCGACGAGCAAATAAGGGAAATTCATCCGCATGAATGTCCAGCAATTTACACAGCTCACTAATTTCGAGCGGGCGGCCTTCATCCGCCAGAATCTGCTGGATAAACTCACGGGAAGGCAACGGATCTTGATAACGCTGTTTTTCCCGCTCAAGGTGAGGATCCTGCTGGCGTAATGTGCTTGTTTTGGTCTTTGTCTGAGGTTTTCTATTTTTGTTTTCGGTTGACATCATGGTTTCTTTCTTTAGAATGCGCGCTTCTTCGACACCGCCCAGGTGGCGGAATTGGTAGACGCGCTAGGTTCAGGTCCTAGTGGTGGTAACACTGTGGAGGTTCGAGTCCTCTCCTGGGCACCAACAGAAGAAACAGAGCAGTCCTAGCAAGTCCAACAAACCCCGCCGTTGCGGGGTTTTTTGTTGCCTGACTTTCCAATTTTTCGACGGGAAGCCCACTATGCCCTTAGCAGATACTAACATTCGCAGCATCAAACCTTCTGACAAGCCCCTAAAGGTTTATGGCGAAAAAGGGCTTTGTTAATGAGATGGTCGCTTTAAGTATTTGTTGGCGATTAGGCCGTAAGCCACCGTAAACGACAATCACTTGGGAGTTTGTAAAAGTCATCCAGCGGAACAGGACGACTAAACAGGTATCCTTGGTATGCAAAACAACCCAACCCTTCGAGACAGTTTCTCTGTTCTACTGTTTCAACCCCTTCTGCTATGACAGAAATACCAAGGGCGTTACCCAAAGCCACAATCGTCTTGGCGATCGCAACATCATTAGGGTCTGTCATCAGATCACGTACAAATGACTGGTCAATTTTTAGCTGACTAAGTGGCAGGCGTTTAAGGTACGAAAGCGAGGAATATCCAGTCCCAAAATCGTCCAAGGAGAATCGGACCCCCCGATCTCTAAGTTCCTTCATTTTCTGGATGATCCCTTCCGCATTGGCAATCAACAAGCTTTCCGTAAGCTCCAGTTTTAGACGGTCTGGTGGGGTCTTGTACAAATCGAGCAGGCGTAGCACCGTTTCCACAAAATCGTCTTCGCCGAACTGTCTTGCACTAACATTCACTGCCAAAACTAGGTGGCTTTTTTCAGGATCAGCGCCCCATTCGCTGAGCAATTTGCATGAGGACTCTAGAATTTGCTCACCGATTGGCAAAATCAAGCCACTTTCCTCTGCGATCGGAATAAATTCTGCGGGAGAAACAAGCCCTCGCTTGGGATGCTTCCAGCGTATCAAGACTTCTGCACCAATAATGCTTCCATCTGAATTGATTTGAGCTTGGTAGTACGGGACAAGTTGTCCTGTTTCGATGGCTGTCCTAAGGCTCTCTTCTAGGCTGACACGTTCATTAATCAGCGCCTGTATCTGGGGGTCAAAAAATCTCCATGTATTTTTCCCGGCCTTTTTCGCCTCATACATGGCTGCATCTGCTTTTTTGAGAACTTCATCTGCCGTGGCACTTGCTCCATCAAGGAGTATCGCGCCAATGCTCATGGTCACTTCATGCCATTTAGACATGCTTTCCGAAGTTGAAGCATTTGGCGCACACAGGACAAATGGAGAGTTGAGCGCCAATTGCAGTTTGTGAATAATCTTTTCAATCTTTGCAACCGACCCATCCTTTCCGCCAAGCCGGTTGAGAATTATCGCAAATTCATCCCCCCCGATCCGGGCAATAGTGTCCTCTGCGCGGATATTCGCTAACAAACGTTTTCCAACCTCCTGTAAAAGACAATCACCTACTTGGTGGCCTTGGGTTTCATTGAGAAATTTGAAGTTGTCTATATCAAGAATCAATAAGGCCGCCACATCTTCGTGACGGCTACATTTACCAATCGAATCCTTTAACTGCTCAAACATATGCAGCCGATTAGGGAGGCGTGTGATTGGGTCAAAATTTAACAGGGACTCAATTTTTTCGGATGCATGCTTCTGGTTTGTTATGTCTGAGTAGGTGCCAGACATAATCAAAGCCACACCGTTTGAATCCCTTTCAAGAACCTTCCCCTTGGCATTGATCCAAGACCAGATACCCGACTTGCCAAGGCATCGTATTTCCATCTGAAAAGTTCTCGTCTCACCGGCAATATGTTGTTCCAGTGATTGCTGCATGCTGGGGAAATCCTCTGGATGAATGTACTTTGGCCAATTGATTGGAGCCATGTCAATTTCAAGATACTCATAGCCCAGCATTTGATAAAACCGCTCGCTAACCATGAACGCATTGCTGATCAAATTCCATTCCCAGAACCCCTGGTCTGAGCCTTCAAGAACCCGAGTGAGTCTTTGCTGATTTTCATTGAGTGCCAGCTCCGCCAATTTTCGGTCATGAATATTTGAAACGCAGCCGATCATTCTCAGCGGTTGGTTAGTGGCGCTTCGTTCGATCACCGTGCCACGGTCGCGAACCCAGATAACGCTACCGTCCGTTCTAAGCATCCGATGTTCTGATTCATAGAAATCTGTTCTACCAACTAGCACATCGTTGATTTTGTTTAGAACGATTTCTTGATCTTCAAGAAACAACAAATTCTTAAATCCTTCAAGATCGTTTGAGATGGAATAACGGGTATCCCCTAATAACTCATGCCATTTGTCATTGTGCACGACTGAGCCAGAGGTAATTTCCCAGTCCCAAATACCCTCTCCGGTTACAGCCAATGCTCCAGCTAACCGTCTTTCGTTGTCACTCAGGATTTGCGGCGCCTCGATGCTTTTCGCTTTTAGCTTGAGAGCCACAGCGACAAGGCAGGCAAACGACGCAACAACAATTAGATCGGAAGTTCCAGTGAACATTTGAGCTTGCCCATAATTATCAAATATATCAATAGATGCTGTATTTGTTAATTGGTTCAAGGTGAGCATCAAAAAGTAGGAGCACCTGTTAAGCAGCTAACTGTTTATCAATACCAATGGCCAAATCGATTTCTTCAACCAAGTAGATTGATAATTATCAAAGTATCTCGCTGCCATTGGAATAAAGTCGCCCGCGATTTATGTGTATTTGATTTTGGTTCGGCCAAAATTAGTTGCATTGCCCTCACTGTCACCAGATAAAAATCTCATAGAGGAGTTGAGACATGGCAGAACAAAAATTAGGTAATCCCGCAGTTGTAGGGCTGGCTGGTTTTGGTCTTACAACAATGATTTTGCAGTTTCATAATGTTGGCTGGATGGGGATAGGACCCGTAATTTGGGTGGGATTGATTTTTGGCGGATTGGCTCAGATGATTGCCGGTCTGCAAGAAATGAAAACGGGTAACAACTTCGGATATTGTGCTTTTACCGCTTACGGCTGCTTCTGGATTTCTTTGGCTTTATTGCTTATTGGTAACTACTTCAATATCTACGTATCTAGCAAAACTGATATTGGTTGGTTCCTCGTTGCATGGACTGCCTTCACATCGATTCTTTGGATTGGCTCGATGAAAATCAGCAGTGCCTTAGCCTTAACGTTTACGTTACTCCTCATTGGATTTTTGCTGCTCGACTTCGCTCATTTTGGCTACCCAGAATTAACAGTAGTTGCAGGCTATGAATTGATGGCAACTGCTTTAATGGCTTGGTACATCATGGCGCATTTGATTTTCGCAGATGTCTTTGGTAGGGATGTTTTGCCAGTCGGCAAGCCTTGGATTTAAGAGCCTCCTAAATTAACCCTATCAAAATTCTCAGGACTTACCATGTCAATTCATAAAATATTAGTTTGGTTAGCTGCTGTATCGATGTCAGGTTTGTCGTTTGCAGGAAGCACCTCAGAGGAAATCTCAACCCCAACAGAGGCAATTTCGAAGGTTTTGTCTGCCTCGAAGTATTTACAGGATAAGGGTGTGTCTGGGTTTGCCTCCCTAAACAGCAAAGACAGCACTTGGGTATGGAAGGACAGCTATGTTTTTGCATTTGATTGCAGACTTGACCGCATGGTCGCTCACCCAATGAGACCTGATTTGGTGGGGCAACCAATCATGCAAATCACAGATAATAACGGCAAATATATTTTCAAAGAACTGTGTAAGATTGGCTCTAAACCTCATGGTGGCTGGGTTGATTATGTTTGGACAAAACCCGGAGCTGGACGGGTATCAAGAAAATTAACGTATACAGTAAAAGCTGACATAGCTTTCTCAACTGGCATTCAAGTTGCCGCAGGGATTTACGATGAGAAAATTCCTGTCGCTGAGCTTATTCAAATCACTGAAAAAATGTCAGACCCTGCGAAATACGCCCACTAACGTATTTCAAGCAGCAAATTTTTCTCAAACTCCAGTTTCCGTCGTGCCGATGGAGTCACAGCGAAATCTATGCTGATTGGCCAGTTCCGGTCGATTTGAAATACGCCATAAACTCCACCAGTTTTTCTACCGCCGATAATTGCAGGCCGTTGTACAGCGAAGCTCGCAGGCCACCAATACTTCGATGCCCTTCTAGGCCAGAAAAACCGGCTGCGTGTGCTGATAACAGGAATTTCTCTTCCAAGGTTTTGGTCGGTAAGTTAAACGCCACGTTCATCTTTGATCGATCGGAAGAGTCGGCACGACCCGCGTAAAACCCTTCGCTAGCGTCTAATGCATGGTGAAGCAGTGTCGCCTTCTGGGTATTGATCGCATCCATTACAGCCAAACTACCCACCTCATCTCGCAACCAGCGGGTGACCAGCAAAACCACATAAATGGCGAACACGGGCGGGGTATTCAGGATGGAGTGGGCCGCGACCTGTTTGTTGTAATCCAGAAAGCTAGGGAGCGTTGAGGGAGCATCCCTGAGTAACTCGTCTTTGATCACCACCACCGTCACCCCGGCAGGCCCAATATTTTTCTGGGCGTGTGCGTAGATCATTGAAAAACGCTCGTAATCCCCAGGGGCAGACAGAAAATCTGAGGACATATCACACACTCTGGGCACATCGTCTCGCCCCAGTATCCGCTGAAATTGCAGCCCTTCTACGGTTTCATTGGAAACATAGTGGATATAAGGGGCACCCGCGTGGAAATCGAGTTCTTCATCGGTCGGCAGGCGGTGAAAACCCTCCTCCTCACCGCTCCAGACCACCCGTACAGGGCCTTCACGCCGAGCCTCTGGCAGTGCCTTCCCACTCCAGTAACCGGTATGCACATATTCCGCAGGCTGGGTTTTCCCTGCCAGCAGGGTCATTGGCAACATCGAAAATTGCTGTGTCGCTCCGCCTTGCAAAAACAGTACATGGTAGGACTTGGGCAAGCCCAGTAAGTCGCGAATGTTATTTTCAAGCTCAGCCACCACGGAAGCAAACCAGTCCGAGCGATGGCTAATCCCCAGAATCGACAAACCAAGCTCTGGCACGGATTGAATGGATGCCTGCACCTGCTGCAATACCGTTTCCGGAAGTGCGCCCGGCCCACCCGAAAAATTCAGCGCATTGGACAGCTTTGATGAAGGGAAAATCATTTCACAGAGTACCCAGATAATCTTCAAAAGCCTGTTTTACCTGCTGCATGTAAACCTGCTTATAAGGAAACAGCGCGGTTGAATCCATCGCGTGCACCACCATCGCGTGGTCTATTTCAAAAATCAGCAGATCCCCCTCACGGGTTTCAGCACAATCCACGCAAACATATTCAAGCTTGGAACGTTGATGGATGGCTGCCAGTGCTGATTGATGCTTTTGGGCAAACGCGTCGAAGTTAGCCATAAACGCCTCTTCTTCCGCACGCTTGGCCGCGTCTTCGTACATTCCAGCATTCAGATAATGAATCATCCAGTGGCTGGAAATCGCCATATGTGAGGCAAAGGGCTGCCCATTAATCAGCGCAATCCGGTATTTGCGGAATAAACCATCGTCACCGCTATAGTCAATGAACCGTGAAATGTAGAACGACTCATCCTTCACCTGATCTAAGTAATCAGCCAATGCTTCAGCATTCTCCAGTTTGGCTAAATCTTTCCCCGCATGTGACCCAACGGGCCGCAAGATGATTGGATAAGGGAATTCCGCCTGAATCGCTACAGCAACACCTGCTCTTGAAACCTGCCCGGTCATCGGCATAGACAAGCCTAGAACCGCTTGCAGTAAGCGACTGGCCGCCTCCCGTTCCACATTCACGATGTGTTGCGGGAAATTGATCACTGGCTTGTCCCACTGACTAAGCAGAGGTTCAAGTTTATTCAGGATGGAACGGCTTTCTTCGGTATCCGAAATCGCCACAAATAAGGCATCGTGCTCGGGCAATTGTTCTGGCAACGGCGCTTCCAATGAAGCGAAGTAATACGCCAAATCAACAGAACCCTTATCCAACAAACAATCTATCGGAGAGTTTTCCGCCAGATCACCGGCCGCCACTAAAACAAACAAACGCTGTTTTGCCGGTTGTTTAGCCGCTGGAATAAAGTAAGAACGCTGGTCCAGTAGCGCCTGGGACTGGATGGTCAATCCCATCTCTCGCTGTCCAATGCTAAAAAAGGCTGTTGCCAAGTTCATCCATAGATAGGGGTTGTTTTCTTGCTCCCCCGCTTTGGCCAACAACATTTGTGCGATTGGGCGTAAATCGCCGCCCACCACGCTGATTCGCAGGAAGGGCGCCAAGCCTAAAAAGGCCGTTTCATAATTATCAGGGAATGCCGGAACACTAGAAGCGCCCGGGTCTGCAAGGTCTTGAGGCGGCTGCCGATATAAAGGCATCGGTGGAACATCGAAAAAGATAGCAAAAAATGCGGCTTTGGCTTGGCTACGCTCTGTGGTCCAAAAATCGCCACTCGCCGAAACGAGCTGACCGTTCTGATAAACCCGCAAATCAAACGGTTTTTTCAATAATACCGAGTGCACATAGGTTGCGAAACTTTCCGCAAAATCCTCATAAACACTCATTGCGGCATACAGCGTCGGAAAACTGGTGTTGGCAAGGTCACGGTAGGCCGTTGGCAAATCGTCACCGGATAATTTGGGCGTTTCGTAATAGATGATCTGTTTACGCAATGGAAAATCATCTGCCGCCAGTGGCACGATGGCGCGACGCTCATCAACTTGCCAACTCAACGGCAGAAAAGCGTACTGATCTGTGCCTTTCACCGTGTCAGGCATGCTCCACCAATCTGGCATCAGTACGGTATTGGCCGTTAAGACATGGCCAAACTCATGCAACAAAACGTATTGGAGCGCCGCTTTGCGATCGTTATGCGCCTCGTCGGCAATCACCGCGTCGAGGGTTACGCCAGCTACCAAAGTAAAAGGTGTATTTTCCTTCCAAGTCGCCCAAGCATTAGCGGTTGTATTGATAAAAACATCCACATCAATAGCCACAAAGGCACCAATCAAGTCTCCGTTGGCGTACGCAACAACATCCGTCACCGCAGAGGAACCAACGCCGGTCATCAGAAACACGCCCAGCAACCGGCCATTCAGCCGGTCTTTAACCACATCGGGAAGCTCGCGGATGGCGCTCTGCAAATCGGCCATAAAATCGTCTGATACTGCTACGGCGAGTGGTTTTGCTAGGCTTCCTGTGGCCTCGTTAAACTGAGTCACAAATTCAACCAGCTCAGCGGGTGCTGTTGCCACACGCTGCTCAAGTGGCTTGGATAGCTGGTGTTCCCAAAATACCGGTGTAGGGGTGTAAATCATCTTGTGCTTATTTTGTTTATCAATGGAAGACATAATACTTCACCTGTGCGATAGCCACCCAGCACCTTAAAATAGCGACCCATTCAACAAAATTGAGAGAGAACAGCATGACAACTCCTTCCGCTTGCCCTCAGTGCACCCTTGAAAACACTTACGAAGACGGAACAAATTACGTTTGTGCCGACTGTGCTTTTGAATGGCCTATCGCCGGAGAGTCCAATGCGGAAGATAGCGATGTTCGAATCGTCAAAGATGCCAACGGTACGGTCTTGGCCGATGGAGACTCCGTGGTGTTAATTAAAGACTTGAAGGTTAAAGGCAGCTCTACGACCCTAAAACAGGGCAGCAAAATCAAGAGCATCCGCATCGTTGATGGCGACCACGAGATCGACTGTAAAACCGATGCCGGCCAAATGATGTTGAAAGCCTGTTATTTGAAGAAGGTTTGATGGGGCTTGAGCAAACCATCCATCTCCATCGCAACGCCCCAGCCAAGCCCGCTGAAGGTCAGCCGTGCAACGGCTGTGGCGTTTGTTGTGCGCTGGAAACTTGTCCCACCGCACGTCTGCGATTCTTGAAAATCAAAGGCCCATGCCAGGCGCTGGTATGGTCCGAAGAGAAGGAAGGCCAAGGCTGTTACCGCTGTGGCTTATTGCTGACACCTAAACGTTATCTGCGATTCTTACCGCTTGTTGCCAGTGCGTGGGTGAGCCGTCTTTTTGCACGTTGGATCGCGGCAGGAAAAGGCTGTGATTGCAGCGTTGAAACCGCAGCAGGAACGCCAGTCGTATGAATGTCACACTCGCTTACCTGACAGTGATCGCCATCTGGTCGACCACCCCCTTGGCGATTCGAGTGAGCGCGCTGGATACCGGCTTTGCCTTCGCTTTGATGGTGCGGATGGCGATTGGCGTGGTGCTGGCTTTCGCCATCATCATCGCTTGGCGTGTTGAATTTCCCTTGCATGCCCGTGCTCGCCGCAGTTATCTGATCGGCGGTTTGGGCATGTTCGGTGGCATGTTGTGCACCTATTGGGGCGCGCCTTACGTGCATTCTGGCCTAATTTCGGTGCTGTTCGGCTTATCGCCACTGGTGACGAGCGTTTTGGCCGTGCGCTGGCTCAACGAACCGGCACTCAATATGCGCAAGCTGGGTGGGATGTTGCTGGCGCTGGTCGGGTTAGCGGTGATTTTTCTATCCGGCCATGAAATCGCTGGTTTCCAGGCCGTCACGGGAACAGCCGTTTTATTGCTGGGAATGCTGATTTATTCCGCAACATTGGTCGCCCTCAAACGAATCAACGATACCAGCCCGCCGCTGGCGACAACGGCGGGGACTTTAATCGTTGCCATGCCCCTGTTCATCTTGGCTTGGTGGTTGGCCGATGGGCATATTCCCGCTGACATTTCCTTTTGGGGCGGGGCGGCCATTACTTATCTGGGCATCTTTGGATCGGTGGTCGGTTTTGCGCTGTATTACTTCGTGATCAAACACATGGAAGCCGGCAAGGTGGCACTGATTACCTTGGTGACGCCGGTGATGGCCTTGTTGCTGGGCAATTTCCTTAACGGCGAAACCGTCACGATGCGTGTCTGGTTAGGGGCCGGCTTAATTACGCTGGGGCTGGTCGTTCATCAGATCACGGTGTTGGTTGGGATGGTGCGCCGGTCCAGTCTGCGGAACTAAGCCGCTTTCTCAGGTAACAACCAAGCCACGCCCTTCGACCATCTCCCCCATCACGCAGGCTTGCTCAAATCCTTGGCTATGAAAGCAGCCCAACACCGCAGAAACGATATCCGGGGCGCAGCTGACGAGTAGCCCACCAGAGGTTTGGGGGTCGGTTAAGAGTTTTTGTTGCCAAGGCAAAAAACTATCGGACAGGTGAATGTCTTCACCGTAGCTGGCCCAGTTGCGGGTGGATGCACCGGTGGAAATACCTTGTTGGACGTGTGCAACGGCACTTTCAATCAGAGGGAGTTGGTCGAAATGAACCTTGGCCCCCAAGCCAGAACCTCGACAAATTTCCAGCAAATGCCCCGCTAGACCAAACCCTGTTACATCGGTCATGGCATGTACGCCCTCCATCTCGGCCAACGCAGTTCCCGGTGTATTCAGCATCGTTGTCCAGCGCAGCATTTCGGCGTATTCGTCAGTGCTGAGTTTGTCTTGCTTCAAAGCGGCAGATAACACGCCAATACCCAGCGGTTTGCCCAGAATCAAAACATCTCCAGCGCGGGCCGCTGCGTTTTTCTTCACCCGTTTCGGTTCAACAAGACCGAGGGCGACGAGGCCATAAATCGGTTCAAGCACGTCAATCGAATGGCCGCCCGCCACCGGAATGCCTGCCGCTCGGCAAACACTCGCGCCACCTTCGATGATGCGCCCGATGACCTCGATGGGGAGCTTATCCAGCGGCATGCCGACTAAGGCTAAGGCCAGAATGGGTTTGCCGCCCATGGCATACACATCGGAAAGCGCGTTAGTAGCGGCAATGCGGCCAAAGTCATAAGGGTCATCAACGATGGGAGTAAAAAAATCGGTGGTAGCGACCAATGCTTGGTGGTCATTAAGCTGGTAAACCGCCGCGTCATCAGAGGATTCGATGCCCACCAGCAGTTCTGGCGGAACAATGCCGGGGCCAACGTGCTGCAGGATTTTGGTCAGGATGGCTGGGGAAATCTTACAGCCGCAGCCGCCACCGTGGGCAAATTTGGTCAGGCGAATGGGTTGATTTTCAGTCGACATCAAAGTGCTTCCCTTGCTCCGTTAGAATGCGCGATTGTTTTGAAGTCGCCAAGGATAACCGAGCATGGATCAACCGGAGAGTTCAAAAGAGACTCGGCCAACAGAGATTGAGCGCAAGCGTCAGAAAGGTGTCGTGACGCTGGCTGACTTGGGTGATTTTGACGACATCATTGATGTGCGTTCCCCGGCTGAGTTTGCGGATGACCATATTCCCGGCGCGATGTCTTGCCCGGTACTGGACGACCAGCAGCGGATTGAAATCGGCACGCTCTACAAACAGGTTTCGCCGTTTGTCGCCAAGAAAAAAGGCGCAGCCTACGTTTCGGCCAACATTTCAAAGCATCTGCTGGCCCATTTTCAGGATCGAGAAAAAGGCTGGCGACCTCTGGTAGTCTGTTGGCGTGGCGGTCAGCGCTCAGGCGCAATGACCACGGTGTTGCGTTCGGTGGGCTGGGACGCTTGCCAGTTGGAAGGTGGCTACAAGGCTTTTCGCACGCACGTATTGGAACGCTTGGAAGATTTGCCTAAGCGGTTCCAATTCAGCGTTCTAACCGGCCCCACCGGATCGGCCAAAACCCGGATTCTGCAAGCCATCGGTGAGCAAGGCGGTCAGGTATTGGACTTGGAAACGCTGGCTTGCCACAAAGGTTCCGTTTTAGGTCGCGTGCCCGGCGAACAACAACCGAGCCAAAAATCGTTTGAAACGGCTATTTGGCAGACTTTGGAAAAGTTTGATCCGCAACAGCTTGTTTATGTGGAAGCAGAATCGCGCAAAATTGGTGAGTTGCGCATTCCTGAAGCTTTGTTGGCAAACATGCACGCTGGACAAAGCTTGAAGATTCAAGCCAGCGTAGCGGCTCGCGTGGATTTTTTATTGCAGGATTACGTTTATTTCTGCGAGCAACCAGCCGAACTGATCTCGCGCTTGAACACCTTGCGCGAGTTACGCGGCAATGCGCGGGTGAATGGTTGGCTTGAGTGGGTAAAGGCAGGCAATTTCCGAGCATTAACCGAAGCGCTGCTGGTCGAACATTACGATGCTTTGTACACCGCTTCGCAATGCCGCAATTACCAGCCCGTCGATGAAAGCTGCGTGTTTGATGTTGCGGAACTGGATCACGCTGGTATTCAGCAAGTGGCTGCGGATATCCTGCAGCGTTTAGCCAAACCGACCGCCAAGCCTTTGGTAACCAACTTGACCGATTTTTAGCACGGAACCCTCAATGAACAAGCCTGTTACGAAACCGATCAAACCTGTCGTAAATGAACGTCCGGGCTTGCACCTACGCAATCGCCATCTGCAAGGTTACGACTTGGCGGCGTTGGCTGCTGCCGTTCCCGCGATGAGCAAGTTTCTGATTACCACGCCCGCTGGGACGCCGAGTATCGACTTTACCAATCCCGTCTCCGTCAAAACACTTAATCGGGCTTTGCTGGAAACGGATTACGGGGTGCAAGGCTGGGATATTCCTTCGCAATACCTTTGTCCGCCGATTCCGGGGCGTGCCGATGTGCTGCACTATTTGGCTGATTTGCTGGCAGGCGGCAACGATGGCATACCACCTCGCGGGCCAGCCGTGCGGGCGCTAGATATTGGGGTGGGTGCAAATGCGGTGTATCCCCTGATCGGTCAGGCCGAATATGGCTGGCGTTTTCTCGGTGTGGATATTGACCAAGCCGCTTTGTCCAATGTCGAACGTATTGTCGCGGCGAATCCCCATCTGGCCGGATTAATTGAAGTTCGCCACCAGCCTGTGCCAGACAATTTATTTGTCGGCATTTTGCGGCGGGGTGAGCAGTTCGATGTCAGCCTGTGCAATCCACCGTTTCATGCTTCTGCGGCAGATGTAATGATGGGCGCTGAACGCAAATGGAAAAATCTGGAAAAAAACAAAAATACGGACAAAAATAAGGATAAAAATGGGGGCAAACAGCCAGCGCCTAAGCTGAATTTTGGCGGACAAAACAACGAGTTGTGGTATCCCGGTGGGGAACGGGCATTTGTTGAACGCATGGTTGAGCAAAGTGCGGGCATCCCGAAACGCTGCCTGTGGTTTACCACCTTGCTATCCAAGGCAGACAATTTGCGCCCGATTGAAGCCGCGTTGGCCAAGTTACATCCCTGTGATGTTCGCATTATTCCGATGAGCCAAGGGCAAAAAACCAGCCGCCTAGTGGCGTGGACATTCCATGGCAAAGCAGAGCGTCGGCAGTGGGCAAAACAGCGATTAGCAAACCAGTCGGTATAATTGCCATCCCTTTTTTGAGCCGAGTTTATTGTGCCTGATCGCCTCGCCGTACTGCTTCAATACCTGCTGCCGAAACAGGCACTAACGATACTTGCTGGAAAATTAGCCAGCGCCAAAGCGGGTAGTCTGACGACCCGCGTGATTCGCTGGTTTGTGGGGCGTTATAAGGTCAATATGGCCGAGGCCGCTAACCCTGACATCAACAGCTACCCAAGCTTTAACGAATTTTTTACCCGCCCGCTGAAAACCGGCGTTCGGCCATTAGCGGACGCGGATTTTATTTGCCCGGTCGATGGCGCAATCAGCCAGTTTGGGCCGATTGAACAAGACCAGATTTTTCAGGCCAAAGGCCATCATTATTCAACCACCGCCTTGGTTGGTGGAGATGCAGGCCTTGCTGCCCAATTCGACAACGGCAGCTTTGCCACGATTTACCTTAGCCCACGGGATTACCACCGTATCCACATGCCCTGTGACGGCAAACTGACACGCATGATTTATGTACCGGGTGATCTGTTCTCGGTCAATCCAACTACGGCGCGAGGCGTTCCCGGTTTGTTTGCCCGTAATGAGCGGGTAGTTTGTGTATTTGAATCAGCATTTGGCCCATTTGTACTGACCTTAGTCGGCGCAACCATTGTCGGGAGCATGGCCACAGTGTGGCACGGAACAGTCAATCCACCGCGCCCCGGCATCATCCGTGAATGGCGTTACGACGAGCAAAACATCGTGCTGAAAAAGGGCGACGAAATGGGTCGTTTTATGCTCGGCTCAACGGTCGTCATGCTATTCCCCAAGGATCAACTGACTTTCAACCCGGACTGGCAGCCAGTACGCCCAGTGAGGATGGGGGAAGCGATGGGCAACATCAATGACTGAACAACAAATCGAACAAACCCTGATTGAGAAGCTGAGCGACCTCAAATACGCCTACCGCCTAGACATTCGTGACCGCGCCACGCTGGAAGCTAACTTTCGCCAGCATTTTGAAGCACTCAACCGCGTCCACCTGACCGATAGCGAATTCGCCCGCCTGCTAGATGGTATCGTCACGCCCGATGTCTTCGCCGCAGCCAAACACCTGCGCGAGCGCAACAGCTTCGAGCGCGACGACGGCACGCCGCTTTACTACACCTTGGTCAATATCAAGGACTGGTGCAAAAATAACTTCGAGGTCATCAACCAACTCCGCATCAGTACCGACTACAGCCACCACCGTTACGACGTAATCCTGCTGATCAATGGTGTGCCTGTCGTGCAGATCGAGTTGAAGACGCTGGCCATTAGCCCTCGTCGAGCCATGCAACAGATCGTCGATTACAAAAACGATCCCGGCAACGGCTACAGCAAAACCTTGTTGTGCTTTTTGCAATTGTTCATTGTCAGCAACCGCAGCGACACTTGGTACTTCGCCAACAACAACAGCCGCCACTTCAGCTTCAATGCCGATGAGCGTTTTTTGCCGCTCTACCAGTTTGCCGACGTAGACAACAGCAAGATTACCCATCTGGACAGCTTTGCCGAGACATTCCTCGTGAAATGTACGCTGGGCGAAATGATCAGTCGCTATATGGTGCTGGTGGCTAGCGAGCAAAAGTTGCTGATGATGCGGCCCTATCAAATCTATGCCGTCAAGGCGATTGTCGATTGCATCCACCAACGTTGCGGCAACGGCTACATCTGGCACACCACCGGCAGTGGCAAGACGCTCACCTCGTTCAAAGCCTCCACCCTGCTCAAGGACAACCCGGACATCGATAAATGCCTGTTCGTGGTCGACCGTAAAGACCTCGACCGGCAAACGCGAGAGGAATTCAACAAGTTTCAGGAGGGCTGCGTCGAAGAAAACACCAACACAGAAACGCTGGTGCGACGCCTACTTTCCGACGATTACGCTGACAAGGTGATTGTCACCACCATCCAGAAACTGGGCCTCGCGCTGGATGGCGATTCTTCCAAAAACGCCAAGAAAAACTACAAAGAGCGCCTCGAACCCCTGCGCAACCAGCGCATCGTTTTCATCTTCGACGAATGCCACCGCTCGCAATTCGGTGAGAACCATAAAGCCATCAAGGAGTTTTTCCCCAACGCCCAGTTGTTCGGCTTTACCGGCACGCCCATCTTTGAGCAGAACGCCAGCAGCCAGCAGATTGAAGGCCAGCAAGCCAGCTACAAAACCACAGCCGACATCTTTCAGCAGCAATTACACGCCTACACCATCACCCACGCCATCGAAGACCGCAACGTCTTGCGCTTCCATGTGGACTACTACAAGCCTGAAGGAAAGAGCGCGCCCAAGCCGGGCGAAGCACTCGCTAAGCGCGCCATCGTTGAGGCCATTCTCGCCAAGCACGATGCAGCCACTGCTGGGCGCAAGTTCAACGCTGTGCTGGCCACCGCCAGCATTAATGACGCTATTGAATACCACACCCTATTCAAAACCATGCAAACCGAAAAAGGGGCAGCAAACCCTGACTTCCAGCCGCTCAACATCGCTTGCGTCTTTTCCCCGCCCGCCGAAGGCAACAAGGACGTGCAGCAGATTCAGGAAGACCTGCCGCAAGAAAAAGCCGATAACGAACAGGAACCGGACAAAAAGAAGGATGCCCTCAAGGCCATCATCGCCGACTACAACGTCCAGTTCGCTACCAACCACGACATCAACAACTTCGATCTCTACTACCAAGACATCCAAAAACGCATCAAGGATCAGCAATGGCCCAATGCCGACCTGCGATTGGCCGATCCAAACCATGCCCATAAAATCGACATTACCCTCGTGGTGGACATGCTGCTTACTGGCTTTGATTCAAAATTCCTGAATACCTTGTACGTGGACAAAAACCTCAAGTACCACGGCCTGATCCAGGCGTTTTCACGCACCAACCGCGTACTCAACGACACCAAGCCCTACGGCAACATCCTCGACTTCCGCCAGCAACAAGATGCGGTCGACACCGCCATTGGCCTCTTTTCCGGCCAAGCAGCCAAGCCCGCCAAAGAAATTTGGCTGGTTGAGCCTGCCGCTGAAGTCATTCGCAAGTACGAAGACGCCGTCTTTGGCATGGCTGGCTTCATGCAAAATAAAAATTTGGTTTGTGAACCTGCGCAGGTCTACAACTTAAAAGGCGACACAGCCCGTATCGAGTTCATTAACCGCTTCAAGGAAGTACAGCGACTCAAGACGCAACTCGACCAGTACACCGATCTGGACTACGCACAAAAGGCCCAGATAAACACCATCCTCCCGCAGGATCAGTTACTCAGCTTCAGAAGCACCTACCTCGAAACCGCCCAGCGCCTGAAAGCGCAGCAGGATAAGCACGACAAAGCGGGCGGTGACAGCCTTCCGCCCGAAGTGCAGCAACTCGATTTCGAGTTCGTGCTGTTTGCCAGCGCTGTCATCGATTACGACTACATCATGGGCCTCATCACCCGCTACGCCAGCCAAACGCCGGGCAAACAGAAGATGAGCCGCGAAGAACTGATCGGCCTAATTCAGTCCGACGCCAAATTCATGGATGCCCGTGACGATATCGCCGACTACATCGACACCTTGGAATCTGGAAAAGGGCTGGACGAAACGGCTATCCGCGCTGGCTTCGACCGCTTCAAGGCCGACAAACACGCCCGCCAGATTGAGACCATCGCCGACCAGCACGGGCTGGATGCCACCGCCCTTCAAGGCTTTGTTGACGCCATCCTGCGCCGCATGATCTTCGATGGCGACCAACTGAGTGATTTGTTCGCCGCACAAGAACTCGGCTGGAAAGCACGCACCAAGGCCGAACTGGCGCTGATGGAAGAGTTGATTCCGCTGCTGCACAAACTTGCCCAAGGACGCGAGATTTCAGGGTTGGGGGCATATGAGCAGTAAAAGCATGACCGAAGCAGAACTGGTGCAGCGAATCGCCTTGGGTGAAGACAGCCGCCATCAGTTCAAGCGCACCGTCGACCACCCGGATGCCTTGGCCGCCGAATTGGTGTCCTTTGCCAATAGTGGCGGTGGCACCTTGTTCATTGGTGTCAATGACGATGGTTCGATTGCTGGGCTAGATGCCGTCGAAGTGCGCCGCCTCAACCAGATGCTGAGTAATGCCGCCTCCCAGCACCTGCGTCCCCCCCTGCACCCGCTCACCGAGAACGTGCGCACTCAAGCCGGGGTGGTCATGGTGGTCAGCATCCCGGACGGACTCTCCAAACCCTATCTGGATCACCAAGGCCGCATTTGGGTCAAGCAAGGGGCTGACAAGCGCCATGTCACCGCACGTGAAGAGATGCAGCGCATGTTCCAGCGTTCTGGACTGGTGTATGCGGATGTGGTGCCCGTGGCCGACACCACCAGCGCCGACCTAGACGAAGCGGCGTTTCACCGCTATTTGGAACAGCGTTACGGCACCGATAATCCCTACCCGGAGCGTCCATTGGACGCAGTGCTGCAAAACTTGGGGCTGGGCGATGGCCGTGAACTGAACTTGGCTGGCCTGATGCTGTTCGGCCGCAACCCACAACGTTGGCGCCCCGCGTTTTCCATCAAAGCCGTGGCTTTTCCCGGTACCCGTATTGCTGATAGTCGCTATCTGGACAGCGAGGACATCAGCGGCACCTTGACCACTCAATACACCGAAGCACTGGCATTTATCAAACGTAACCTGCACCGGGTACAAGGCGACCAAGGCTTTAATTCCATCGGCCTGCTGGAAATCCCGGAAGTCACTTTACAAGAGCTTCTGGTCAACGCCCTGATTCACCGCGATTACTTCACCAGCGCCTCTATTCGTATCTTGATTTTTACCGACCGCATCGAAATCATCAGCCCCGGCCATTTACCAGACAGCCTGAGCGTCGATGATGTGCGGCAGGGCAAAACCAACCGCCGCAACCCCACCTTAACCGAGCACGCATTCAAGGTATTACCCTACCGAGGACTGGGCAGCGGCATACCCCGTGCGCTAGAGGAATGGTCGCAGATTGAACTCATCGACGATGTTCGCGGCAACCAGTTCACTGCCCAAATGTGGCGCCCAACACCACAGTGGGAAGGTGCAACCCTGCAAGTCGAGGCCCCAGTCGAGGCCCCAGTCGAGGCCCCAGTCGAGGCCCCAGTCAGCTTGTCAGAAACTGAACGAAAAATTTTGGCTGCCGTGTCACATCAACCTATCGGCAGGACTGATATTTTGTCCGTATTGGGCTATGCCCAGCCTACCGGCAACTACAAAGCAGCGATGGCCAAGTTGTTAGAAACAAGGCTGGTCGAACAAACCATTCCCGAAAAACCCAACAGCCGCTTGCAGAAATACCGACTGACCGAGGCGGGTCAGCGGCTGTTGCAAGATTTACCGCACACACTGATCAGGAGCACATAACATGGTGTTGCAGAACAAATTAAACATCACCAACCAGATTGAGCTGAACAAAGCTGAAGAAAAAATCAGCAAACAAAAGGCCAAGCGGCTATTTGAAAGCGGCGACATCAACCGCATGGAGATTGGCACCTTCAAAGGACTTACACAAATTCATGCGTATTTATTTGGCGATATTTATGAATTTGCTGGAAAACTGCGCGATGTAAACATCGCCAAAGGCAATTTTCGCTTTGCGCCGCTCATGTACCTGCCGCAATCGCTGGAACACATCAGCGCCATGCCGCAACAGTCCTTTGAGCAAATTGTTGAAAAGTATGTGGAAATGAATGTTGCTCACCCGTTTCGCGAAGGCAATGGCCGCGCCACACGCATCTGGCTGGATCTGATTTTTAAACACGAAATCAATCGTGTGATTGATTGGAATGCCGTGGACAAAGCTGACTACCTTTCAGCCATGGAACGCAGCGTGGTGAAGGATGTGGAAATCAAACACTTACTAAAAGCCGCCTTGACCGACAAAATCAACGACCGCGAATTATTCATGAAGGGCATCGACATCAGCTATTACTACGAAGGCTATAGCGAATTCAGGGTTGAGGATTTGTAACATGCCCTCGTCAGTGAAAAAACGTGGATTAGTGCCCAAGCTGCGCTTTCCTGAATTTCGGGATGCGGGGGAGTGGGTAAGTGAATTTGGTGATGTACTCTTCAACCAAATCAGCAATAAAGATCACAACTCCGATCTGCCTGTACTAGCTATAACTCAAGAGTACGGCGCAATTCCGCGAAATTTGATTGACTATCATGTTTCAGTAACTGAAACGAGTATTGAGAGCTATAAGGTCGTTGAAGTCGGTGATTTCATCATCAGTCTTCGCTCTTTCCAAGGAGGGATTGAATACTCGAATTACAAAGGAATTTGCAGCCCGGCTTACGTGGTGTTGAGGCTTAAAACTGAGCATTCAGCGAACTACTTCAAGCATTTCCTTAAAACTAGTCGATTCATCGCTCTGCTTACTAAAAATCTTGAGGGGTTGCGGGATGGCAAGATGGTCAGCTACAAGCAATTCTCTGAATTGCAGTTGCCCACGCCACCCCTAAATGAGCAACAAAAAATCGCTGACTGCCTCACTTCCCTCGACGAACTACTCACCCTAGAAACGCAAAAACTCGCCACGCTCAAGACCCACAAAAAAGGCCTCATGCAGCAGCTTTTCCCCGCCGAAGGAGAAACCCTGCCCAAACTGCGCTTCCCCGAGTTTCGGGATGCGGGTGAATGGGAGGAGAAGACGTTAGGAAAGATTTGCAACAGCATTTCATCAGGCAAGGATAAAAATGACCTTGAAGGCCATCTTGATCTTTACGGTTCAACTGGTGTGATCGGCAAAACATCAAAAGCAAGCTTCAATGGTGTCTATATATTGGTGGCAAGAGTAGGAGCAAACGCTGGGTTTACAAACAAAGCAAATGGAATCTTTGGTGTCACTGACAACACTCTTGTCATTAATCTACAGCGTTCTGAACAGGTCACCTTTGTTTTTTATTGGCTCGACGTTATTGACCTAAATAGGTTGATTTTTGGCTCTGGCCAACCGCTCATTACGGGAACGCAACTTAAAGATTTAGTGCTATTTTTACCGTCATATAAAGAACAACAAAGAATCGCCGACTGCCTCGCTTCCCTCGACGACCTCATCGCTGCCCAAACCCAAAAACTCACCAAGCTCAAGACCCATAAAAAAGGGCTGATGCAGCAGCTTTTCCCCGTGCTGGACGAGGTGACCGCGTGACGCGTGACGCGAGTCATTCCCTATGCCTACGAAGTCGGGGATTCAGTTGTCAAGGATTCCTTTACAACTGTGGCGAATAGAAACTTGTCGGAAATTCCGACAGGTTCGCAAAACCCGAAGCAGTGGAGGCCATGCCATGGATAAACAGCTAGAAGCCTTGCAGCACAACCTTGAAGCCGCCGTGCAGCGCACTGATGCCGAAGGCATTGAGTTCTGGTTCGCCCGCGACCTGCAAGCGCCGCTGGGTTACTCCCGCTGGGAAAATTTTCAAACTGCCATACAGCGTGCCATGGAATCCTGCGAAGCCTCTGGCCATGCGACTTCCGATCATTTTCGTGGCGTCACGAAAATGATCGAGCTAGGCAAAGGGGGGATACGTGAAATCGATGATTTCATGCTCACCCGTTACGCTTGTTACCTGATTGCCCAGAACGGCGACCCACGCAAGCCGGAGATTGCTTTTGCGCAAAGCTACTTTGCCATGCAAACCCGCAAGCAGGAGCTGATTGAAGACCGTATGCGGTTGCAAGCGCGCATGGAAGTCCGTGATCGGCTGAGGGAATCAGAAAAGTCGCTGTCACAAAATATTTTCGAGCGCGGTGTGGATGATGCCGGTTTTGGCCGTATCCGCTCCAAGGGTGACCAAGCGCTGTTTGGTGGACATACCACGCAGGCCATGAAAGACAAATACGGCATTGTTAAAAGCCGACCACTGGCGGATTTTTTGCCCACGCTGACGATTGCCGCCAAAAATCTGGCGACCGAAATGACCAATCACAATGTGGAGCAAGCCAATCTGCGCGGGGAACACGCGATCACCCATGAGCATATGAAAAACAACGAGAGCGTGCGCGATATGCTGGGGCAGCGCGGAATCAAACCGGAAAAACTGGCAGCCGAGGAAGACCTGCAAAAGCTGGAACGGCGGGTGAAGTCAGAAGAAAAGAAACTGGCGCAAAATGTCAAATCTCTGCCGCCGCAAGGCGACAAGGAGCAGTAATCAATGAGTCATCCGTTGACTGATTTTGGCAATCTGGATGCGCTGGCCGCGCACCTGCGCAGCGAGCTAATCGATAAGAAATTCATCCTGCTCTACGCCTACAACGGCACCGGCAAGACGCGGCTTTCGATGGCGTTCAAAGACTTCCGCAAGCAAGGGGATGGCAAAGACGCGACCCGAGACACGCTCTACTTCAACGCCTTTACCGAAGACCTCTTCACTTGGGACAACGATCTGGAAGGTGACAGCGCGCGGGTGCTGAAAATGAACGCCGCTTCCCGCTTTTTCGCAGGAATGGAAGACTTGGAGATGGAGACCCGCATCCGGCCCTTCCTGCATCGCTATGCCGATTTTGATTTCAGCATTGATTACAGCGACTGGACGATCCGCTTCTCGCGTGAGGTTCGTACGGAAGAAACCACGCAAACCATCGACAACATCAAGGTGTCGCGCGGCGAAGAGAATCTGTTTGTCTGGTGCTTCTTTCTGACCATCGTCCAACTCGCCATGGATGGCGCGGAAGCCTATCAGTGGGTGAAATATATCTACATTGACGACCCTATCACGTCGCTGGACGAGCACAACGCCATTGCGGTGGGCAATCATTTGGCGCAGTTCCTGAAGCGAAAAGATCACGCCATCAAAACAGTCATTTCATCGCACCACACGCTTTTCTTTAACGTGCTGTGGAATGAGCTGCGGGAGATTGACCGCAAGAAGTTCGCGCCGCATTTCCTGTCGCATACTCGAAAGACCGGTCAGTACCAACTTTCTTATACCGGTGACACACCTTTTTTCCACCATTTGACGCTGCTCCAGGAGATTTGGCGGGCAAAGGAATCGGGCGCAATCTACACACATCACTTCAACGCCTTACGCAGCCTGCTGGAAAAATCATCCATCTTCCACGGCCACAAGAAGTTCTCGGTCTGCATCAAGCAGCAGGACGATGACCCAGACGACACGCTTTACGGCAGGCTCGTAAACATTCTGAGCCACGGCAATTATTCGTTTTATGACCCGGTAGAAATGCTGCCGGAGAACAAGGCACATTTTGAAAAAA
>JBEGTT010000064.1:0-14723 GCA_041179245.1 Pseudomonadota bacterium
GATACCCAAAACCGGCACGCCTAGTTCAAACACCGCATTCGGGGCGCGTGGCGTATCGCCTTCAGTGACAGAGCTTGGGCCACCTGACAGGATGATGCCATTGGCGCCATAGTTATGAATGAACTCATCCGAAACATCGTAGGGATGGATCTCACAGAACACCTTGGCTTCACGTACGCGGCGAGCAATTAACTGGGTGACTTGAGAACCGAAGTCTAGGATAAGTATTTTTTGGTGGGACATGGCGTGAATGCAGTCTTAGAGGCGGTCAAGATAAAGCAGTAATTGGGAAAAAAGAATGACCCCTGCGGCTGCCAAACTGATGAGTAAGGCTTTTTGCCAGAGGGGCCAGTTTTTCATGGTGTTTTTTTGTTTTTGAAATTTAATCTACGTGGTAGTTCGGCGCTTCTTTGGTGATCTGGACATCATGGACATGCGATTCACGCACGCCAGCAGAAGTGATTTCCATGAAACAAGCCTGTTCGTGAACGTCGGTAATGCTAGAGCATCCCAAATAGCCCATGGATGAACGCAAGCCACCCATTAACTGGTGAATAACGGCAAGGACAGAGCCTTTATAGGGGACTCGGCCTTCAATACCTTCAGGAACAAATTTGTCAGCAGCGGAGGTGTCTTGGAAGTAACGGTCTGAAGAACCCGCTTGCATTGCACCCAACGAACCCATACCACGATATGACTTGTAAGAGCGGCCTTGAAATAGCTCAACTTCACCCGGGGCTTCTTCCGTGCCAGCGAATAAACCACCTAGCATCACAGTGTCCGCACCGGCGGCAATCGCTTTTGCGATGTCACCAGAGTAGCGAATGCCACCGTCGGCAATCATTGGCACACCCGAGCCTTTTAAGGCTTCGGAGACGTTTTGAATGGCGGTAATTTGTGGAACACCCACACCAGCGACGATCCGCGTTGTGCAAATGGAGCCGGGTCCAATACCTACTTTGACACCATCGGCACCGTGATCGGCAAGGGCAAGTGCCGCTGCCGCCGTGGCGATGTTGCCGCCAATGACGTCAATGTGTGGGAAATTTTGTTTGACCCACTTCACCCGGTCGAGCACGCCTTGGGAATGGCCGTGTGCAGTGTCAACAACGATCACGTCAACGCCTGCTTCTGCCAACAAGGCAACCCGTTCTTCTGTGCCAGCACCGACACCAACGGCGGCGCCAACCCGCAAACGACCCGCAGCATCTTTGTTTGCCAAAGGGTGTTCTGTCGATTTAAGGATGTCCTTGACAGTAATTAGTCCACGTAGGTGGTATTGGTCATCAATCACCAGCACCCGTTCTAAGCGGTGAACGCGAATCAACTCTTTGGCATCTTCAACACTGGCTTCTTCGTTGACCGTGACCAAACGCTTGCGTGGGGTCATGATTAACTTCACCGGTTGATCGAGATTGGTCTCAAAACGTAGATCACGGTTGGTGACGATACCCACGACTTTGCCTGCCTTATCGATTACAGGGAGACCTGAAATCTTGTGCTGACGGGTAATTTCAATCACATCACGGACAGTCATCATCGGTGAAACGGTGATCGGGTCGCGCAGAATACCGGATTCAAAACGCTTGACCTTAGCAACTTCCGCAGCCTGTGTTTTGGCTGGCATGTTTTTATGGACGATCCCAATGCCGCCTTCTTGCGCCATGGCAATTGCCAGGCGAGCTTCTGTGACGGTATCCATTGCTGCAGATAACAACGGCAGGTTGAGGCTTATATTTCGCGTTAAGCGGGTGCTTAGACTTACGTCTTTCGGCAGGATTTGAGAATGGGCAGGGACGAGCAGTACGTCGTCAAAGGTGAGGGCTTTTTGTAGCAGTCGCATGGCCTGATAATTTTTCGGAGGTCACAAATCGGCATTATACAGCGAGCGGCGGCGGTTTTTCACGCTCACAAAAGTAAGCCAATAGAAAACGGGCCAATCAGTTGTTTAACCTGATTGACCCGTTTTGATTCGCGCGTTGCTAAAAGCAACAAAACGCAACAACTAGCTAATTACTTCAGTAGAGCCTTCAACAACTTGGCCATTTCAGATGGGTTACGCGTTACCGTGAAACCACATTCTTCCATGATCGCCAACTTGGCATCCGCCGTATCAGCACCACCAGAAATCAAGGCGCCAGCATGGCCCATACGCTTGCCTGCAGGTGCAGTTACGCCAGCGATGAAACCAACGATTGGTTTCTTCATATTGGCTTTACACCACATTGCCGCTTCAGCTTCGTCTGGACCGCCGATTTCGCCGATCATGATGACTGCATCGGTATCTGGATCATCGTTGAACATGCGCATGACGTCGATGTGCTTCAGACCGTTGATTGGGTCACCACCGATACCCACCGCAGAAGATTGACCCAGACCGATTTCAGTCAGTTGGCCAACCGCTTCGTACGTCAGCGTACCGGAGCGGGAAACCACGCCGATACGACCTTTACGGTGAATGTGACCTGGCATGATGCCGATCTTGATTTCGTCAGGCGTAATCAGACCTGGGCAGTTTGGTCCCAGCAGCAATGTTTCTTTGCCACCAGCAGCAACTTTAGCCTTCATGCGGTTACGAACTTCCAGCATGTCACGGACTGGAATGCCTTCCGTGATACAGATTGCCAGATCCAGATCCGCTTCAACAGCTTCCCAAATCGCAGCGGCTGCGCCTGCTGGTGGAACATAAATAACAGAAACCGTTGCGCCAGTTTCAGCAGCAGCTTCTTTAACAGAACCAAAAATCGGGATGTCGAAAATCTTTTCGCCAGCCTTTTTAGGGTTTACACCAGCAACAAAACATTCTTTGCCGTTTGCGTATTCCTGGCATTTTTCCGTGTGGAATTGGCCAGTTTTACCGGTAATACCCTGAGTGATAACTTTGGTGTTTTTATTGATCAGAATAGACATTCGCTAGCTCCTTACTTGACCGCTGCAACGATCTGGGTGGCGGCTTCAGCCATGGAATCGGCGGAGATAATTGGCAGACCAGAGTCAACCAGAATCTTCTTGCCCAAATCTTCGTTCGTACCCTTCATGCGCACGACCAGCGGCACAGACAGGTTAACTTCCTTAGCGGCAGCAACCACGCCAGCGGCGATGGTGTCACACTTCATAATGCCGCCGAAGATGTTAACCAGAATGCCTTTGACCTTTGGATTTTTCAGCATGATTTTGAAGGCTTCAGTGACCTTCTCAGTCGTAGCACCACCACCAACGTCCAAGAAGTTAGCTGGCTCTGCACCAAACAACTTGATGGTGTCCATGGTTGCCATCGCCAGACCAGCACCATTTACCAAACAGCCAATATTGCCGTCTAGAGAGATGTAAGCCAGATCAAACTTAGAGGCTTCCACTTCGTCAGCATCTTCTTCGTCCAAGTCACGCATCGCAACGATTTCTTGCTGGCGATACAGCGCGTTCGAATCAAAGTTGAACTTGGCGTCAATCGCCTTAACGGTGCCATCAGTTTCGTGGATCAGCGGATTAATTTCGGCCAGCGAAGCATCCGTTTCCATGTAGCAGGTGTACAGCTTCTTCAGGGTATCGATACATTGTGGAATCGAGGATTCCAACATACCCATGCCCTTAGCCAGCTCCAAGCCCTGCGCGTCGGTCAGACCAACCAGCGGGTTGATGAAAACCTTGACGATTTTTTCCGGTGTATTGTGGGCAACTTCTTCGATGTCCATGCCACCTTCGTAGGAGGCCATCATCGCCACGGACTGAGATGCGCGATCGGTCAGCGCAGCTACGTAGTATTCGTGTTGGATGTCAGCACCTTCTTCGATCAGCAGGTGACGAACCTTCTGGCCTTCGGGGCCGGTTTGATGCGTGATTAGTTGCATGCCCAGAATCTGGCCGGCGTACTCGCGTACTTTTTCGAGGGAGGTTGCGACCTTGACGCCGCCGCCTTTACCACGGCCACCAGCGTGGATCTGAGCCTTGACGACCCAAACCTTACCGCCCAAGGTTTCGGCTGCTTTAACCGCGTCATCAACGGTCGTGCAGTGAATCCCGCGCGGAACCGTAACGCCGAATTTCTTCAGGAGTTGTTTACCCTGATATTCGTGAATTTTCATGCGCATTCCTTGCTAGTAATGAAGTTACGTGCGATGAAGTTACGTACGCCTTGACGTAAATAACCCGTGCACAATTTTGAGCGGCAAACCAAACGATTTCACGGCCAGCCATCCCTTCCTCCGATTCGGCAACCACTGCCGAACCGCTAAAACCATAGCCTGTTTAATCGCTCTTTGACGGTCTTTTATGGCTATCTCCCGATAGTAACACAGCTAAAACCAAGCGGTTTGCTCCGAAATTCATAATTACGGAAGCCGTGTGTGCGGTTTTAGCGTACCTAGTCAGTTGCCAGCGATCTTCATTCGTTCGATCAAAATTGAACCGGTTTGCTTTGAGCCTTTGGTATGAATATCTGAGCCAATTGCTAAAATTTGCTGGAACATTTCTCGCAAATTCCCTGCAATAGTGATTTCCTCAACGGGATGAACAATCTCACCGTTTTCAACCCAGAAACCGGCAGCACCGCGTGAGTAGTCTCCCGTGACGTAGTTAATCCCGTGGCCGAGTAGTTCTATGACCAATAAACCACGTCCCATGCGTTTAATCAGTGCGGGTAAATCATCCGATCCGGGCTGCAGAAAAAGATTGTGACTTCCCCCCGCGTTACCTGTTGTTTCCATACCTAATTTGCGCGCGGTATAAGTGCTTAGAAAATAACCATTCAGCACCCCATCAACCACCACTTCACGATTTTGGGTAGCCACACCGTCGTTATCGAAAGCGGAGCTGGCTAATCCTCCTAGTACATGCGGGCGTTCTGAAAGGTTTACAAAGGAGGGGAAAATTGATTTTCCTAAGCTATCTACCAAAAAACTGGTTTTACGATACAAAGCACCCCCACTAACCGCGTGTACCAGACTGCCTAATAATCCAGATGCTAAGGGTGCTTCAAAAATCACCGGCACTTCACCAGTTTTGATGCGGCGGCCGCCTACTCGTGATACGGCGCGTTTGGCGGCCATCAAACCGATGTCCTGCGGCGCTTCCAGTAAGGAAAAATTTCGGCTGGTTGAGTACCAAGAGTCCCGTTGCATCGACTCACCTTCACCTGCAATGACTGAGCAGGCCAAGTAATGGCGAGAGCTTGGGTAACCGCCGATAAAGCCGTTGCTGTTGGCTGCGACGAAATGCGCTTCCTGCACTGAAACGGTCGCACCTTCAGAGTTAGTAATTCGCTCATCGAAATCATAAGCTGCTTGCTCGCAGGTTTGGGCAAGTTCTACCGCGCTTTCGATGGTTTGATCCCACGGGTGATACAAACCCAAATCAGGGATGGATGTCGCCATTAATGCAGGGTCAGCTAGGCCGGCGCAGTTATCCTCGGCTGTAAAACGAGCAATGTTCAGTGCGGCTTCAACCGTTTCCTGAATAGCCTTACGGGAAAAATCAGAAGTACTGGCGTAAGCCTTGCGTTGCCCCACATAAACGGTGACGCCTAACCCCTTATCGCGGTTGTATTCAATAGTCTCCACTTCGCCACAACGGACCGTAACCGATTGTCCAAAGCCTTCGGAAGTATCTACTTCACAGGCAGAAGCGCCTTTTTGTCGGGCGTAGGCCAAAGCGTCTTGGGTAAAGGCTTGAAGCGTTTCTAAGGAATGGGCAAAGCGGCTGGCTGTCATGTCGTCTCGTTTTTAGGCAAATAAAGGCTCGGGCGGTATCATAGCAGCCCATGAAAAAAGCCATCTCTAAAGACGACGACTATCTCGACGATGATCGTCCGTCAAAAACTCAGAAAAAGCAGGCCATGCTCGACCTGCAAGATATCGGTTCGCGACTTGTTGAGCTTTCGATCGGTCAGGCTAAAAGTCTGAATCTGCCGGAAGACTTGCTCGCCGCTATCCTTGACTACCACCGCTTTCCCAAGCATGAAGCGCAACGTCGACAACTGCAGTACATCGGCAAAATCATGCGTAAAGTCGATCCTGAGCCGATTGAAGCCAGCCTAATAGCGCTTAAGGGTGAGTCAGCCGCTGAAATTTCGCGGATGCATCGACTTGAAGACCTGCGGGTACGTTTCCTGTCCAACGAAAAGGTCATCGACGAAATTCTTGGACTATGGCCACAGACGGATGTTTCGTATATGCGCCAGTTGCGCCGCAACGCCCTAAAAGAGCAGGAGCAAAACAAGCCGCCGAAAAGCTTCCGCCTCATTTTTAAAACCTTTAAAGCGTTGGAAAAAGGCGATCTGCCCTCAGAGGCTATGGCAGACGATCTAGAAAAATCGGAAGATTTGGACTAATCCTATGGATACCGCTTACCAAGCACTACTCAACGACATTCTCAACAACGGCACCGCCAAAGGCGACCGTACCGGCACCGGCACTTTGTCTGTGTTTGGTCGAATGTTGCGCCATGACCTGAGCGATGGCTTCCCGCTGCTAACTACCAAAAAACTGCACATCAAGTCCATCCTGCACGAACTGCTCTGGTTTTTACAAGGCGGCACCAACATTGCGTACCTTAAAGAAAACGGCGTTTCGATTTGGGATGAATGGGCGACACCCGAAGGTGAACTCGGCCCGGTTTATGGCGCTCAGTGGCGACACTGGTCTGGCGCTGACGGTCAAACTTACGATCAGGTTGCTACCTTGGTCGAAGGCTTGAAGAAAAACCCGAACAGTCGCCGCCATATCATCAATGCCTGGAACGTCGCTTACCTGCCTGACGAAAGCCAGAAACCGCAGGTTAACGCCGCCAACGGCAAAATGGCGCTGCCTCCTTGCCACGTCATGTATCAGTTTTATGTCGCTGACGGAAAACTCAGTTGCATGCTCACCCAGCGTTCTGGCGACTGCTTCCTTGGTGTGCCGTACAACATGGCCAGCGTTTCCTTCCTGACGCACATGCTGGCTCAACAGTGCGATTTACAGGTGGGTGAGATTGTTCATTCGCTGGGGGATGTCCATCTCTACATCAACCATCTCGACCAAGCTAAGTTACAACTTTCCCGCGAACCACGGTCTTTGCCGCAGTTGGTGATTAAACGTCGCCCCGATTCCATCTTTGATTACCGCTTTGACGATTTCGAGATCGTGGGTTACGACCCACATCCGCACATTCCTGCGCCGATTGCAATTTAAGCAGAATGCTTCAGCGGATTCTGTTTGCGGCCATTACAGCGCTGGTTTTTGCTGGTTGTAGCACAACACCTAAGCCAGCGACTCCCAGCGGTGGGGCGGCGGAAGATAAGATTCCCGTTGCCTTCACTGCAAGCGCTTTGCCTTACACCAAACCTAAAATTGCCCTTGCGCTTGGGGGCGGCGCTGCAAGGGGTTTTGCCCACATTGGCGTGATTAAAGCCTTGGAAGCGCAGGGCATCGTGCCGGACATTGTTGTGGGAACTAGCGCCGGCGCGGTGGTTGGCGCCTTGTATGCAGGAGGGTATGACGCCGCAGCGCTTCAGCAAATTGCACAGCGACTTGACGAAAGCCTTTTTGCCGACTGGACCTTTGGGGGCAGGGGGTTTCTTAAGGGGGATGCGTTGCAGGATTTCATCAATAATCGCCTGCGCAACCGCGTCATCGAACAATTAAATAAACCTTTTGCAGCGGTTGCCACCGATTTAAATACGGGTAAACCTGTGGTTTTTAGGTCTGGTGATACCGGGCTAGCTGTTCGCGCTTCGGCTGCCGTTCCTGGGGTATTTCAGCCTGCCCAATTTCGCGGCCAAACCTATGTCGATGGTGGTTTGACCAGTCCCGTCCCCATTAAAGCGGCTCACGACATGGGGGCGACCTTTGTTATTGCGGTGGATATTTCAGCGCAACCGCTGGGGCAACCTATCGACAGCATGACCAATATCCTCTGGCAAACCATCACCATCATGGGCGGAGTGATTGGGCAAATCGAAACCAAGCAGGCGGATATTCTGATTCGGCCACACATGCCTTACGTGAAGTCATGGGACTTCAATGCCCGGTACCGGGCATTACAGGAAGGCGAAAAAGCCGCCCAAGCCGCGATGCCCTTAATCAAGCAAAAAATCGCGGATTTTAAATAGCGGCCTCTTGGTTCAACCGAGTTTGGCCTTATTCTCGCCCACCTTGTCGACTGAGTTTATTGGCGTACATCGCCACATCGGCGGCACGCATTAAATCTGAAGCGCGTCGACCATTTTCGGGCAGTACTGCAATACCAATGCTGCACGATGCGTGAATGATTTCATGGCCAAAGCGCATCGCACTCGCCTCAACCGCTTGGCGTAACCGTTCCGCCAACTCTTTAGCCTCGGTGTGATTCGTCGTTAGCGCCAACACCGCAAATTCGTCGCCGCCAACCCGCGCAGCCAAATCGCTACCGCGCACTGCACTCATCAGCGCATTGCCGACACTTATCAACATCGCGTCGCCAGCGGCATGACCGTATTGGTCGTTAATAGGTTTAAAGCGGTCAAGGTCTATTAGTAAGACAGCAAAAACTGGCCCACCGTTCTGCGCATCTACTACGGCTTGTTCAATGGCCGCATCAAAGTGGCGCCGATTGAATAAACCGGTCAGCGGATCACGTAAAGAAAACTCGCGAAGTTGGTCGTGTGAGGTTCGCACTTGGCCCATCAGTCCATTGAAATTGGCCGCCAACCCCCGGACTTCACGCGGCCAGCCTTCACTCAACACCAAGTCTCTTGAGTAATCTGCTGACTGATAAATGGCTGAAACATGGTCAGCCAAATCCACAATCGGCAAACTAACGCGCCGCCTTAAGACTAAAAACGTGATGACTAACAACGCCATGACCAAGCCTAGCGCCAACCACATAATCGGATGGGCAAACGCCGCAATCGGCGCCTCCAAAGCGGCCAGCGGAACACTGACCGCAATCACGCCGTTAATTTCACCGATTCTGGCCTTGGTATGGCACCCCGCGCACTCACCGGTAACTTTGATCGGAAATAGGTAGCGCAAATTGGCCCCGCTAGCACCGGAGTACTCCTCGCCGGATTGCAAAACCTCGCTCAGCATTTTGTCCCTGACCCGAAGATCAGCTTGCCCAGGGCGATCACCAAACTGACGAACGACCGGTTCACCGCGAATAATCGTCACCTCGTAGTCCGGTAATTGGTTTTGAATGTGGTGAACCAGATCGTCAATCTCGCCCCGCGTGGCACCTTTGCGCATCACTGAATAAAAATGCTCGAACACCAAATGAGATATCCGGCGGCCATCGGCTTTGGCCATATCGCTTACGGCACTGACGCGATAGGTCAAAAAAACCGAATACACGACGAACGATGAAACGACTAAGCCAGCCAAAAAAATGATCAGCAATAAACGTGAAATAGAGGTACGGCCGCTGAAACCTCTTCTGGTTCTTTTCGGGGAATGGTTCATTCGCGGTTTTCCGAGTTGCTGATTAGTAGAAAAGTAAATCGGACACTTTATTCCTTTTGAAACTGCTTGTGCGCAGTTTTGGAGGTTTTGAATTCGCTCTGAATCCCCTATTATTCGTCGCCTATGACAACACCAAACTTGCCGCGCATCCTGTCGATCATCCCGCCGATGACGCAGCTCAACGTTCCCTATCCGTCGACGGCTTATTTGACCGGTTTTTTACGTTCACGCGGTTTTATCGCGGTGCAAGAAGACCTCGCGCTACAACTGGTCTTAGCCTTATTTACGCCAAGCGGTCTGCTACGCGTCTACGATCAAGTCAAACTCGTCCCAGCCAAAAAACGCTCACCTCCCTTACACAGTTTTTTCGGCCAATTTGAACGTTACCAATCGACTATCACACCCGCTGTGGCTTTTTTACAAGGCAAAGATCCTTCAGCTGGGCATCGCATTGGCGGGCGAAACTTCTTGCCTGAAGGCCCGCGGTTTGAATCGCTGGAAGTGTTTGTCGATGACGACGGTGGAGACCCACTCGCTTGGGCATTCGGCGCTTTGGGGGTTCAGGACAAAGCACGACACCTTGCCACGCTGTATTTGAATGACCTTGCGGATGTTTTGCGTGATGCGGTGGATGGTCGTTTTGAATTTGTGCGCTACGCTGAATCGTTAGCCATGAGCCAGCCGACTTTTGAGCCATTAGCCCAAGCGCTGGGGGCAAAACCTACGTTAGTCGATGACACGCTAAAAATGCTGACGCTGGAAACCATCACCCGTCATCAACCGACCGTTGTATTGATCTCGGCGCCGTTCCCTGGCTCAGTCTATGCCGCTTTTCGCATCGCCCAAACCATCAAAGCCAACAACCCCAACATCGTCACTGTGCTGGGCGGTGGTTACGTCAATACCGAACTGCGCGAACTCAAAGAACCTCGGGTCTTTGATTATTTCGATTTCATCACCCTCGACGATGGGGAGCGCCCGCTATTGGCACTGCTTGAGCACCTTGCAGACCAGCGCCCACGACTCAACCTGGTGCGCACCTTCACGCGGGTCGATGGCGAAGTGCGTTATTTCAACAGCCAAGAGCCGGACATTCCTTTTGCCGAAGTGGGCACCCCAACGTGGGATGGCCTGCCGCTGGATTGTTATCTGTCACTGCTCGACATGCTCAACCCGATGCACCGGCTGTGGTCCGATGCGCGCTGGAACAAACTCACTGTCGCCCACGGCTGTTACTGGAAAAAATGCAGCTTCTGTGATGTCAGTCTGGATTACATCTCGCGCTACGAAACCGCCAGTGCCGAAACGCTGGTCGATCGCATTGAAACCATCATTGGCGAAACTGGGCTGACAGGTTTTCATTTCGTCGATGAAGCCGCACCACCTAAAGCCTTAAAAGCGCTGGCCGACGAATTGCACAAACGAAATCGAGCCATTTCTTGGTGGGGCAATATCCGTTTTGAAAAATCGTTTACGCCTGAACTCTGCCTAGAACTGGCTGACAGTGGGTGTATTGCGGTTTCCGGCGGGCTGGAAGTGGCCTCGGACCGTCTGCTGAAGCTGATGAAAAAAGGGGTTTCGGTCGAACAAGTTGCCCGCGTAACCCGAGCCTTTTCCGATGCTGGCATTCTGGTACACGCCTACCTGATGTACGGCTTCCCAACACAGACTGTGCAAGACACCGTGGATGCGCTGGAATACGTTCGCCAATTGTTCTCCGAGGGCTGCATTCAGTCTGGCTTCTTCCATCGTTTTGCCTGCACGGTACATTCACCTGTCGGCCAGAATCCAGCCGAATACGGCATCAAACTCCAACCCAAACCCTTTGCCGGATTCGCAAAAAATGATGTGAAATTCATCGACCCCACCGGCGTCGACCATGACAGTTTGGGCCAAGCGCTCAACAAAGCGCTATACAACTTCATGTATGGCATCGGCCTTGAGGAAGATGTACGCACTTGGTTTTATGACGTCATGCCAAAGAACAAAGTGCCAAAACCCACCGTATCGCGGTTCAAAATCGCCAAGGCTCTCTCAGTTTGCTAATCTTAGGAAAGAAAAATAAGACAGAAGCTTGCCTCTAGGGGGGGGATTCTGTATAGTGCGGCCTTCTTTAGTGCGCCCGTAGCTCAGTTGGATAGAGTATCTGGCTACGAACCAGAGGGTCGGGCGTTCGAATCGCTCCGGGCGCACCATAAGAAACAAGCACTTAGGCCAATCTTCGGATTGGCCTTTTTGTTTCGTGTTTCCAGTTTTTTCAAATGGCCCCCACAGATTGCAAACCTGAAAACCGGTATCGCTAAAACAACGAAAAAATTTTCCAGCGAGAAATTCTGCAACTCAAGTGGTCTCATTTTTTCCCAGAGTAACTGTACAACTCAAAAAGCCGGAAAGACAGGCTCGAATTTTCAATTGGCTCTGTGCCGCTCGTCGTCAGATCGAAGGAAGTGTTCTCTGTATTGGTAGTACAAATACATATTTGTTGCTACTTATCCTAACGATAACTAGCTATCTAAATACCATGATTACTAAGGGGTAATCATTCATCGATAAATACGGATGGAATTCAAATGATCAGATTCAGTTCATTGGATACTTGCTTAACAATCATCTGATGAAATGACAAATGAGTCATTGATTGCATGATATGTGACTAAAGGAAAAAATTACTTTTGTAAGTACATGGTGTGTACAAACTTACAGGAGTAACGAAATGATCCGTCATTCACAAAACAGTAATCTGACATTGCATTACGAGCAAACATACCAAGGCTACCCAGTACAAACAGAAAGAGGACCATTGATAAGGATTACCTTGATCGTCTATGGAACGTTGTTCAGGCATCCATGCACGAATACTGCAGGGTATTCGCATTCATGAGGCTTGGGCCAGTGCATTGGGTATTCCGGTTGAAAACAAGTTGGGACTAGTGGAATTTCCTCAAAATCTGTTCTACCTTTTACAGCAAGCAGATCCAATGACATTGAGTGACTCCATTCATCGAGCCAGCTATCTGTGCAAGGCCGAGACTAAGCAGTACGGTGATTGGGTTCATGGCTTTGGTGCTAGCAGGATATAAAGGCATGGGAGTTCGGGAAAAGATATTGCACATCGATGACCCGCTATTGGCAGCTTGAGGGGTTACTCAGGTTGCCTTGAATCAATTGAAATGGTGATGGGGCCATCATTGGTAAGGCTAACCTGCATATCTGCACCAAACACGCCCGATGGCACTGGCTTTACCAAGCGCCTGAGAAAGTCTTTCAACAAACTGGTCGAACAAGGGTTGAGAAATCTCACCCCGCGCAGCACGTCCCCACGAAGGGCGTTTACCCTTTTTCGTGGAGGCATACAGGGTAAATTGAGATACCGCCAAAATATCGCCACCATAATCTAGGACGCTACGATTCATCACCCCGGCTTCATCAGGGAATATCCGTAGCTTGACCAGTTTCTGCACCATCCAGTCAATATCGGATAACTGATCCAAATCCTCAAATCCAGCCAGAACGAGCAAGCCGTTGGAAATCTCCCCGACCGTTTTTTCTTCAACCCTGACAGAAGCATGTTTTACTCGCTGAACCACGACTCGCATCTTGAATACTCCGTTTTGATCCCTGTTTATATGGTGTCGGCACTGTCATCATTACCGCCAGTTGTGCGAGGTCTCGATGATTTCGAACACAACTCAATCCCCCTCTCGGAACTGCTCAATCTGCCTGCGATCCCGCTTGGTAGGCCGCCCCCGGATTTCAGAAATTGGCGCCAGTGCATTGAGTTCCTTCATGCGCTGGCGAGCCGCAACGCTCTCTGGTGATTCACGGTAAAGAAGTTGGGCCTCAGCAGCGGGTCTGCGCTGGTCATTAAGGCCAAGTACTTCCACCTCAAAATCCTGAGCTGCTCGTATCTTGAGGTTGTCGCCAACCTTTACTTCCTTGGATGGCTTGGCAACAAGGTTGTTAATCTTGATTTTGCCGCTATCAGCAGCATCCGCAGCCAACCCTCTGGTCTTAAAAAATCTGGCAGCCCACAGCCATTTATCTACCCGCATATCCGTCCTTTGCACTTTTGCGAATACTAATTGGAATTCAATCGAATTGGGGCGGGGGCGATTTGATCAACTCCAAACGCCTATGGGGTGACTGCTACAGTCGTCGCTAAGACTAGAATCTGTTAACGGGGAGTGAGAATGGAATTATTGCCGATCAAAAATGAGCTTAACGGCTGGCTTGGCTGGGCCTGTCTTACGGTGAGCTTGCTTGCCTTCGCCATGTATTGGGCTGACAAGAAAGCCGCCTTAAGGAATGAACGCCGTATACCTGAATTACGGCTGTTGCTAGTTGGCGTGCTCGGAGGCTGGCCAGGGGCCTTGTTGGCTCAGCAGCTTTTTAGGCACAAAACCAAGAAAACTTCCTTCCGGGTTGTTTTCTGGCTCACCGTGATTTTGAATGTCGCTATCGTAGCGAGTCTTGAATTCGTCAGTATGCCCACTACGGCCAGATCAACTGCTGCTAATAACCATCAAGAAAGACAGGAGTCACACCAATGAGAATTCTGCACACCATGATCCGCACCGGGAACCTTGACCGGTCCATTGATTTTTATACCAAGGTCTTAGGAATGAAACTGCTGCGTAGGCACGATTACCCCGAAGGAAAATTTACCCTTGCCTTTGTTGGCTATGGCGATGAGGCTTCAACAGCAGTGATTGAGCTTACCTATAACTGGGGCGTTGAAAGTTATGAGCTCGGCGATGGCTTTGGCCATATCGCGATTGAAGTTGAAGATGCCTATGCGGCATGTGATGAGGCCCGGAAAATTGGCGGTAATGTCATCCGAGAAGCCGGGACAATGAAACACGGCACAACGGTCATCGCATTTCTGGCTGACCCTGATGGTTACAAGATTGAGCTGATCCAGAAAAAAGTCTAATTTCCTGCCAGTTAGTCAAAGTGGAATTTTTACCTTCGAACAGCTTGTTGGCGTTATCAGGCTTGGACTGGACGGCTCCCGACTTCAGCACCGTATCTCGCTGGCAAAAGACGTTACAGGTCGTCATACCTTATCGAGGTCGAACCGATGCTCTTCATCTGTTGGTTGATAGTACTGGCGTGAAGATGCTTGGCGAAGGCAGCAGTATTGGAGATGCACCGGTCTTGCTGCCATTGCTGACCGAGGAGCAGCCGCCATTATTCCCACTCGGAAAAGTGCCAGGCTATGGAAAAATATCCACCGGGCGCTCATGCTCGCAATGAAATCTTGCGTGCTACTCACCGCTTGGGTCGGGCAATTTGGAAGAAGTGGAGCGG
>JBEGTT010000065.1:0-2604 GCA_041179245.1 Pseudomonadota bacterium
CGACGGGTCGATCTCATCAAGTGTATTGAGGTCGAATTCCTCACCGGACAAGGGGTGAATGAGCACCGGGTTTTTCTCGAAATGTACCTGTGCCCAGTAGTCGCGACCACCGCCACCAAATTGTGGCCGATCAGCGGCAGCCGCCCAGTGGTCGGCGCGTTTCATGGCGGCTTTGATGTCGGTCGGAATGCCACCGGGGAAAATCTTTTGGCGTAATTCGCGCACGGTGCCGCCTTCGTGGCCGAGCGGGTCGCGCATCAGGACGAGGGCTTTTTCAGCTGGATCGTGTGTCCAAGCGGCTAGTTTGGCCAGCCAGCGGGTGTTGTTTTGCTTGCTCATTGTGCGGCTCCGAGGCGTTGCAGATTGCCTTGCTGGTCAAGCCAGATATGGATTTGTTGCCAGACGGCAAGTTCTTGCCCTTCGCTCATGCCCGATGGCAAGGGACAGTTGTGTGGTGTGTGATAAATACGGGCGCGCAGTTGGCCGGCGGTGTCGCGGAAGAGTTTGAAGCGGAGTTGGTTGGCAAGGCGAGCTTGGCCGCCCCAAGCTCGAACATCGTGATTGGTCACCGGGTAGGCCACGATGTGCCGTGCTTCAACTTGTGGGCTGCCTTTGCCGGTGCTGAAACCAAGCTGGGTGCGAAAACCGATTTTCGTTTGTGCCAGAAATTTCATGGCTTCTTGCCAGTCAGCAAAGCTCTTGTGGCTCTCCCAAACTAGCGCACCTTTGATGTCCTTGCCGATGGCGTGCGGCCAGTCGAGCGTCAGGCAGGCTTTCAGATCACGCTGGACGGTTGAGAGATGCGGATGATCCGACGTCAATCCTTTTTGCCCAATGGACAGCGAGCCCCAGGCATTGCGGGAGCGACCGCCGATGGTGCCAAACCAATCGATTAAATTTAAGGTTTGCTGGATAACCGCTTGCTCGGCATCGGGGTAGGCGAGGTCGAGGTTGTTGGTTTCGCCAGCTTGTAGCGCTGCGTTATTTTTAAGTTTGGCGCTGCCTTGCTGAAATATAAGTGGTCCGTAGCCGAGATAAAGCTGGCTGCCGACTGGAAATTTCACCTCTGGGTGGGTGACTTTTGGATCGTTTGTTTCCCATCCAGGTTTGCCGGCATGCCAATGCTCAAGGGCGATACGCACCTGACTTTTACAGAACTTGTCATCCAGCCAAGCATTGCCAAACAACAACCCTTCAGCCTCGCGCATGGTTTTATGGCCGTAGTTAAAGCTGGGAGCTGCGGAAATCCGCCACCATTCACGCAACAAAGCCTTGATTGGTGGTGTGCGCCAGACGCCAGACTGGCTAGCATCACCGAGAAAAGCGGGGGAAAGCAGGGAAATTTTGAGTTGTTGCGTTTTCATCGCCAAAAGCCTGCCGTTCAATGTCATAAAACCGAGACACTAAACGGATGCTATTGGATTAGCAACTTTGGCAAGCTTGCGCAAACTTCGTTTCACGAGAGTGTATTCGAGGTACAGATAAATCCGCTCAACATACTGCATCAGCTTGATTCGTAGTGCAGCACGTTCTTCATTCCTCTTTGGAGAAGGCTAATGGTGTTGGCTAATGGCTGACAAAAATAGTCAGGTATATTAGAATCGACTTCCTATTGAAGTCTTAATTTTCGGCATTTTTTTTATGTTCCAGCGCCTTCGGGAAGATATTCGTTCTGTTTTTGACCGTGATCCAGCAGCCCGTTCTGTATGGGAAGTGCTGACCTGTTATCCCGGCATTCATGCCATTTTGATTCACCGTCTGGCCCATCGTTTCTGGGGTTGGAAGCTGTATTGGTTAGCGCGCTTCATGGCCCATCTAAGCCGGTTTTTTACTGGTATTGAAATTCATCCTGGTGCGACGGTTGGGCGGCGTTTTTTCATCGATCATGGAATGGGTGTGGTAATTGGCGAAACGGCAGTTATTGGAGACGATGTGACGCTTTATCACGGTGTCACCTTAGGTGGAACAAGTTGGAATAAGGGACGCCGGCATCCCACCTTGGGGAATGGTGTGGTCATCGGAACCGGTGCAAAAGTGCTAGGGCCTATCACCATTGGAGAGGGTGCCAAAGTCGGTTCAAACGCTGTGGTGGTCAAGGATGTTCCTCCGGGTATGACTGCCGTAGGCAACCCGGCTCGTTTGATTGATAACTCGACAGAAGCCAAGCAGCGCCAAGCGCAGGCAGAAAAGTTGGGGTTTTCGGCTTATGGCTTAGGGGGTAATCAGGATGACCCCGTGACCAAAGCTTTGCATGGTTTACTGGATCACGCTGCTGAAACTGATCGGCGACTGTCTGAATTGATGCAACAACTGAATGAGGCAGGGGTTGTCGCGGGTACCACCGCCGGTGAAAAGCCGCGAGATAATTTTGATCCCGAATACCTGAGTAAAATAGTTGACTAATGCCCGTTGTGCAGCTTAAAGTTGACTATCGTTGTCGGGTATTGATGCTACGGAGAACATTTAATGCGTTTAACCACTAAAGGTCGTTTTGCCGTGACGGCAATGGTTGATATTGCCCTCCGTGACAAGGATGGCCCAGTTTCATTAGCGGGCGTCAGTGATCGCCAGAAAATTTCCCTTTCTTATCTTGAGCAGTTATTT
>JBEGTT010000066.1:0-20319 GCA_041179245.1 Pseudomonadota bacterium
CAGTGTATTCGACGTTGCCGGGATGTTCCCCTAAATCGGGATGGATGGAACCGAATTACGTCGAGTGAATTTGGTGCGCAGTAGATGTGCTAAGTGTTTGTTGCACGCCAATGTGGTGCGATGATTGAGGGGAGATGCGGTTTGTTTTGTTGTGTTTGACATAGGCAGCCTAATCGCATCCAATCCTCCTACTTCGAAAAAGTTTCACCTCTATCCTCACGCAACCGCTACGCAAAGTGCATGTAATGAATCTTGTGAACTCCCGTTTGTCCAACCGAGTACTCGCTGGCGTCGCTGTTTTTTTGTTATTGGTGCTGGTGGATAATGAGTCTTTTAGTGCATCACCGGTACTGTTTGTTATTCCATTTGTCGGATTAGTTTTCTTGTTGTACTTGCGTCAGCAAAAATTGGCTGATGCGCTCGTGCTTGCAGCGCAAGATCAAAAATTCCACGCTGTTTTAGACAATGCTGCTGATGCCGTTCTGATCTCTTCCCCCCTGCAAAAATTGACCTACGCTAACGGGCAAGCAGTGCTGCTGTTTGGGTATTCGTTAGAGCAATTGATGGGCTTAGACTTTTCCGATTTGGTGGTGACTGATGAAGTGGAACGGGGAAAAACCTTATTGGTAACCGTGGCTGAGCAACAACATCTGGCTTGTGAAATTTGGGTGAAATGCCAGGATGGCACAACAAAACTGGCGGAAATTAACGGATCGGTGTTGCCGGACGGCTCTATTTTCACCAGCCTTCGGGATGTTACTGCTCGGCGAGAAATTGAAATCCGTAACCAAATTAACCAAGAGCAGCAGTCCATGCTCCATGAGCTGCTCAAAAAAACACTGAAGAACAATGCTTCGTTAGCGGAAACGCTGGAAGGTTGTGTTGAATATTTGCTGACGGTCTCTTGGCTGTCCTTGTTGCCCAAAGCGGGGATCTTCATCAAGGATGGACAGGATGGCGAATTCAAACTAACGGTTAAGTACCATATAGATCAACCGTTGCACACTTTGTGTTCAAAACTCACCTTGGGTCAGTGCTTATGCGGGCGAGTGGCGGCAACGGGGACACTCGAATTCACTAGTCATGTGAACGAAGGCCATACGGTGACATACCCCGGTATGGAAGACCACGGCCACTACGCATTACCCCTGGTTTCTGGCAATGAAACCATTGGCGTGCTCATTCTGTATCTGCAGGCGGGCACCGTGCCTGATGACTACCAAGTCGCTTTTCTGAGTTCGGTGTGTGATATTTTTGCCGCCTTTATGGTGCGTAAGCAGGCCGAAATAGGGATTCTGCGAGAGCAGGAAAATCTAGAAGAAAGAATTAAGCGACGTACCGCCCAGTTACGCCTTCAGGAAAAACGTACCAGCGGCATTCTACGAACCATGCTTGATGGGTTGATTCAACTGGATGCTAGCGGTCTGATTATTGAGATTAACGAAGCCGCCCTAGGAATTTTTGCTTATGCCTCGCCAGAGGAATTGATCGGCCATAAAGTCACCGTGCTGATGCCGCAGGGGGCTCGCGATGAGCACGATGCTCATTGGTTGAACTACGACCCCAATTCCGCTTCCAGCACCCTCCCTACCTCCGCATCGTCTCAGATCATTGGTCAGCGGCTTGAGGTGGAAGGGCTACGCAAGGACGGCAGTCGATTCCCCTTGGAGGTAGCGGTTAAAGCCTTAGTGGATGATTCTGGCCTGTCTTTTATTGGTGCGGTACGGGATATGACCCAGCAAAAAGCCGCTGAATTGGGGCGCGAGCAAGCGCGTATCGAAGCTGAGCGTCTGGCCAAGGCAAAAAGTGATTTTCTAGCCAATATGAGCCACGAAATTCGAACGCCCCTCAATGCCATTATCGGGATGTCTGAGTTGTGCTTGCTGACAGAGATAGATAAACGCCAGCGCAACTATCTGGAAAATATCAAGGTTGCGTCAGATGGTTTGCTGCACGTGATTAACGACATTCTTGATTTCTCGAAGATCGATGCCGGCAAGCTACAGATGGAAAATATCCCCTTTGTGCTAGAAACGGTTTTTGATCAGTTAGGCAGTGTGGTTGGGCATCATTCTGAAAAACAGGGTGTCGAATTATCTTTCGTCATTGACGAACCATCGCAAGCGAAAATTTTGTTGGGTGATCCGATGCGCCTTGGGCAGATTCTGACCAATCTGGCAACCAATGCGATTAAATTTTCGACCGGCGGTAATGTCATCATTGAAGCCGCACTACGGGATACTGAGTCCGCAGAAGCTGAGTTATTGTTTTCGGTGAGTGATGAAGGAATCGGCATGACACCGGCGCAAGTGGCTAACCTGTTTACGCCCTTCACGCAGGCCGACGCGTCGACGACACGGCGTTATGGTGGAACCGGGCTGGGTTTGGCGATCTGCTTACATCTTGTTGAAAATATGGGCGGAGAAATTTGGGTTGAAAGCGAGTTGGGGAAAGGAAGTACATTTTTCTTCACGGTACGCTTGGGCATCTACGGCGCCGACCGACGGACGGGGGTTGCTGAGTTTGCTAAACGGTTAGCCAGTAATGCCCACAAACCAGTATTGATTATCGATGACAACCCGATAGCCCTAGAAAATATGACCCGCGTGGTGGGGCAATTGGGTTTGCAAGTCCATGCCGCCAATAGTGCTGAGGCAGCAAATCGTTTGATCCATAACGATGAGTCAATCCCAGAATACCTGCTTTGCCTGATTGACTGGAAAATGCCAGGGGTTGATGGGATGACCTGCATTCGCCAACTTCGGGCGCTCTATCAGTCCAGAAAAATGAAGGTGCCGCCGATGTTGCTGGTCACTACCTTCAGCCACAGTGACGAGTTGAATCAGGTGAGTGCGGAGATAGATGGGCTGCTGAGTAAACCCGTCAGTTCCCGGCATCTTTATGTTGAAATCGCGCACAGCTTGGGGATTGCTGAACCCATCATGCGCAATACAGACCGTCGTCAAGGAAAAGGCTTGCAATGGGGACGATTTAGTCACCTAGATATTTTGGTGGCGGAAGATGTTGAAGTAAATCAGGAGGTGGTGCGCGAGCTGCTGGCCAGCGTTGGCGTCACTATCCGTATGGCCTGCAATGGGGTGGAAGTGCTTGCGGAGGTCGAACGCAAGATGCCAGATCTGATTTTGATGGATTGCCATATGCCGGTGCTCGATGGTTATGAAGCCACGCAACGCTTACGTGCTAATCCAAACACCCAGCATTTGCCGATCATTGCGCTGACAGCTAATGCCACCACAGCGGATCAGGAAAAATGCTTTGCGGCAGGGATGGATGCTCATGTTGCTAAACCCATTCGCCTAGAGTTACTGCATGCGCAATTAAGTCGCTGTGTGCCGGGCTTGGTTGATGATGCCCCAGCTGTTGTCGTGGTCGAAAAACCAGTGGAGGTGATGCGGTTCGAATTTCCAGGGGTTAATACCGATCTTGCGTTGAAAAATGTGGGTGGCCGTCAGCAGTTCTTACTCAAAATGCTCAAGAAATTCCGGGATAACCAAGGGCTTAGCTTTACCCCAGAGTTTGCCCTAGCGGTGGCGTCAGGTAACTGGGACGATCAATATCGTTTAGCCCATAACCTGAAAGGCGTTGCGGCGACTTTGGGGGCTACGCTGGTGGCAGCGTGTTCTGCCGACTTGGTGCGAGCCATTAAAACGCAAAATTCGGACTCGCGTGATCGGCTGAGTGCTGAGTTGTTGGTGCAGATGGAAACGGTGATGACCGGTTTAAGAACGATTCAGGATGATGAATAACCGTGAATAAAAGCTATACAAGCCCCAATTTGTTGTTGCCAGTACTCATGCTGTGTGTGTTGCTGTTGTTGGGTACGCTGTTTGTCTACCGTGGGCAGCAACAGGCTAGTCGCGCTGGGATTGAGCATCAGTTGGTGGCGATCGCCAACTTAAAGGTTGGCGAGATTTCTCAGTGGCGAAAGGATCTTCGTAGCGACGCCCAAGAGATTTCTTCACGGGTCAACCTTGTTCAGGAAATTGTAGATTGGTTGCGTAAACCCAACTCAATCGGTGAACAAAAAATCACCCAAAGCCTTGAGTTAGTCAGGGGCTATCGGAACTGGAGTAGCGTCGCGATTGTCGATGCTGAAGGCGTGACGCGACTGGCGGTGTCTGGGCAGTTAGGTGTAATTCACGAAAGTGCTCGGAAGGCATTTGATTTGGCGGTGAGTCAGCGGCAGGTCGTGATTTCAGAAGCTCACCTCGGCCCAAATGATCTGCCGCCGCATGTTGATGCCGTGGCCCCCTTGTTTTCCCGGGAGGGAAAGATACTCGGTGCTATTTTGCTTCAGGTGCATTTGGCAACCCGCTTGTATCCCATCATTAACACTTGGCCGATTGGGAGCGATTCAGCGGAAAGTTTGCTGACCATTCAGAGCGGTAGTGATGCGATTTTTTTGAATAATCTTCGTTTCGAGCGAGATTCTGCCCTGACATTGCGTATCCCTCTGAAGCGAGAAACGTCGCCATCGGTGAAAGCTATTTTGGGTCAGCGCGGGATGGTGACGGGCTTGGATTATCGGAATGAAGTGGTTTTTGCTGTTTTGAACCAAATCCCAGACTCGAATTGGTATTTGGTCAACAAGATTGATCAATCAGAAGCACTGGCTGACTGGAATGTTCGATCTCGGCTTTTGCTGGCCCTAGTAGGGGTGCTATTGGTGGCCATTGTAGGGATTGTCTTGTGGTACCGCTACTCGGTCACGCAGGCCAAGAAAGTAGCCCAAATCGAGGACGAGGGTAGGTTGGCGGAGTCTCAGAAAAAGGAAACCGAAGCTGAACTTAATAACTTGCGTCGAGGGTTGTTGGATAACAGCGCGGTGGGTATTGCCTTGACCAACCAAGACCGCGTCATTGTTGAAACCAATTTACGCTTTGGGCAGATGTTTGGTTTTGACAAAGAGGACATGATTGGAAAAACTACCCAGCAGTTTTATGCCGATGACGCACAGTTTGCGGCGTTTGGTCAGCATTACGGGCAGATGCTGGTGGCTGGTAGCGTCAGTGTTGATAGCCCATTCTGCCGTAAAGATGGGCGGGAGATTTGGTGTGCAGTAACAGGAACGCCGCTTGATCCAGATTGCCCAGAGAAGGGGGTTATCTGGTCTTTTTTGGATATCACTGAAAAACGCCGCTTGTCGCAAGAAGCAGAGAGCCATCGTCGGATGCTCAATGAAATTCTAGAGAGCATTCCTGCTGCGGTCAGTTTTTGGGATGCACGGGACGTGCACAATATTTTCAACGTCTTTAGTAATTCTACCTATGCCGGAATGTACGAAACAACGCCGGCCAATCTGGTAGGAATTTATGTACGAGACTTACTGGGGCCTACTATTTACGATGAGCATTGGCCGAAGATGGTGGCAGCGCGTAATGGAGAACATCTGGTTTATAACCGCGCCCAGCCTTCCATCAATGGTAAGCCCCCTAAATACGTTCAGGTGCATTACATCCCGGATATCCGCGATGGTGAGCCGCTGGGCCTGTATGTCATGATGTTTGACACAACGGAGCTGAAAAATACAGAAGTGGCCTTGGTTGCCGCCAAAGAAGCCGCCGAAGCAGCGTCTCGCGCCAAGGGTGAGTTTCTGGCCAATATGTCGCATGAAATCCGCACGCCGATGAATGGGGTGATTGGGATGACGGCCTTGCTGATGGACGGTGAGCTAAACCCGCAACAGCGCCACTACGCCAAAGTGATCGCTTCCAGTGCGAATGCGTTGCTGGGCATTCTCAATGACATTCTGGACTTCTCAAAGGTAGAAGCGGGGCGCTTGGAAGTCGAGATGATCGATTTCAATCTGAAGTCATTGTTGCGTGATGTTCGAGAACTGACTGTTATGCGTGCTAGCGAGAAAAATTTGGCTTTTAACTTTGAATCGGGTGCCAATGTGCCTGTCTGGGTTAAAGGTGACCCCACTCGCCTGCGGCAAATATTGAACAATTTCTTAAGTAACGCCCTGAAATTTACCGTGGATGGGCATGTGGGCTTGGCCGTGTGCTGCGTGAGTGATTCGGCTGGGATGAAGTTGGTACGCTTTGAGGTCAGCGATACGGGTATCGGCATTCCTCTGACTATCCAGCAAAAATTGTTTTCGCCTTTTACGCAGGCTGATAGCTCGACTACCCGCAAGTTTGGTGGTACTGGCCTTGGTTTGGTGATTTCAAAAAATCTTGTGGAACTGATGGGTGGTAAGGTCGGCTTGGAAAGCAAAGAACTCAAGGGATCTACTTTTTGGGTTGAGTTACCGCTAGCCGAAGGTGAAGATCAGGGGAGTGCTCAGGCAATAACTCAACATGGAGATGGGGGGGCTGTTGCGCTTCCGGCTGATGCGGTACGTAACGCCAATGTTCGCATTTTGCTGGTTGAAGATAACCCGACTAACCAATTAGTTGCGCTGAGCATGTTGAAGAAGTTTGGGTATCAACACATAAAAGTTGCAAGCAATGGTCAAGAAGGCCTAGTGCTGGTTGCAGCAGAATCCTTTGATGTGATCTTGATGGATTGCCAGATGCCCGTACTGGATGGTTTTGAAGCCACGATCCAGTTGAGGAAAAAAGGGTGCTTGACGCCGGTGATTGCGATGACGGCGAATGTCATGCGTGGAGATAGGGAAAAATGTCTAGCCGTTGGCATGAATGATTACATTGGGAAACCCTTTTCGCCGCAGGAGTTCTTTGACGTATTACATCGCTGGACTGAGCTGGATCAAGTTGAAAAATCTAGCGAACGGTCTTTGTTACCCGTTGCGCCATCTGAAGATGAACGGGTGTTTGATTGCGAAGGGGCTTTGGCCCGGTTGGGCGGCGATAGCGAGTTGTTCGAAGCGGTGCTGCAGTCAGCTCAGCAAGATATTCTCGCTGATTTAGATATCCTCAAGAGCCGATTAGTAGACGACGCAGACAAAATTGTGCCAGTTGACTTCAAATTACTCCAGCGAAGTGCCCACACCATTAAGGGAAATGCGGGCAGTGTTGGTGCCGAACTGCTCCGGCGATCTGCCTTGGCGGTGGAGCAATGTGCCGTGCAGGAAGATATTGAGGGTATTCGCACGCAATTGAAGGTCTTGGAAGTTGCGTACCGGAACTTTAAAACCGCGTTGGACGCTCTTGGTTAAGAACTTGTCTATCGAGTTATTTTGATTTCCATGATCCTTGACCTGAATGACGCGTGCCCGGATACTTCGACGTTTCCGCGCAAGCACAATGCGAGGGGCCTGGTGGACGATATTGATGTCTGACTGGCCCCGTTTTTTAATCTGATAAGGGGGTGACATGGCTACAGAAAAATCCAAGATTATTTACACACTGACAGATGAAGCACCGTTGCTGGCAACCTGTGCTTTTCTGCCAATTATTCGCACATTCACTGGGCCAGCTGGCATCGAGATCGAGAAAGCTGATATTTCAGTTTCCGCTCGCGTTCTTGCAGAATTCTCCGATTTCCTGACGGACGAGCAAAAAATACCGAATACCCTCGGTGAGTTGGGTAAAAAATGCCTGCTGCCGGATACTAATATTATCAAACTACCCAATATCAGCGCTTCTGTTGCGCAGCTAATGGCCTGTGTCAAAGAGCTGCAAAAACGTGGTTTTGCAATTCCTGATTTTCCAGAAGCGCCAAAGACTGACGAAGAAAAGTCCATCAAGACACGTTATTCCAAGTGCTTGGGTAGCTCCGTTAACCCCGTACTGCGTGAAGGTAATTCTGATCGCCGCGCACCAGGTGCGGTCAAGAACTATGCTCGTAAAAATCCCCATTCAATGGGTGAGTGGAGTCCCGCGTCCCGTACGCATGTTGCGCACATGAAGGTTGGCGATTTCTACGCTGGCGAAAAGTCCATGACGTTGGACAAAGCCCGTAATGTGAAGATGGAACTGATTACCAAGAGTGGTAAAAATTTCATTCTGAAGCCGAAGCTTTCCCTGCTCGAAGGCGAAATCATCGATTCGATGTTTATGAGCAAAAAAGCGCTGTGTGATTTCTATGAGGCGGAACTTGAAGACGCTCGCAAAACTGGGGTGATGTTCTCGCTGCACGTCAAGGCGACCATGATGAAGATTTCTCATCCCATCGTGTTTGGTCACTGCGTTCGAATTTTCTACAAAGATGCCTTTGAGAAACACGCCAAGCTGTTTGAAGAACTCGGCGTAAACGTCAACAACGGTATGGTTAATCTGTACGACAAGATTGCTACGCTGCCTGAATCCAAGCGTGATGAAATTGTTCGTGACTTGCATGCCTGTCACGAAAACCGCCCTGAACTGGCGATGGTTGACTCTGCTAAGGGCATCACCAACTTCCACTCACCAAACGACATCATCGTTGATGCATCAATGCCAGCCATGATCCGTATTGGTGGCAAGATGTGGGGTTCTGATGGCAAGCCAAAGGACACCAAGGCCGTAATGCCAGAGTCCACCTTTGCGCGTATTTACCAAGAAATGATTAATTTCTGTAAGACCAATGGCAATTTTGACCCGGTTACAATGGGTACAGTGCCAAACGTGGGCCTGATGGCACAACAAGCTGAAGAATACGGTTCACACGACAAGACGTTTGAAATTGCTGAAGACGGCATCGCTAACATTGTTGATATTGACACCGGTGAAGTCCTGTTGACGCAGAACGTTGAAGAAGGCGACATTTGGCGTGCTTGCCAAGTGAAGGACGCTCCAATCCGCGACTGGGTTAAATTGGCCGTTACCCGCGCGCGTAACTCCGGCACCCCCGCGGTGTTTTGGCTTGATCCATACCGCCCACACGAAGCTGAGCTAATCAAGAAGGTGAATACCTATCTTAAGGATCACGATACTGACGGGCTGGAAATTCACATCATGTCGCAAGTCCGTGCCATGCGTTTCACGCTGGAACGTGTTATCCGCGGCCTCGACACAATTTCTGTGACCGGCAACATTCTGCGTGATTACCTGACTGACTTGTTCCCGATCATGGAACTAGGTACCAGCGCCAAGATGCTATCCATCGTTCCACTGATGGCTGGCGGCGGTATGTATGAAACCGGTGCAGGTGGTTCGGCCCCGAAACACGTTAAGCAATTGGTGGAAGAAAACCATCTGCGTTGGGATTCGCTGGGCGAGTTCTTAGCGTTAGCAGTTTCATTGGAAGAATTGGGCATCAAGACCGGCAACGAAAAGGCCAAACTATTGGCTAAGACGCTCGACGCTGCGACAGGCAAACTGCTCGACAACAAAAAAGGACCTTCATCTCGTACCGGTGAGCTGGACAACCGGGGTAGTCAGTTTTATTTGGCGATGTATTGGGCCCAGGAACTTACAGCGCAATCTGAAGACAAAGAAATGGCAGCTAAATTCGCCCCATTGGCTAAGGCTCTGACTGAAAATGAGGCGCAGATTGTGGCTGAGTTGGCGGCGGTACAAGGCAAACCAGTAGATATCGGTGGTTACTACTTGGCCGATTCGGACAAATGCAAAGCCGCTATGCGCCCAAGTCCAACGCTCAACGCTGCACTAAAGGCGGCTCGTAGTTAGTTTGAGTAACTTCACAAGAATGGAGTGAATATGACATCTCACATCAAGATTCCAGCAGGTGGGCAGAAAATCGTTCCGGGGCAAGCTACCCCAAATAACCCCATCATTCCCTTTATTGAAGGGGACGGTATCGGGATTGACATTACGCCAGTCATGATCAAAGTGATTGATGCTGCAGTAGCAAAAGCTTACAACGGCGAAAAGAAAATTCATTGGATGGAGGTTTACGCGGGTGAGAAATCGACTCGTTTGTATGGTCCGGACGAATGGCTGCCGAAAGAAACTTTCGATGCGTTGAAGGAATACTCGGTGTCCATCAAGGGTCCGATGACGACGCCGGTCGGCGGCGGTATTCGTTCCTTGAACGTGGCGTTGCGTCAAGAGCTTGACCTGTATCAGTGCGTTCGGCCAGTTCAATACTTTAAGGGTGTTCCCTCGCCTTTGAAGCATCCTGAACTGACCAATATGGTTATCTTCCGTGAGAACACTGAAGATATTTACGCAGGTATCGAATGGTCGGCGGAATCTGAAGGTGCCAAGAAAGTTATCGACTTTCTGCAAAAGGAAATGGGCGTTAAGAAAATCCGTTTTCCAGCTACGTCAGGTATCGGCATTAAGCCGATTTCGATTGAAGGCACCACTCGTTTAGTTCGTGCCGCCCTCAAGTACGTTATTGCCAACGACCGCAAGTCGCTGACCATCGTACACAAAGGCAACATCATGAAATTTACGGAAGGGCTGTTCCGAGACATCGCCTATAAGGTGGCTCAGGAAGAATTTGGCGCTCAGTTGATCGACGACGGCCCTTGGTGCCATTTCACCAACCCGAATACCGGGCGTGAAGTGACAGTCAAGGATTCCATCGCCGACGCATTCCTACAACAAATCTTGCTCCGTCCCGCCGAATACGACACCATCGTGACAACCAACCTGAATGGCGACTACATCTCAGACGCACTGGCAGCTCAAGTCGGTGGTATTGGAATTGCGCCGGGTGCCAATATTTCGGATCACTACGCCTGCTTTGAGGCGACTCACGGCACAGCGCCGAAATACGCAGGGCTGGACAAGGTAAACCCGGGTTCGCTAATCCTTTCGGCTGAGATGATGCTTCGTCACCTTGGTTGGGTGGAAGCCGCTAACCTCATCGTTAAGTCGATGGAAGCTGCCATTGGCGATAAACAGGTGACCTATGATTTTGCGCGCCTGATGGAGGGAGCCAATGAGCTGTCTTGCTCTGAGTTTGGTGATGCCATGATTGCGCGGCTGTAAATATCTCCGGAAAACCGTGGGAAAGCTCACAAAACCCCAGTGCCTTGCAAAGGCGCTGGGGTTTTTCTTGGGCGCCTCTTACCCGATAGGCACCTTTAATTTTGCGAAAATACAATATGGAGTGTTAAAAAGACTTGAAGAAACATAGGTTGGCCGACTATAATAGCCGGCTTCTTTGTTTGAGATTTTTGGAGCTTCATCATGGCGCGAGTTTGCCAAGTTACGGGTAAGGGCCCGATGGTTGGAAACAATGTTTCCCATGCCAACAATAGAACCAAGCGCCGTTTTCTGCCGAATCTGCAGTATCGTCGTTTTTGGGTTGAAAGCGAAAATCGCTTCGTTCGTCTGCGTGTATCAAATGCCGGCTTGCGTACGATTGACAAGCTGGGTATCGAAACAGTGCTGGCCGATTTGCGCCAACGCGGTGAAGTCTAAATAGTGATCGGAGAGTGTCATGGCTAAAGGCGGGCGCGAAAAAATAAAACTAGAATCGACTGCAGGTACTGGTCATTTCTACACTACATCTAAGAACAAGCGTACGACTCCACAAAAATTGGAGTTCTTGAAGTACGACCCAACGGTACGTAAACACGTCCTGTACAAAGAAATAAAACTTAAGTAGTCATTGGTTAGAAGTGCCGATGCCGGGGTGGCGGAATCGGTAGACGCAGTGGATTCAAAATCCACCGCTGGTAACAGTGTGGGGGTTCGAGTCCCCCCCCCGGCACCAACAAGGTGTCCAGGTACTTCTAACAAAGTCCAACAAACCCAGTAGCCGCAAAGCTTCTGGGTTTTTTGTTGTCCAAAGAGGTGCGAAGAAATGCAGTAACAGCCGGAGATTTTTGCAGTAAGATTTACAGTAACTCGACTTTCTTACTGTTTACTGCGCTGGAGTTACTGCAAATGGCTGCACAAAACCTACTGACAGACACCACCATTAGGACTGCCAAGCCGGTAGAAAAGCCTATTCGGTTGAACGATGGGGCTGGTTTATATGTGTGTTGGTACAGCCTAATGGTTCAAAGTGGTGGAGGCTTGATTACAGCACGGCTGGTAAGCGCAAAACTCTATCACTCGGAACATACCCAGCTACTACACTAGCTACAGCGAGGCAAAAGGCTAGCAAATGCTAGAGAGCTTGTTGCAAACGGAACTGATCCGAGCGAAAACCGTAAGGATGAGAAAGCAAAACAATCTGCTGAATTAGAAGCCAAGCGGCTTTCAGGTGCCGGTTTGCCAGCAATTGATTCTTTTAAGGCCATCTGCCTTGAGTGGTTAGAGCACGAGCGAGAGTCAGTTGAGGAGGCCCAATACCTGAAGGCGAAGGCTAGGCAAGAAAAAGACGTTATTCCTTGGCTGGGTACTAAGCCCATAAGAGAAATTACCGCCCCCGATGTTCTATCCGTTCTCAGGCGTATTGACGAACGGGGCGCTCGTTACACTGCTCACAAAGCCAAGAGCGAAATTAGCCAGTGCTTCCGGTATGCCATTGCAACAGGACGGGCTGACCGTGATCCATGCCCGGACTTGAGAGGTGCAATTCCCCCAGCCAAAGAAACACACATCGGCGATTACTGACATCAAGCAGGCGGCAGAGTTGCTACGTGCGCTTGATGGGTTTAGGGGTACGTTTCCGGTTCAATGCGCCTTACGTCTTGCTCCTATGCTCTTTTGCAGGCCGGGGGAGTTGCGAAAAATGGAGTGGTCAGACGATGCTGCGGAATGGCGCTACGTTGTATCTAAAACCAAAACCGATCATCTTGTTCCGATGGCAAGTCAGGCGGTCAAAATCCTGAACGAGATTTACCCGCTAACCGGACATGGTCGGTACGTTTTCCCCGGAGCACGTGACCATCAAAAGCCAGAAGTGATCGAGCACCAACTAGCCCACAAAGTACCTGATGCGCTTGGCACTGCATACAACCGCACCAAGTTCTTAAAAGAACGCAAGGCCATGATGCAGCTATGGGCCGACTACTTGGACAAGCTGAAAGCTGGTGCTGAGATTATCAAGCTGCCAGTGGCTGCATGATTGATTTGCTGCTTTACATTTAACACGGTGCAGCTTTACGTTTATTCTGCAACTTGCTCGGATTTCAAATCTAACCCTTTGAAAAGATGTGTCCAAATTTGGACGTACCATTAACAGCCAGCGTGTAGAAGGTGAAGATTTTACGGTTCACAAATTTGTGAACGGTCGAGCAACGGTAATTGACTGCCACCTGACCATCGAGACAGGCAAAGAGTGGGCGATGTTTGGATGCCGGTAAATTTCCCTTCATCTATTCCAGATTCAAAAATCACAGGTGCAAAAAAGGGGCCGAAGCCCCTTGGTGTTTGTTTGCTCCAGCAGATCAATACATCGCATCAACTTCTGCGACGAAGGTATCAATCTCTTCCTTGGTGTCCGTTGAGAATGGCGTCCAGCTTTCAAGGCTTGGTATTCCCGTTGTCTCTTCTTCGTGAATGTACTCAGCAAGGCAGAGAATCATCCCCTCTTGGCGTGGTGTGAGTGGGCCAAAGATTTTCAGCAGTTCGGCTGAGTTGTTGATTTGCTTGTTCACGTACTCCCGAGCGTCAGAGCCGTCCACTTGTGGGGCGTTTGCTGCATCAATTAGCTTGGCTAGTGCAGCGATACATTCCACTGATCCTTTGCGCATTTCAGTCTGGTTTGTCATGCCAATACCCCCTCAAGTTCAGCAAGTGCAAGTGTCACATTGCCGTCGCATATTAAAATCTGCTGCATATTGTTCAGTGCTGAGACTAGCTTGGCTGCTTTTTTCGTCCCATGCTCATGCTCAAACTTGGCTGCAACTAGCAGGCCGGTATTGAGGGCGTCAAACACTAGAATCGCTGTTCGGGCCAGTGCGTCCACTTCCCTGTCGCTGAAATCAGAACACTTTGTCATGGTATTAGCTCCTTGCTAGGGGTTATTCATTGGCTTTTTGCAACGCCTGTTCGCAAGCACGAAGGATTAACGAAAGCCCCAAGCATTCACCCTGCGGTAGCGTTAGACCGTCGACGTCGGTATTGCCGATTACGTTAGCAAGAAAGCCAAGTACAGAAATGGCTGGCAGGGTATCTGTGCCGCTATACCCAAGGAACGGGTTTTGATTGATTTGGTTGTCGGGCATGGCAATTACTCCTGAACTGGTTGAACGTCTGGTGTTTGGCCTGCTCGGATTGATGCGCAGTCGTACAGGTGGCCTGCCAATGAGAGTACTGCTGGGTTTGTGGTCGTGGTGTCCATGTTGATTACTCCGCTTTGAAAATTCCACGGACTACACCTGTAATCCGGGATTGGTTGGTGAATGCTTCAATGTTTGATCCGCACAAAACCAGCTTTCCTGCTTCTGGTGTGCTGTTCGTGTCGATGAACAGAAAATCACCCGCTTCGATGTGCTTTCCACATGCGCTGATTGGCTTTGACGCTTTGACGAAAAACTCAGTTTTGACGATGTTGCTGCCGGCTTGCGTGTTCATTTAGTTGGCTCCTGTAGTTGATTTATTGAGTTACAAGTAACAACACTAGGAATACGCAACAAACAAGTCAATAATTATTTATTACCAGTGCGGTTACTGGTATTATTTTGAGTATGGAAAAATCAAAAACACAGCAAGCAATAGAGCTGGTTGATGCAGGCATAAAACCGTTTGCAGCAGCCAAACAGGTTGAGTTATCGCCTAACGCCTTATATCTAGCCCTGAAGAAGCGAAGGGAGCAGCAACAGATGGCTAAATGCCCATGCTGCGGTTCAGTCGTTCCTGAAAAGCAGATCAAGCGTGATTTGGCCTCTGAGATTGCAGAGGGCTTTAATGCTCTAGCCGATGAGCGAATAGGCAAGTAGACGCTTCGCCCCAGCGAGGGCTAGATCAAAGATTCTTTACGTTTAACTCCCATTTGCTTTACAATTAATTCCAGATAGCTTTACATTTAATTGGCCGAACATGGACTTTACTGCACTTCTAAAAATCGTTGCTGATGGGCAGGGGAATGTTGCCGCACGGATTTCAGAGCAACTAGGGATTTCCCGGCAAGCTGCAAGCAGTAGGTTCTCTGCTGCTGTCAAAAAGAACCTTCTGGCAAGGACGGGGAAAGGGCGAGGCGTTCAGTATTCTTTAGTTGAAACGCACCGTATCGACCAAGAGTTTCAAAGGGTTGGGTTATCAGAGGATAGGGTTTGGAAGGCGTTTTGTTATCCAGTAGTTTCAGACCTTCCAGAGAACGTGGTCGACGTGTGGCACTACGGCTTGACTGAAATGATTAACAACGCGATAGACCACTCTGGTTCAGATGTTGTGCGTATCAGCATGGTTAGAAATGCCTTGTACACTCAAGCTTGGGTTGCAGATAGCGGAGAGGGCATTTTTCGGAAGATTGCCAAAGCCCTTGATTTGTACGACCCAAGGGAGTCAATCCTCGAATTGGCGAAAGGGAAGCTGACGACTGACCCGGATAATCATTCTGGCGAGGGCATCTTCTTTTCAAGCAAGGTATTTGACCTATTTGATATTCGGTCTGGATCGCTTCACTTCATGCACGACGAGGGGCTTGATGACATCCTGATTGAGCGACCAAAGGACGCCCCCGGAACGCTTGTCTTAATGCGGTTAGAGAACCAGAGCAAGCAGACGACCAAGGCCGTGTTTGATAAATTTGCAGCACCAGACGAATTTACTTTTGCCAAGACAATCGTTCCCGTAAAGCTGGCACAGCACGAAGGGGAAAAGCTGGTATCTCGGTCACAGGCCAAACGCTTGACCATGCGCTTTGAAAAATTCAAGTCGGTCATTCTGGACTTTGATGCGGTGGAGCAAATCGGACAGGCTTTTGCTGATGAGGTATTCCGAGTGTTTCAAAACGCACATCCTGATACTCGTCTTGTCCCGATGAATATGTCTAAGCCAGTTGAGCAAATGGTATCTAGGGCAATGGCTCTATCTAAAGAAACGAATTAACGAGTTTGCTGCGCCTAGCCCGAGGCTGATCCCCAAGGGCGAAAACCTGTTCCCCTTAACAGGCCGGCGCGGTATCCAAACAAGGGGGAGCAAAGGGGCACTAATGGATGCAAACAATTCTGGGTTGAAATGTAGTCATCCCCAAAATTGAGACAGTGGTTAGTGGAATTTTCTGTCATGGCTGGCAATATGCCGGACAGGAGGTTGGTATGCGTAAGTCGAAATTTAGTGAGAGCCAGATTGTTGCGATTCTGAAAGAGGCTGACAGTGGAATACCGGTTGGTGATGTGCTTCGCAGCCACGGGATTAGTTCGGCGACGTTCTACAAGTGGCGATCGAAATACGGTGGTCTTGAGGCGTCAGAGTTGAAGCGGATCAAGGAACTGGAGCAGCAACTGGCGGAGTTCAAAACCATCGTTGCTGACCTGACGCTTGAGAACAAAGCGATGCGGGGATTTCTCGCAAAAAAGTAGTGGCGCCTGCTGAGAAGCGGGCAGCCGCTGTGGTGCTGGTGAAGGAATGGCATCTACCTGTTTTGCGTGCATGTTCCTGTGCTGGTATGTCTAGATCTGCGTATTACCGCAAACCGACAGATAAGCTGACCAAGGATGCCCCGGTGATTGACGCGTTAAATGGGATTGTTGCCAGACATGGTCGCTGGGGATTTGGGCTGTGCTTTGATTGGTTGAGAAACCACGATTACCCGTGGAATCACAAACGGGTTTGGCGGGTGTATCAAGAGATGGGCTTGAACATGCCAAGACGCGGTAAGCAGCGGTTGCCGCAACGGATCAAACAGCCATTGATTGCACCGCTGGCACCGAACCTGATCTGGTCACTCGATTTCATGCATGACACTTTGTATGGAGGCAGGCCATTCAGAACACTGAACGTAATGGATGAATCGAACCGTGAAGCCCTCACCATTGAGATTGATTTCAGCTTACCTGCTGGCAGGGTCATCAGAGTGCTTGAACAGCTTGGTGAAATCCACGGTTTACCACAAGCCATTCGGCTCGATAACGGGCCAGAGTTCCGTGCTGCCGTATTCACCGAATGGTGTGAGCAACACAGGATCGAACTAAAATACATCCAGCCAGGTAAGCCACAACAAAACGCATTTATTGAACGGTTCAACAGAACCTACAGACATGAAATTCTGAATGCTTACCTATTCGATGACCTCGATATGGCTCTGGAAATAACCGAGGGCTGGATCAAGTCGTACAACGAAGAACGCCCACATCGGGCACTGGGGAAACTGCCGCCCCATTCCTATCGGCAGAAAGCAGAAAATTCTCGCTTAGAAATGTCCTCTTGACGGGGAAGACTACACTGGCCTAGTGGCCCCAACAACAGCTGGGCAATATTATATTTATGACTCAACAACAGGCACGCTCTACTACGATGCGGACAGTACAGGGGCTACCGCTCCTTTGGTAGTTTGTATTTTGGTTGGTAAACCTCATTTGACGTATCAAGATGTGTTGGCTGTGCTTGGTGCTTAACGAAAAAGCCCAGGAACCACATGGGTTTCTGGGCTTTTGTTTACTACTTTGAAAGCGGTGTACTTTAGAAGGGTAATCAGAACGGGATGTCGTCGTCCAAGTCATCGAATGACGGTGTTTTAGCAGGGGTAGGGCGGTTGCCACCACCACTATTACCACCGGTATTGCTTGGTGCTGAATTCTGACGATTGTTGCTTCCGCCGTAGTTGCCGGGGTTGTAGTCGTTGCCCCCCTCTTGCTGACCTTGTCCTTGACGACCACCGAGCATTTGCATGGAATCAGCACGGATTTCAGTGGCAAATTTTTCGACTCCGTCCTTGTCAGTGTACTTGCGAGTTTTCAGGCTCCCCTCGATATAGACTTGGCTACCTTTTTTCAAGTATTGGCCGGCAATTTCAGCCAGTTTTCCGAAGAAAGCAATGCGGTGCCATTCGGTAGTTTCTTTCTTTTCCCCTGTTCCCTTATCTTTCCAGCTATCCGTAGTGGCCACGGTAATGTTGGTTACCGCATCGCCGCTGGGCATGTAACGGGTTTCAGGGTCGCGGCCTAAATTGCCGACGATAATGACTTTGTTGACCGAGGCCATATTGCGTTTCTCCTAGGAATAAATGGGTTGTACCGTTGTGTCGTTAAACTGGCGCAGGTTTAGATTGTGCCGGGAAATTCATATTGAATACTAGCCCTAGCCAGCCGATGGCTAACAGAGCACAAAACAGAAAGACGGCATCGCCGCCATAATTTTTGGCGATCCAGCCGCCTAACGATCCGCCGGCAAATAAGCCAATGGCTTGCAGGGTGTTGTAAAGACCTAGTGCTTTTCCTTTAGCTTGCGGTGGAGCAATACGTGAAATGAGGGATGGTTGGGTGGCTTCCAAAATATTGAAGGCGACAAAAAATAGGGTGAGCCACAGTCCCAGACTGAGCGGGGTTGCGTCGGCTTGATAAAACCCCATGCTGACGACTAAAAGCAGAACCACGGCGCTGGTAAAAATCGACTTCATCTGACCGTGTTTTTCAGCACGAATAATGGCGGGAACCATGATCACAAACGAAAGTAGAACGGCGGGCAGATAAATTTTCCAGTGTTCACTCACCTCAAGGCCGCCAACAACTAGCGCGGATGGAATTAGAACCCATAGGGCCGTTTGGGTGAGGTGGAGTGCAAAAACGCCGAAGTTCAAGCGGGCGAGTTGGGGGTGAAACAGCACTTCTGCCAGAGGAACGGGCGCGGCGTGTTGAATGGGGGGTGCCGGTGGTACAACCTTGAGCAGTAGAACAATGGCACCAAGGGCCATTGCGGCAGTAAGCCAGAAAATCCCGGCCATACCAACCCAACTGTAAAGAATGGGCGCCATAACGAGGGACAGAGCAAAGACCAGCCCGATAGACGAGCCAATCATGGCCATCACACGGGTACGTTTTTCGGGGGGGATTAGGTCAGAAGCCAAGGCAGTAACCGCTGCAGAAATAGCGCCAGCGCCCTGAATAACGCGTCCAACGATGATCCAGTTCAGATGGTCTGCCAGTGCGGCAATCACGCTGCCGACAATAAACAGAATTAGCCCAAAAACGATGACCGGCTTGCGCCCCCAGCGATCTGAGGCTGCACCATAGATAATTTGTAGGCAGGCTTGGGTCAGGCCATAGGCGCCAATGGCAATACCGATCATGGTCACGTCATCGCCCCCAGGGAAGTTGCTGGCGAAGATGGCAAAGACGGGCAAAATCAGGAAAAGTCCCAGCATGCGCAGGCCAAAAATAGCGGCCAGACTCATGCCAATTCGGCGTTCTTCAGGGGTGAGGTTATTAGTTTTCATCTGTGTTTCTGCGATTCTGGCGCCGTTTTTCGCGGGCTTCCGCTTGTTGCTGGTTGCGTTTTTCGGTGGACTCAGCCCGTTGGCGAGCCTTGAATTCACGTTCTGGCTCTGATGCTGCAGCGTCAGCGCTTTTCTGAGTCTTTTCTTCCTGCTTTACCGAAAGCTCTATGTGCTTACCTTCGATATCAAGTTTGCGGGCTTGTTGGTAGGCGCTAACTTTGACTCGCCTGGCCTTTTCGCGGCAGCTATTGGTCAGCACTAATTCGTAGCAAAGTGTTTCTTCACGGGCATAGAGGGCGTCGGCGTCGGTGCGTAAGGTATCTGCTTGCTGGAATAGGCTTTGGGCCTGCTGGCTGCGCGCAGCCCAGTCGGCGACTTGTGTAGAAGATGGCTCGGCAAAACTGGCGTTAGACCATAGGAGCGTCAACAAACAAGCGATCAGAAAGGTAGGCCAGGCGGTAACGCGTCGAGCGATGGTCATGCTGTGGGTAGCCACTGATGCGGATTGATGTTCCATTTGACGTAGTCTTCATGGGCAACAATGCGGTCTTGGGATTTTCTTAAATCGATCAGGGTGGGGGTGATGTAGCAGTTTTTGTCGACCGAGAAAATCGCACGTACGATGGGATGAAGGAGGTCGGTGTCGTTTTGTTCAACGACGACCCCCAGCTTGCCGCTTTCCAGCTTAATCAGTGAGCCTGTGGGGTAAATGCCCACCGAGCGAATAAATATCTGAACCATGCGCGGGTCAAAGTGGTGATTACTCCATTCGAGCAATTTTTTGAGCGAAAGCGTGGGCGGCATTCCCTTGTGATAAACCCGGTCAGAAGACAGCGCATCATAAACATCCACAATCGCACCCATCTGCCCATACATGGAAATTTGTTGCCCAACCAGTTTGTTAGGGTAACCACTACCGTCAAAACGTTCGTGATGCTGGCTGGCAACGTCCATTGCAATCTGGCTAATGCCAGGAGTGGCCTGCAAAATGATCTTGCTTTGCACCACATGATTTTTCATTTTGACAAATTCAGCTTCCGTCAGCTTGGCTGGTTTGTTCAAAATATCATCAGGCACCTTGGCTTTGCCTACGTCATGCAATAAAGCACCAGAAGCAATTTCTTTGATGGTTGGGCGATCCAAGTCCAGCCCGCGCGCAAAGGCAACCATCAACGCACAAACATTCACCGAGTGCTGGAAAGTGTAATCGTCATGGCTTTTGAG
>JBEGTT010000067.1:0-5426 GCA_041179245.1 Pseudomonadota bacterium
CGTTTCCGATCCAGAACAAAAACGCAAAATTATCGGTAAGGAATTCGTTGAAGTTTTCCAATCTGAATCCCAGAAACTTTCTGCTGCCAAATGGCTGGCCCAAGGGACGATTTACCCGGACGTGATCGAATCGGCTGGTAAAGGTAAGAAGGGCGCTCACACCATCAAGAGCCACCACAATGTGGGTGGCTTGCCAGAAGACATGCACCTGAAACTGCTGGAACCGCTTCGCGAACTGTTCAAAGATGAAGTCCGCGAACTGGGTGTTGCGCTGGGGCTGCCGCGTGAGATGGTTTATCGCCATCCCTTCCCCGGTCCGGGTTTGGGGGTGCGAATTCTCGGTGAAGTCACGCTCAAAGCAGCCCATCTGCTGCAACGCGCGGATGCCATCTTTATCGACGAACTGCGAGCTACGGTGGCCACCGAGCGCGATGTAGCCGCCGGTGCTTGTACGGAAGCTGATATTGGCAAGACATGGTACGACCTGACCAGCCAAGCCTTTGCCGTCTTTTTGCCGGTCAAGAGTGTCGGTGTGATGGGTGACGGGCGTACTTACGAAAACGTCGTTGCATTGCGAGCTGTGGTGACCAGCGACTTCATGACCGCCCACTGGGCACATCTGCCTTATGACCTGCTGGGCAAGGTGTCCAACCGGATTATTAATGAAGTACGCGGTCTAAACCGCGTGGTTTACGACGTTTCAGGCAAACCACCGGCGACGATTGAATGGGAATGAGGTTGTTGTTAGTGTTTTAGCGTGCTCAGTAGCGCGAAGCCACATCCAGCAGCAATACAAGCAATAAAATCACAGCAATGAACTCTCTAAACAGTAGCGCTTTTACGCCGCTATTTAGAAGCGCCACCTCGATACGTAAAGCAGCGATATCTTCTTTCGTTGCAGGGGCAGCACTAGCCTGAGTAGGAGGAGGAAGCTGTGGGGGAGTACGTTTTTTGAACAGGGCCATTGGCGTAGCTTGCTAGAAATATTAGGGGATGTATTTTAGCAGCCCTTTGGATGCAGCCCTCAACTCATACTAATCGGTATCCAGCAAGGAGAGATAAACTCCACGAAAAAAAACCCGCATAATCGCGGGTTTTCCATTGGCTTTGGGACGGGTTTGTTACGCCGAAGCGACTTTTCCGTACTGCTCAATTGCCTTAGTAACACCATAAGACGAAGAGGCTGCAGCTTGTCTAGCCTGTTCATTGGCTTTAGCTTTTTTGGCCTCAGCCTGTTCATTGGCTTTAGTGGCACCAAAGGCAATGGCCTCATCAACTGATTTAAACTGCTTTTTAGATGCCCTTGCAGTAGATGCTGTAGCAGCCGTCGAATCGGCCTTCGCTGCAGCATCTGTAGCGCTTGTCTTCTTCGCAGCACTCTGTGTTGTCGCAGATGCGGCTTTGGTCGTTTCAGCTGCTTGGGCAGTCGCTGCACTAGCCGTTTTCGACGTTGTAGTCTTTGAACTCACCGTATCTGAAGCTGGCGACGCAGTTGCAGTCGTTCCAGTAGATGACGACACCTTATTATTGGCTACCGCTTTTTTCTCCGCTTGCTCAGTGGCCTTACTGGCCCCGTACGCAATCGCTTCATCCACAGACTTAAACTGTTTCTTTGCCGCTTTGGAGCCGGAAGTCGTCGATGATGTGGCATCAGCCTTCGTGGCTGTCGTAGCGCCGCTTGCTGCCTTCTTCTGAGATTCTTCAGCTTGAAGCTTTGAAACCCCTTCTGAACTCAAACTAACCTTAGTAGAGGCCGCTGGTTGGCTGGAGCTCCCGCCTGAGATTTTTTTGGCCGCAGCTTCAGCAGAAGATGTATCAACCCCAGCAGACTTTCCAATACTGGTAGAAGATTTAAGGCTTCTGGACAGCGATGCCAATTGCCGATCAGCTTGTTTCTGGGCAACTTGAGAACGATAGGCTTCGTTGCCACTGCTGCTTGAAGTGATAGCGGACATCATAAACTCCTCACAAAATAATCTAAAGCCAAACCCCAACAGGGGATTGCCAAATAGCGATTTACTACTTAATGCCTTGCGAGTCTACCGCAAAGATTGTGATACAAACGGACTAAATATACTTTCTAGTGCACTCGTTTCGCGACAGCCCCGAGGCGGGCCAATTTTTCTTCGATCCGCTCATAACCCCGATCAAGGTGGTAAATCCGATCTATGATAGTTTCGCCTTCAGCCGCCAGCGCCGCAATGATCAAAGAAGCGGAGGCGCGCAAGTCGGTAGCCATCACTGTTGCACCTTGTAGCTTGGGCACACCCCGGACAATCGCGTTATTACCCTCGATTTGAATATCTGCACCTAGCCGCATCAACTCGCTAACGTGCATGAAACGATTTTCAAAAATGGTTTCTCGGATGGTCGCCACACCGTCAGCAACGCTATTAATCGCCATAAACTGGGCCTGCATATCGGTCGGGAAAGCCGGATAAGGCGCCGTCCGTAAACTGACCGATTTCAGGCGAGGAGGAGCCTTCAAAATAATTGACTCGCGATCAGTGGTGATATCACACCCCGCATCCATCAACTTATCAACCACCGTGTCTAGGTAGGCGGCTGACGTTTTGAGTAATCGCACCTCTCCACCCGTGACGGCTGCTGCACAGAGGTAGGTTCCGGTTTCAATCCGATCAGGCATGATGCTATGGGTTGCGCCATGCAGTTTTTCAACGCCACGAATGCGGATCATGTCAGTGCCGGCGCCAGAAATTTGCGCCCCCATGCTAACGAGGCAGTTAGCCAAGTCGACCACTTCTGGCTCACGAGCCGCATTTTCAATAATGGTTTCACCTTCAGCGAGACAGGCCGCCATCATCAGATTTTCAGTCCCAGTGACAGTCACCATGTCGGTACAAATCCGCGCCCCTTTGAGTCGAGCACAACGCGCCTGAACATACCCCTGTTCGACGGTAATCTCAGCACCCATGGCCTGCAGACCCTTGATATGCTGATCTACCGGACGAGCGCCAATGGCACATCCACCCGGCAGGGAAACACGTGCTTCGCCACACCGAGCGAGCAACGGCCCTAATACCAAAATAGAAGCTCGCATGGTACGAACTAAATCGTACGGGGCGAGTGGATTGTTCAAACCACCGCCATCGAGCGTTAGCCCTTCTGATTCATTTAACGTCACACCAACACCCATCTGCGCCAACAACCTCAGCATGGTTGAAATATCGTTGAGGTGTGGGACATTGGTCAGATGCAGCGGTTCAGCACTCAGCAACGAGGCGCACAGAATCGGCAGCGCCGCATTTTTAGCGCCAGAGATAACGACATCCCCCGAGAGACGTGCCCCGCCCTGTATCAACAACTTATCCATGCTCTCTCCAAACTCAATAACATATTTTTATCTCAGTTACGTAACTTCCAGCCTGACTTAAGAAGCTGCAAGGTCAATAACGAAATTACGACCGCCGACAACGCAACAACGGTAAAACTGGTTTCTATGCGCACATCCGAAACACCAAAGAAACCATAACGAAATCCATCAATCACATAAAAAACCGGGTTGTAGCTGGACATCTGTTGCCAAAACGGAGGCAGGGAATGAATCGAATAAAAAACACCTGACAGCATGGTTAACGGCATGATCAGGAAATTCTGAAATGCAGCTAGCTGATCAAATTTTTCAGCCCAAATACCAGCAATCATGCCCAACGCACCAAAGACAGCACCGCCTAATATGCTAAATACCAGAACCCAGCCCGGGTGAGCTATTTGCAAGGGAGCAAACCACAGGGTTGCCAACAAAATGCAAGAACCAACGACCATGCCCCGAATGATGGTGGCGACCACATAAGCTGCAAAAAAACCACCATAGGGAATGGGAGGAAGTAAAACGAACACAATACTTCCGGTAACTCGGCCCTGAATCAAACTTGACGAGGAATTAGCAAACGCATTCTGCATCATTTGCATCATCACCAATCCCGGCACCAGAAAGCTGGTATACGGCAAATCGTGGATACGCACATGATCTGCTAACACCTGAGAAAAAATCATGAGGTACAACATAGCGGTCAGTACAGGAGCCGCCACGGTTTGAAATCCGACTTTCCAAAAACGCAGAATTTCTTTGTGCAATAAGGTTAAAAAGCCGGTCATTTCAATTCCCCCAGACTTGAAACCTTGCTGCCAATTTCGCGTAAAAAAACTTCTTCGAGCGAAGCGCCACCGTGACGTGCCCGTAAATTTTCAGTGCTGTCCAAGGCTAACAATTTACCTTCTTTAATCAGTGCGATGCGATGACAGAGCGCTTCAGCCTCTTCCAGATAGTGTGTCGTCAGAATGATCGTATGACCTTCGTTATTCAAGCGACGAATGAATTGCCACAGTCCTTGGCGCAGCTCGACATCCACACCCGCCGTCGGTTCATCTAGCACAATCACCGGCGGTTTATGCACCAGCGCTTGGGCCACCAATACCCGGCGTTTCATCCCCCCTGACAAACGGCGCATGTTTTCATTCGCTTTAGCTGTCAGATCAAGGTGTTCCAGAATTTCATCAATCCAGTCGTCCTGATGGCGTAAGCCAAAATATCCGGCCTGAAAACGTAGGGTTTCACGCACCGTAAAAAAAGGATCAAACACCAGTTCCTGCGGCACCACGCCCAACTGAGTACGGGCAGCCCGATAGTCCCTCTGTACATCGTGACCCAGTACTTTGATTTGTCCTGAGTCGGGTTTAGCCAACCCGGCCAAGCAGGAAATTAAGGTTGTTTTGCCGGCCCCATTAGGGCCAAGCAAACCAAAAAATTCTCCTTGGGCAATATCCAGACTTAAATTATCAAGCGCCAGCAATTTGCCGAAACGCTTGCTGACACCCAGAATCGAAACAGCGGGTAGAGATGAGGAGGCGGAGGAAAAATCAGACAAAATTGAGCAACTCTTGAATACCGTACAACTCGGCCAGCGAACGCAAACCAGACGGAACGCCCTGAACGGTCATTGACCGGCCTTGATGGCGCGCTGTTCTCAACCAATCTAGCAACACAGCCAACCCGCTGGAATCCGCTTCCTGCACACTAGCCAAATCGACCATAACTGGGCGAACACCGGTATCGGCCATGAGCAACTTCTGACCCACCACCAACAATCCCGCTGCTTGCGATTGGGTCATGGGCGAAATCACGCGCCAAGTGCTGCCCGCATCTGCGTCAATACAGTCGATCATTTATTGCCCTTGTTGCGTTTAGCTTCTAAAGCTTTGTTGCGAGCAACCAAATAGTCAATCAAGCCATCCACGCCGCCATTTCCAACTTCTTGAGCAAAAACACTTTTGTAATTCGCTGCCAAACTCACGCCAGCAAAACGTACATCCAAGACTTTCCAGCCTTTGTCGCCTTTTTCCATCAGGTAGTCGGCCTGAACGGGTTGCCCACCCGGTTGCAAAATTTCCGAACGTACCAAAGC
>JBEGTT010000068.1:0-6579 GCA_041179245.1 Pseudomonadota bacterium
TTGGAAAGGGTAAGGGGAACATAATGAATGCACATGCTGAATTGGCTGATTTACGCGTAATGCTCGTTGAGCCATCGTCCATGCAAGGGAGTGTTATCAAACAAATGCTATTGCGGCAGGGTATTGGTGATGTCAATCATGTGAGCACTGGACAAGAAGCGCTGGAATCTATCGAACGGGAAATGCCGGATATTGTGATCAGCAGTTTCTATCTTAAGGATATGGCCGGAGCTGATTTGGTGGTTGCCCTTCGTAAAAGTACCTTGACTGAGGGGTTGCCGTTTATTTTAATTTCTAGCGAAACCCGTCCTCAGATGCTTGACCCCGTTCGGCAGTCTGGCGCTTGTTTTATTCTGGCCAAACCGTTTACCGAGTTGCAGCTTGCGACAGCGATGCAATCCATTCTCGATTACCTGAATCCTGAAGAAGAAATTGAAATCGACAATGTTGATCGACTGAAAATATTGGTGGTGGACGATAGTCTGGCAGCAAGGCGGCATATTCGCCGGTTGCTGGTAGATGTCGGTATCGAAAATATCGTCGAGGCTGAAAATGGCGTACAGGCGCTGGCTATCCTTGCCGAGACTAGTGTGGATTTGGTGATGACTGACTACAACATGCCTGAAATGGATGGTCGGGCATTGACGGAGTACATCCGGACGCAAAGTTGGCAAGCCGATGTGCCGGTGCTGATGCTGACCAGTGAGCATGATATGGGGCGTTTGGCGGCCGTTGAGCGGGCGGGTGTTTCTGCAATTTGTGACAAACCTTTTGATTCACGCACTATTCACCGAATTATTGCGGAAGCCCTGAAAGATCGCTGACATGAATCCTTTGGGTTTCGTTGCAGTTGGCTTTGGCGCTGCTTTAGGGGCGTGGGCACGCTGGCTGCTGGGGATATTTCTTAATCCGTTATTGATCGGTATTCCCTTAGGAACACTGGCGGCCAATTTGATTGGTGGCGGCCTTGTTGGCGTGGCCGTTGGGGTTTTTCACTTAAACAGCGGCTTACCCCCCGCGCTCAAATTATTTGTGATTACTGGTTTTTTAGGCGGACTGACGACGTTCTCAACTTTTTCTGCTGAAGTGGTTGAACGATTCCTTGCACAGCAATATGGGTGGTCTTTGTTGCTCTTGCTGGCGCATTTGTTGGGTTCCTTAATCATGACGTTTATCGGTTTATGGGCAGTTGGTGCGCACCGACTTTGGTCGTGATGCAAGTTACTTGCGCACAATTAAGGTGCTTAATTTTCTTGTTTGCACATTAACCGTGCGAACGTAATCCTCCTTGTGGTGCTAACTATCTGATTGATAAGTGCTGCATGCACTGGAATAGTGCTTGCTAAGGGTTTGGCTCCCACGAATTGGAGGATTTATGGAAGCCAACCAAACTACCAGCGATGTGCTGTTCGTTCTTTTAGGTGCCATCATGGTGCTTGCCATGCATGCCGGTTTTGCCTTTTTAGAAGTAGGTACGGTCCGGAAAAAGAATCAGGTCAACGCGCTGGTCAAAATTCTTGCGGATTTCTCCGTATCAACGTTGGCCTATTTCTTTATTGGTTACAGCATTGCGTATGGCACCCACTTTTTTACGAGTGCCGAAGTGCTCTCGGCCAAAAATGGTTATGAACTCACCAAATTCTTCTTTTTGCTGACTTTTGCTGCGGCTATTCCCGCCATTATTTCTGGGGGAATTGCCGAACGCGCGAAATTTAATCCCCAGCTACTGGCGACTTTTTGTTTGGTTGCCTTTGTTTATCCTTTCTATGAAGGAATTGCTTGGAATCAGGCATTTGGCATCCAAGCATGGTTGAAGGAAGCTTATGGCGCAGAGTTCCATGACTTTGCAGGTTCTGTGGTGGTTCACGCCATGGGAGGCTGGATTGCCTTGCCAGCCGTTTTGCTTTTAGGTGCTCGTCATGGGCGTTACCACAAGGATGGTGGCGTTGCCGGAGGCCATCCGCCTTCGTCGATTCCATTTCTTGCCTTGGGTGCTTGGATTCTGGCCGTGGGCTGGTTCGGCTTTAACGTGATGAGTGCGCAGACGCTGGATAAGATTTCTGGTTTGGTTGCCTTGAACTCGCTGATGGCGATGGTTGGCGGTACGTTGGCGGCCTTGGTAGTCGGGCGTAACGATCCGGGTTTTGTGCATAACGGCCCCTTGGCTGGTTTGGTTGCCGTCTGTGCGGGTTCTGACCTGATGCACCCCATGGGCGCTTTGGTGGTGGGGGCTATTGCCGGTGGGATGTTTGTGGTGATGTTCACCTTGGTACAAAACCGCTGGAAAATCGACGATGTACTCGGTGTTTGGCCATTACACGGGATGTGTGGCGCGTGGGGCGGTGTCGCGGCGGGAATTTTTGGCAGTACTGCGCTGGGCGGGCTGGGTGGCATTGCTTTGATGCCCCAACTGCTGATGACTGCGCTAGCCATTGCTGTTGCCCTTGTCGGCGGTACGATTGTCTATGGGGCAATCAAGCTAATGCTGGGACTGCGTCTTGATGCCGAGGAAGAGTTTGAAGGGGCTGATTTGTCGATTCACAAGGTCAGCGCCACCCCAGAACGTGAAAGTATGTGGTAAACAGGGGGATTGTATAAATCTGCCCTGATGGGGCGAAGGTGAGATGTCGAAGTTTAAGAATCTACTGATGCATTCGCTAGCAAAGTGGCTTTTGCTAGCGTTTGTATTTTTGGTGACCGCTGTCATTTCTTTTGGCGGTTTTGCCTTACATCAACTTGCCCAAGTTAATGAGACCACTGCGGAAATTCGGACGCATTGGTTGTCGGGAACGCGCAACCTTGGTGATGCGGGGGCAAATTTGGTTGAGTTGCGCCAATTGCTCGGTTTGCATTTGGCTTCACGCGAGCCTGCCGAAAGGCTGGATATTGAACAGGCGATGGCCGGCGAGCAAATGGCTTTCAGAAGCGCGTGGGCTGTTTATGTATCCACGGTGAATGACCCGCAGGAAAAAATGTTGTACGAGTCATTTTTGCAACATTTTGGCGAGTATGAGCGAGAGCTTCCTAAGCTCCTGTTGTTGTCGAATAGCAATTTCCGCGATGAGGCCAGACAGTTTTACCGGGATACCTTGGACCCTGAGTACAACGCTGCACTGGCCGATTTTTATCAGTTAGTAGAGTTGAAATGGCAAAACGCTGATCGTACTGTCAAGCAAGCCGAATCGGCTTATGAAGCAAGTAGTGCATGGCTAGTTGCGGCTGTTTCGGTTTTTGTTTTTCTGCTGCTGCTGTCCGGTGGACTTTTCCGTTATGAATTGAAAGGAACCGTCTTAGCTATTCAAGGACGTTACCAAGATTATTGGGTAGAAACCGAAAGTGCAGCCTTGCTGGAAAATTTGAAGGGCATTGAAAATTCCTCAGAACTCGCTCGGGGGCTGGTTTCCCGCTTGACGCCACTGATTGGTGGTGTTTTAGGGGGGGTTTACCTTCGTTTGCCAACCACTGGCCGTTATCACTTGATCGGGAGTTATGGTTATCGAGGTCGTCATGGCCTGGTGCAGGCCTTTGCCAAAGGTGAGGGCATGATTGGGGAATGTGCTAATCACAAAACCATTCTTGAGATTGACGATTTACCGCAGGATTTCTTTTATCAGGTGGGGGATAACGAACATATCCGCCCTGATCGCTTGCTGGTAGCTCCGATTATGTTGTCGGACGGAGAGGTTCTAGCGATTGTTGAAATAGCCTATGTCGGCGGTTTATTGCCACAGGCCTACCCCTTACTAGAAACTACCCTGCCTGCCGTAGGTCAGCAAATGCAGGATATCTTGCTGCCTTCTTCAACTGGGTAGTTCGTCTAATGCCTGTTTTGCCAGGTGTTCCGTGTTGCCCCAGTCGAGAATTGCCCAGCTTGGCGTTTCTTTCGGTTGGTAACGAATCCAGTTCAGCCCCGCATTGGGCACCTCAAAGTCTCGTTTTTGGTTCAAAGGGGTGTTGCGTACAAAACGGTTCACGATGTCTAGAACACCACCGTGGCAAACAATGGCCAGCGTTTCACCGGGATGTGCACCCATAATTTTCTGAAGTGATTGGGTGATTCTGGTAAACAAATCATTCAGGCTTTCGCCGCCACCCGGAATGGCATAGTCGGGAATGCGGGTTTCAAATGACACATACTCGGCGGGGAACTGATCCTGTGCTTGTTGATAGGTCAGCCCTTCAAAATTGCCATAACGCCGTTCGCGTAAATGGGAATCGGGTATTGGGGAAATCTTGAGCGCATCGCCAATCAGGGTCGCGGTCAGCCAAGCGCGGCTTAGGTCGCTGCTATAAATTTGGCTAATCTCTCGGTGATTCGTACTTAACCACTTGGCGGCTGCCTGCGCTTGATCGACGCCCGCGTTGTTTAAACCGATATCAGTATGTCCTTGAATACGCCGCTCAATATTCCAAGGAGTTTCTCCGTGGCGAATTAAACAAATTGTCGTTTTCAACTCATTTCCTTTCTAATCAGTTAACTCCGCGAACGGCTTAAAGTTTAAGCCTATTATTGCCGATAAAGCAGCATCGGAATATGGTTGCAAAAGGAGATAAGCATGCTTAAAAGCCATCAGTGGCGCTGGGGGATTGATCAGTGGGTTGCTTATCTCAAAGATAAGGAAATTCCAGTATTGCCCCGCACTCAGGCCATCTTTAAAACGTTGCTGGAACAAAGTCCAGAAGAAAAAGAAGCTCTCTCTGCACGGGATTTAATGGCTTATGTACACGCCGACCCATTTTTTGCCTTGAAGCTATTGCGCAAAGCAGAACGCCGACGCACTGCCCGATTGGGGCAAGAGACAACGACCGCACTGGCCGCCATCATGCAAACCGGGGTGAACGAGTTGCTGCATATCGTTCGTGACAGCGATGTCTGTGAATCACAAGAGCGGGGATTCCATGACTGTGAATTTAGGTCCACCATTGCAGCCAGTATTTCCCACTCTTGGGCTTCTCAGCGAGCCGATTTGTCGCCGGATGAAGTCACGTTAGCCTCGCTGCTGTCCGAAATGGGAGAGCTGCTGTTATGGCACTTTGCGCAAGAGTTGCCGATGAAAGCCGAGCTGGAGTTGGCGTCAGGGAAGGCGATGCGCACTGTTCAGGCACAGCAGCAAGCGATTGGTTTTTCCTTCCGTCAGCTGACCTTAGCCTTGTGTGAAGCGTGGGGATTGCCAGGGTTGATTAGCCAGTTAATCAAGGGAACAGACAGTACTCGGGCTAACATTGCGCGTATTGCCATTGATACGTCGCGCCATATTGTCAGTGATGAGCGTAATCCAGCGATTCCTTCCGATTTGATGGCCGTACATGCCGTGCTGCAGGGCTGTTCGTATGAGCATTTGATGCTCGCACTTCCTATCCCGGAAGATTACAAGGAAGTCGTCCTGCAGAATCTTCAGTCAGGCTCTGATTTGGTTCCAGAACGATTCAAAATTGATGAACATCATTCCGCTGAGCATCACGCAGAAGCCGTGGTGGCGCACTAAGCCCTAGCAAGGTCGAGGATAATTTGTCGATCTGTCCGGGCCGCTAGCTCTCGGTCATGGGTGACGATGACGAGCGCGCTGCCTTCACTGCGGACCCGCTGAATCAGTAGGTCGAAAACTTGTCGCGCTGTGTGTGTATCTAGGTTGCCAGTGGGTTCATCCGCCAAAATGGCTGCCGGGTGGGCGACCAGCGCCCGCGCAATGGCTGCGCGTTGACGTTCCCCACCGGAAAGCTCGGCTGGTCGATGGTGCAAACGATGACCTAAGCCAACGGCTTTCAATATCTCTGCCGCACGTTGCTCCGCTTCGGCTTTGGGTTTGCGCCCAATCAACATCGGCATGGCGACATTTTCGAGTGCCGAGAACTCTGGTAGTAGGTGATGAAACTGATAGATGAAGCCGAGGTGCTGATTTCGTAATTTGCCCCGAGCTTCTTCAGTCAGTTGTTCTAAAGGTTGTCCAAGTAGGGAAACTGTACCGGTTGTGGGGGTGTCCAATCCGCCGAGTATGTGCAGCAGCGTACTTTTTCCTGAACCAGAGGTGCCCACAATAGCCACTGTTTCCCCTCGTTCAACGTGCAGATTGATGCCTGACAAGACCTCAACTTTGCCGGCTTGGCCTGATTCGTCTTCTCCTGGCTGGATAAACGTTTTACCGATGTTGTTGGCAATGAGCACCGCACGATTCGTCTTATTCATATCGTAGCGCCTCCGCCGGGTTGGTCTGTGACGCACGCCAACTCGGGTAAATGGTGGCCAGCAGAGCGAGCACAAAAGCAATCCCGGTGACACCCCAGACATCAGCCCATTGCAGTTCCGAGGGCAACTGAGAAATGTAATAAACCTCTTTGGACAGGAACTGGGTGCTTAGCAACCGCTCAATCAGCGGCACCACAACATCCACATTTAGCGCCAGTGTTACGCCCCCGACGATGCCAAGCCCCAGACCAATAAAACCGATCAATGCGCCTTGCACCATAAAGATCACCATGATGCTACGCGGTGATGCGCCGAGGGTACGCAGGATGGCGATGTCCGCTTGTTTGTCGGTAACCGCCATCACTAGCGTCGACACAATATTAAAAGCAGCGACG
>JBEGTT010000069.1:0-4756 GCA_041179245.1 Pseudomonadota bacterium
TAAACCATCGAGGATGTGTTGTAAGGCTTCGCGGGAAGGCAGTTCGCGAACGCACCCCTGATGCCGAACACGATGGCTAACTTCGCGTGACTCCCGAAGGTCGGCCACGATTTTCCGTAGATTCCAGTCACCGTCAGGGCTATTGATTGTGCTGACACGAAGGTCGGTGAGATTTTTCTGGTTCATCGGCGGTTTCCTTTATTCAATGCTGCGCATTAAAGGACAGGAGTTCGCCTGATTGAACGATTAATTCGTGATAACCATATCAAGCTCTGCGCAGGTTGAGCTGGCTGTCTAATTGCCCAATTGACCTTTTGCTGAACACGATGGGGACGTCTCGTTCGCCTGCAATCCGTCGAATTTTTCTGGCTAGGCCGTGATTAACGTAGTCCACTAGCACCACCACCAATTCGGTATCCACGGGCAGTTCTCGGTGGCATTCACTATTTTTTCGGCCCGTCCAGTGTCGTACATTGGCAAACCCTCGTGATGTCAGAAAATCACGATAGGTACTGATTCGGTCACCCCCGACGATAAGCGCGGACATATGAAGACTCCAGTTGAATTTATTAAACCCAATGTAGTGCCTTCGCGAGGAGGGGAGAACGACGATGTTTTTTTGAGCTAATACGAGGAGGGGGTATATCTAAATTACGATAATGTTGTTTGGCTATTGAGGGCGTCTCGTTAAATTGATGGGTATTTAATCGACGAAAAAACGAGAAGAGGGCTTTCATGCCGATGACAGAGATTGTTCGATATTTGAATTGGCGCCAAGGGTCAGAGTCGATTCCTTTTGGAACTGCTAACCGTTCGGTCTATGCGCGATATGGTGGTTTTCAGCTTGAGTCCAGATTTTACCGGGTTGTTGAGGTGGTCAGTGGGCGTGAAAATGGCCATTCGGCCCAGTTGCATCCCATTGCTGATGCGGAGAAGCAGGTGATTTCCAGTGAGGCAGTTTTTGTGCTGCCAACGGACGATCAGGAATTTATCTACTTGGATAGACTGGTACGGACACTTCATGCGCTGAATTATCTGTTGCTGCCCAACAGGGATCGTTTATTTTTGCCTATTCATCAACGGCATATGTTGAGCGTGCAGGCTAATCATGGCCTAGCTTTTGAGGAAATTCTGACCGCGTGCGGATTGCGAACTGAACAAATTACGCTGGAAGTTGACATTGGGCATATCCGGCGTTCTGGTAACGATGATGAACATCTGCTTAGGGCTATTGGGAATTACAGATCCAGAGGCTATCAAATTTCAATTCATCGTTTGGGGTGCGAGCCGGTTGATTATTCGCTGTTGAGAAAAATCCAGCCCACGCTAGTTCGACTGGATACTGGGCTGCTGGAAAAGCCGGAACAGTTGCGTAGCACGATTGACGAGCTTCGCGCCTTGGGTATTAAGAGTCTGGCTTCTGGGTTAGAACCGACACCCCTGCGAGCGATTGCTACGCTGTTCGGCATTGATTTTATTGAACAGTGAGGTATTCGTTCTGCTTATCTATTTTTTCGTATAAAGAATGAAGTATTAAGTATTTTTTGTTCGATTGGCTTGCCCCTAGACTTTCCCTTCTCGAATTTGGAAGGCTTGGCATGAACAATAAATATCCGATTTTGGTAGAGCGCAGATGAGTTCCCCAAAGAAACTGCGCGTTTTGCCGGGGTTCAGCCTGACACTGGGTTACACCCTTTTTTATCTGTCAGCCATTGTGTTGATTCCGCTGGCAGCCGTGTTTATCAAAACCTCCTCCTTGAGTTGGGAGCAGTTTTGGTCGGTTATTACCGCCCCCAGAGTCGTCGCTTCCTATCAGCTTAGTTTTGGTGCTTCGCTGCTTGCCGCGGCGATTAATCTAGTGTTTGGTCTGTTATTGGCGTGGGCACTGGTTCGTTATTCGTTTCCGGGTAAAAAAATTGTCGACGCCTTGGTCGATCTGCCATTTGCCCTGCCAACCGCCGTGGCTGGTATCGCCCTCACCGCGCTCTATGCCAAGAATGGTTGGATTGGTAAGTATCTTGAACCCTTGGGTATCAAGGTGGCCTTTACGCCATTGGGTATTTTGGTCGCACTGGTTTTTATCGGCTTGCCCTTTGTGGTACGGACAGTTCAACCCATTCTGGAAGATTTGGAAACGGAACTAGAAGAAGCCTCGGCGAGCCTAGGGGCTAATCGCTGGCAGACATGCCGCTTAGTCGTTTTTCCCATTTTGTGGCCAGCCTTGATGACCGGTTTTGCTTTGGCATTTGCAAGAGCCGTTGGTGAATATGGTTCGGTTATTTTCATTGCCGGCAACTTGCCCATGGTGTCGGAAATTACGCCACTGATGATCATTACCAAGTTGGAACAGTATGACTACACCGGTGCGACGGCGATTGCCGCCGTGATGTTGGTTCTTTCGTTCGTGTTGTTGTTATTGATTAACGTTTTGCAAGCATGGACTGCAAAGCGAACCGGGAGGAATCGTTAATGGCTGGCGTCGTATCTTCACTACATGGGGCGATTCATTCTGCGGCTCGCTTTGAAAATAACCCGGCCACCCGTGAGGCAGCTTGGGTTAAGTGGTCAATCATTGCGATTTCACTGACTTTTTTTGCCGTGTTTTTGCTGATGCCACTGATCGCTGTTTTTGTCGAAGCGTTCAGGAAAGGGGTTGATGCCTATTTTCATGCCTTGGTTGATCCGGCGACCTTGTCGGCATTGCGTTTGACGCTGTTGGCCGCCGCAATTTCAGTTCCATTAAATCTGGTGTTTGGAGTGATGGCTGCGTGGGCGATCGCCAAGTTTGATTTCACCGGAAAACACGTGCTGCTGACCTTCATTGATTTGCCATTTTCAGTTTCACCCGTGATTGCGGGTTTGATTTATGTCCTGATTTTTGGTGCGCAAGGATGGTTTGGTGAATGGATGTTTGCCCATGACGTGAAGGTGATTTTTGCTGTGCCGGGCATCGTGTTGGCGACTATTTTTGTCACCTTTCCTTTTGTAGCGCGTGAGTTGATTCCGTTAATGCAAGCTCAAGGCAAGGAAGAGGAAGAAGCGGCTATTGTGTTGGGCGCTACGGGCTGGCAAACCTTTTGGAAAGTCACGTTGCCCAATGTGAAGTGGGGGCTGATTTACGGTGTGATTCTGTCAAATGCGCGTGCGATGGGCGAGTTTGGCGCGGTTTCTGTGGTGTCCGGGCACATCCGTGGCCTGACCAATACCCTGCCGCTCCACGTTGAAATTCTTTACAACGAATACAACTTTTCGGCGGCTTTTGCGGTGGCTTCATTGTTAGCCATGCTGGCGTTGGTCACGCTGGTGATTAAGACGTGGGTTGAATGGCAAGCTGGCCGTGAAGCGGCGACTGAACAGGTCTGATAAGGAAATAAGATGAGCATTGAAGTACAAAATATCCAAAAATCATTCGGTAGTTTTCATGCACTGGATAATGTCAGTCTGGACTTTCCGACGGGCGAATTGGTGGCCTTACTAGGTCCATCGGGCTGCGGAAAAACCACCTTGCTGAGAATCATTGCCGGGCTTGAGACGGCGGATGCGGGGCGCGTTTTGCTGGAAGGCGAAGATGCTTCAGATACCCATGTGCGTGAGCGTCAGGTTGGTTTTGTGTTCCAGCATTACGCACTGTTCCGGCACATGACTGTTTTTGACAACGTCGCTTTTGGACTACGGGTTAAACCGAAAAAGGAGCGCCCATCAGAAGCAGTCATCAAACAGAAAGTTCATTCCCTGCTTGAGTTGGTTCAGTTGGATTGGTTGGCTGATCGCTTTCCTTCACAACTTTCCGGCGGTCAGCGTCAACGCATTGCGTTGGCGAGGGCGCTTGCGGTTGAGCCAAGGGTGTTGCTGCTGGATGAGCCGTTTGGTGCGTTGGATGCCAAGGTGCGTAAAGAGTTACGCCGCTGGTTGCGTAATTTGCACGATGAGCTGCACATCACCTCGATTTTTGTCACACACGATCAAGAAGAGGCGTTGGAAGTCGCTGACCGGGTAGTGTTGATGAATCGTGGAAAAGTGGAACAGATTGGAACGCCAACTGAGGTTTATCAATTCCCAGCAACCCCGTTTGTCTATGGATTTTTGGGGGCGGTCAATGTTTTCCATGGCCGGGCTGATGAACGCCATGTCCATGTTAACAACCAGCCATTGCCCCATGGCGGTGGTATTGAACCCAGCTCAGTTGGCTCTGAGGTGATCGCATTTGCCAGGCCGCATGAATTAACTATTCTGCCCGGCGAGCAAGGCGATGGTGTTGCCGCCCGAGTCAGTCGTGTTCTGGCTTTTGGCATGACTGCCCGCGTTGAATTAGTGGGGCAGAAAAGTCACCAAAACGGCGATTTAGAGCATTACGAGGTTGAGCTTCCATTAAGTGAAATTGAGCAACAAGGGGTGTTTGAAGGTCAGATTGTTCGATTGGTACCGACTCGGCTCAAGTTATTTGAACAGGGGAGGGCGTAATTAACCTTCGGTTCAGCATAACTCTTGTATAAGACAGGCTCCTTCGGGAACCTGTTTTGTTTATAATGTTGCGCTGCACACAAAATAAACGCCGAGGGAAACATGACAATGTCTGAATCAGTACGCCTGATCAAAAAGTACCCTAATCGCAGGCTTTACGACACAAAGACAAGTGCCTATATCACCCTTGGCGATGTTAAAGAACTGGTGTTGAAGTATGAGTTGTTCCGTGTTGTTGATGCTAAAACGGACGAAGAGTTAACGCGCAGTATCCTACTTCAAATTATTCTTGAAG
>JBEGTT010000070.1:0-5165 GCA_041179245.1 Pseudomonadota bacterium
AGCCATCACCAGCGTGTCGGTTATGGTTGGCGAAACATCCTTAACCTTAGGCTGCCCCAAGGTTTCTAGACGATTAAACTCTGCATCTAAAAATCCCGTATCGAAAGGGGCGTTGTGAATAATCAGTTCGGCCCCATCGATAAATGCCAGTAATGCCGGGGCTATTTCAGCAAACCGGGGCTTGTCTGCCAGAAACTCAGCGGTAATGCCGTGGACAGCCTGCGCACCGGCATCAATCTCCCGGTCTGGCTGGATGTATTCATGGAAATGCCGCCCCGTAGGTCGCCTACTTTTCAGCTCCAGGCAAGCCACTTCAATAATTCGGTGCCCCTGCTTAGGATCAAGCCCCGTGGTTTCCGTATCCAAAACGATCTGGCGCATAAGTCTTATTTCCTGAATTCTTCGATGCCACGATTGGCTAAGGCATCCGCCTGTTCATTACCCGGATCACCGGCATGCCCCTTGACCCAAAACCACTCTAGTTGATGCGCTACCGTCAAACTATCTAGGGTTTGCCAAAGGTCTGCGTTCTTGACCGGTTTTTTGTCTGCTGTTCGCCAGCCATTTTTTTTCCAACCATGAATCCACGTACTAATCCCTTGCTGGACATATTTTGAATCCGTATGAATCTGAGCTGAAACAGGCCGCTTTAAGGCTTCTAAGGCTCTAATCACCGCCGTCAATTCCATCCGGTTGTTGGTGGTGTTTTCTTCACCGCCACACAATTCTTTAGTGTGAGCGCCCATACTCAGAAAAGCCCCCCACCCACCTGGACCGGGATTTCCTTTACACGCCCCATCGGTATAAATCACGACTACCGGTGCTTCTTCTTCCTGACCATTCATTCCGACTTTCCTTCCTGCCGCACCCCTGTTGCTCCTGTTAAACTGGGCTTAAGCACCCGCTGCCCTGAAGAAGGGGTAACCGTAGCCCAAGGTGGCATCAAACGCATCCCTTTGACCCGCTTAACGGCACGCAATAAATACGTCCCCCCAGCCCCACGCCACCAACGATCCCCCGCCCGCTCAAGAAATGACAGCCTACCTAGCATTTTCGCTGAGCCACAAGGCGGGACATAACAACCAAAAGCGCCTCTATCAACTTCAAAACTGAGTAATTGCAGCCAATCTCTTAGCCGTGCAATAGAAAGATATTTGCCATTCCAAGGAAAGCTACGTGGGCGTTGCACTAGGGGATATGGCAACCGGTTAACCCAACGCCAAAATCCCCAAAGCGACCAAGGGTTAAAACCAATAATCAGCAACTGCCCTTCTGGACGTAACACACGCTCAATTTCGCGTAGCACCTGATGGGGGTCCGCATCAAAATCAAGGACGAATGGTAATACGACCAGATCAATGCTCTGCGACGCTAATGGGAGTTCTGTCAGGTGGCAACACAGATCGACATCGCCAACGGTATCGATTTTTATTCGGAGAGGAATTCGATTTGCCGACAACAAATCTAGGCTGGGCAAGCCAATTTGCAGCGCATTGAAGCCAAACACATCAACGACACGGTCGGCACATTGCTGCTGGACCCAGCCCAAAACATACCGCCCTTGTGGCGAAGCATGCCAAGCACTCAATTCAGCCCAACCACTTTGGTAATGGCAGCAATGACCTTCGCCGCATTAAACGGCTTCACAATAAATGCACTTGCCCCATTCTGAATAGCTTCCTTAACGTTGCCCGCACTGGCGCTCGCCGTGATCATAATGACTTTAACATTTGGTGCCTTACGCCGAATTTCCTGAAGTGCCTCTAAACCATCCATTCCCGGCATCATGATATCGAGCAGAATCACACTGGGACTCAAGCGCACCGCAATATCCACCGCATGCTCACCGTCCTTACATTCCGCTACCACGTCATAATCCTCACTACGTAAAATTCCGCGTAATAACGTTCGCATCATGTCGTTGTCGTCGACTAGGGCCACACTGATCTTCGGGCCTTTGTCTAGTTTCTCCGGTTTCATTGAATGTTAGATTCTCGTGTGAAGGCGTGTAGTCATTTTTGACATTTTAACAGGCTAGCCTTGATTAGCACCGGTTGTTATTGCCCGTAGCGGAAGCGGACTGGTAGTAATACTTCTGGTGGTAATCCCGGAGTCACCGTTGGCATTAAGGACAATACCGCCTCTTTTGCCGCCTCGTTAAATAGTCCATAAGGGCTCGCAATTTCAACGTTTGCACCCAATACCTTGCCGGTCCCTGATTCCACCATCAAGCGCAATAAAACATCCCCATTCAAACGCTTCGAAACATAAGCATCGGGGTAAAAACTATTTAAGGGTTCTTCTATTTGACGGGGTAACGCTGCCGGTGGCAATACCGATGGTTTATCGGTATGTTTTTGAGATTCGGGGACTTTAACTTGCTTCACCAAAACCGGCTTCACCTCTTCAGCCACCAAGGGTTCTGGCTCAATATAAGGCTCAGGCAAACCAACAAAGTTAACTGAAAGAGGCAATGATTTTGCTACCGTCTCCGGCAAAAAGGCAAAATACAGCACGCCAACACCCACCAGTAGCACGTGAACCACAAAGGACAAGGTCAAAAACCAACGAATCCCTAATAATGGCTGCGCATAGTTTCGCGAGTAACCATATAAATTCATTAGGGTTTTAGCGGAGTTTTTTTGAGCGTAACGCAACGATAATCACAATATGAATAAGAATCTGATCCCACTTGCCGGACGAATCATAATCGGCTTTCTGGTTCCGCTAATGATGTTTTTCCACAGCGAAATCACGCAAGCCAATGAACTCCCCGACCCTGTCAGTTTCCGCATCAGTATCGAAATGGGGGATACCGAAAAAGCCAGCCAGTGGCTTGATCGCGGGCTTGACCCCAATTTCCAAGGTGATCGACTAGGCAGCGCCCTCCACATTGCAGCTTGGAATGGTGACACCAAGATGCTCGCGTTATTTATGGCCAAAGGCGCCCGCATCAATCTGCTCAACAAAAATGGGGAAACCCCACTCCATATGGCCTCGCTACAAGGAAAAATGGCTACGGCAGAATGGCTTATTAGTAAAGGGGCAAACATCAATCCCGACCCACGAGCGGCCGCCTGGAGTGCGCTTCACTACGCGGCTTTTTCGGGCAAAAAGGAATTAGTGACCCGACTGCTTGAAAAGGGAGCTGATCTCAATGCCCGAGCACCCAACGGAACCACCCCGCTGATGTCGGCCATTTATGAAGGCAAGCGCGATGTGGCCGATTTTCTGATTCGCCAAGGTGCCGACCGAACTCTTAAAAATGACTGGGGCGATGGCGCATTTGAGTGGGCGGTGAAGTACAACCAAACCGATCTAGCCCAATTGATTAGCAGCCGGGAGCAATTTTCCAGCGCTTTCAGCCGTCCAGCCCAACGCCGCCCGGAAACACCCATCGAAAAACCAAGGATGACACTCTTATCACCCTTAGTCATTCAACCGACAGCAAGCCAAAAAAAGCGGCTACTGGCTCGTTAACAGAATTCGGTATTAACCCGTTCCGCCAACAGTCAGTCCATCTAGCCGCAGGGTTGGTTGCCCCACCCCCACTGGCACACTCTGCCCTTCTTTTCCGCAAGTCCCCACGCCAGGGTCGAGTGCCAGGTCATTGCCGATCATCGAGACACGGGTCAGTGCATCCGGGCCATTGCCAATGAGTGTCGCTCCCTTGATCGGGGTGGTCACCTTACCGTCTTCAATGAGATAAGCCTCGCTCATTGAGAAGACAAATTTACCGCTGGTGATATCAACCTGCCCACCACCAAAATTGACCGCATAAACCCCGTTTTTGACCGAGGCGATAATTTCTTGCGGGTCTTTATCCCCCGCTAGCATGGTGGTGTTCGTCATTCGCGGCAAAGGTAAATGCGCGTAAGACTCACGTCGACCATTGCCCGTTGGCGCAACGCCCATCAGGCGAGCGTTCAGGCTGTCCTGCATATAAGCTTTCAAAATCCCGTCTTCAATCAACACCGTACGCTGAGTGGGGGTTCCTTCATCATCCATATTCAAAGAACCCCGACGATCAGGGAGCGTGCCATCATCAACAACGGTGACACCGGAAGCAGCAACCCTTTGGCCTAGTAAGCCAGCAAAAGCCGAGCTTCCCTTCCGGTTGAAGTCGCCTTCCAAACCATGCCCAATCGCTTCGTGGAGCAGAATACCGGGCCAACCATTGCCTAGCACCACGGTCATTTCACCCGCTGGCGCAGGTTTAGCATGGAGGTTGATGGTCGCTTGGTGCACCGCTTCCAATGCATAACGCTGCAAAATCGTATCGCTGAAATAGCCATAATCAAATCGCCCCCCCCCCCCCGAAGATCCCTGCTCACGCAGTCCATTCTCTTCCACGATCACGGTGACAGAAACCCGTACGAGTGGGCGAATATCGGCAGCCAAGGTGCCATCAGCGCGGGCAACCAATACCACTTCATACTCGCCTGCCAAACCCGCCATGACTTGCACAACACGAGTATCGGCCTGACGCGCAAATGCTTCTAAGCGGTGCAGCAAATCCACTTTAGCCTGGGCCTGCAAAGAAGCCAGTGGGTCATTGGGCGCATATAGCCTATGAATAAGCGATCGGCCTCGCAATTGAGGAACCGTGCCCTGACCGCCTACCGAACCAATCGCCCGAACGGCCTTGGCCGCATCAGATAAAGCAGCAAAACTAATATCGTCGGAATAAGCAAAGGCGGTTTTTTCGCCGCTAATCGCGCGAACACCAACTCCCTGATCGATGTTGAAGCTGCCTGATTTGACAATACCTTCATCCAGACTCCAGCCTTCGGAACGAGAGTATTGAAAATAGAGATCCGCATCATCCAGTTGATGAGCCGCCATTTCCCCAAACACCTTCCCCAGCGCATCTACGCCAAGTCCATAGGGGGTTAACAACAGGGATTCAGCCTGTACCAGTGCGTTGTTGTTTGCTGCAGAACTCATTAAAACTCCTGTAAATGGTGATGCTGCAAGGCCGGTAGATTACGCCGAACCTCTTGAATACGTTGGTGAGAAAGCGTGGCGAGCACAACACCAGCTCCTTTTTCGCGCCTCGCTAATACGGTTCCCCAAGGATCAATCATCATGCTGTTGCCGTGGGTTTGGCGGCCATTCTCGTGAGTACCACCCTGACCAATGGCCAGCACGTAACACTGGTTTTC
>JBEGTT010000071.1:0-36887 GCA_041179245.1 Pseudomonadota bacterium
AGACCGTTCTAGTATCAGGCCATTTTAATGTTATTCATCCTGGGCATCTGCGTTTGCTTAGATTTGCTAAGGAGTGTGGGACACACCTCGTCGTAGCCGTGGAAAGCGATCAATTGGCAGGAAAATCTGCGCACGTTCCAGCAAACCTCCGATTAGAGGGGGTGTTAAGTAACTCTTATGTCAACGAAGCGTTCATCATCGATGAACCCATTGTTAATGTCATTGAACGACTTCAGCCAAATATTGTTGTCAAAGGCAAAGAGCATGAGAAGCGATTTAATCCAGAAGTGGCGGCATTGAATCAATACGGGGGAAAGTTACTATTTAGCTCTGGCGAGACACTATTTTCGTCACTCGATTTAATTCGGCGAGAATTTACAGATTTAGCAGCCAATACAATCCAAATTCCTAAAGAATATCTGTTGCGCAATAACATCCAAACGAGCCACCTTGTCGAGATTGCGAAACGATTTAGTCAATTGAAGCTGATTGTTCTAGGCGACCTGATTGTTGATGAGTACATTACTTGTCAACCACTCGGAATGTCACAAGAAGACACAACGATTGTAGTAACCCCCATCGACTCCGCTAAATTCATTGGTGGCGCTGGGATCGTTGCAGCTCATGCAGCAGGTTTGGGTGCCGATGTTCACTTCATTTCAGTCAGCGGCATTGATGAAGCCCGCGAATTTAGTATCGACACTTTAAACAAGGCCGGGGTTAAAACTCATCTGCTCAAGGATAGCAATCGCCCAACTACGCTAAAACAACGTTACCGCAGCAAAGGTAAATCACTGCTACGGGTTAGCCATTTACACCAAGGTGCAATTTCCGCTGAACTGCAGCAAAGCCTCCTAGATGCCCTAGAATCAGTAATCGAGGGGGCCGATTTGCTTGTATTCTCTGACTTCAATTACGGTTGCCTTCCCCAATCTTTAGTGGATTCAGCCTCACAACTAGCGCGCACACACAATTTACTGCTCGCAGCAGACAGCCAATCATCATCACAAATTGGCGACATCAGTCGTTTTCGCGGGATGGATTTAATTACACCAACTGAGCGAGAGGCGCGTATTAGCGCTAGAAGCCATGAGGATGGTTTAGTCGTGTTGGCTGAAAAACTACGGCAACAGGCGCAAGCTAAAAATATCTTGCTTAAATTGGGCGAGGAAGGATTACTGATTCATGCTGACAACGAAAAAACACAATTTCTGACTGATCAAGTACCTGCACTCAACACTCATCCCAAAGATGTCGCAGGCGCTGGCGATTCATTATTAATTGCTAGTGCAATGGCCATGGCGTGTGGCGCATCCATTTGGGAGGCAGGTTGCCTAGGGTCAATCGCTGCAGCAATTCAGGTGGGAAGGGTTGGCAACACCCCACTTCAGATCAACGAATTAATAAACGAGTTGTAGCCTGTAAGGGTTAGTCGTCAATGATGAGGCTGGTTTCAATCGTTGATTATGTTCACCTGAACAAGGAACGACTACCCAAAGCGGTATCGATCTGCATCCAAAAAATGTGGGACTCGATCAGTTTTGCTGCTTTGGCGTGCCCTGCCGCAGCAATGGCCTTAGCTTCCGCCTCATGCTCAAGGTAATAACTCGCCTTGTTAGTGGCATCCTCAAGGTCTGAGAACGCCACAAAATCGCAGCCAGGCACAAAATACCGCTCGATACCAGGAACAGCAGGTGCCAGCAACAGTGACCCTGCAGCCAGAACCTCCAGATAACGATAAATTAGGTGTGGGACATGGCGCATATCCGCACCGGGCTGGAAAAACTGATCCGCCGTCGTAATCACAATGTTGACCGAGGCGATCCAAGTCCAGTAGGTTTCGTCGGTCTGGCGCTGGGTACCCAGTTCCCGCCCACGTATATCTGCCTTATCAGCCAATACCGCCTTAAAGTTTTTCAGGAAAGTTGCTCGCGGCTCATACAGTGACCCGGTGAATCGAACCACATTCGTCACCTGCCCATGACTGATAAGTTCAGTCTTGAGTGCTTCAAGGTAACGAAGTGTTTGTATGGAAAAAGGCATCAAACAAGGCCCCACTAGCCGACGATGCGGGAACATGGCCTGAATACGTCGAGGCATCATAAAAGTCACCACCACACCCTCGACACTGGATACGGCAGCGGCCTGACATCGCCAAAGGCGGTAGGCCAAATCAGTCAAATATACGACCGGGACCACGCGAAAACGAGCTAGCAGTACCGCTACGGATACTGAGTCGACCAAGGCAGTCCAGTATGTTTGCTCAGATTCTGCCCGACCGGTACGGGGATCGTACAGATAGTGAGTCAGTGGATTTTTTGCAAGAAAATAGGCCACCTGAGGTAGATATGGCTTGGAGCGGTCTATCGCTAGTTTGACGATGGCCGCTTCACCAAAATATTCACAGGACGACTGATACAACTCCTTGAACTCGATCGAATTCCATCCTTGAATACCCGCCTCGATACCCAGCAAGAGCCGCTGCCCCTCAAGGTTTCGAGGTCGCTTATAAAAACCGGGCAGCCAGGCGAACAAACGAAGGACGAACCCAGTAATTAGGTAAAACAGAACCGGTAAACGTGCAATCAAAGTGGGTTTCATGGGTTCACGCTCTCCGCGACAGTACTCAGATAATCTGCCACCAATTTCTTAACCATAGTCTGAAATGGTTGCCCCGGTTTCCAGCCCGTTGCTTTTGCCAGTTTTGTCGCGTTACCGATCTTGCGAGGGGAAACGCGGCTCAACACAGCAGGAGCTTCTCGTACACACCGGCTCGCATCTAATCCAAAGCAACTAAAAACGATCTGCGCAAACTCAGCCACGGTATGGGTTTCTCCTGTAGCCACCACAAAATCATCAGGGGCATCCAACCGAACAATCTTCTGGAAGGCTTCGACATAATCTGGGGCGTATCCCCAATCATTCTGGGCCAGAAGACTTCCTACCTGAATGGTCTCTCGTTGCCCCAATGCAATTTCGTGGGCAGCCTTGATTAGCTTTTTCGACAAAAAAGTTTCTCGCCGAAAAACTGATTCATGGCTATATAAAATCCCTGATGAGGCATGTATCCCATGCGATTTGCGGAATTGCCGGCACAGCCAGATTCCCTGCATTTTGGTCAGGCCATAAAAACCAACCGGACTAAACGGGGTTTCTTCATTCTGCTCAGGCCCAATCGAACCATCAAACACCAGCGAGGAAGCCGCATAAAAAATCCGGCTGTGGCGGGAATATTGATGAATTGCCCACAGGAAATTCAAGAACCCTTCAACATGCACCTGATGGAAAGGTTTGAAGTTGTCCGGATGATCACTGCCATTGTCACGTTCAGACGAGGCATGGTGGGCTACGAGGTAATACACCTCATCCGGTTGAATCGTTCCCAGTAGATGCTCTACCGATGCCAGATCCCCCACAGAAAATCCATCAGCAAAATCGAGCATCGGTTCATTACCGCGAAAAACTGCCTGACGGGTTACACCAACAACTTCGATGCCTTGGCGTTCCAAACTCTGCCGGAGCAAGGAACCATCCTGCCCCCCCGCCCCCACAATAACTGCGCTACGGTTCATACGTGTTAAACGATTTCAATTTCCGGCAGCGGGAATATCAGTTTCCCACCAGAAGCCAAATACTCCGCTTCCCGTCTGATAATCGAAGCCTTGAAGTGCCAAGGCAAAACAATCATGTAATCCGGCTTCATCGCCTTAACTTCCGCTTCAGAGAGAATTGGTATCAGCGTACCCGGGGTGTAACAGCCAAATTTATCTGGGTTTACTTCGGCAATGCAGGCAATATCTTTTTCCGTAAAACCACAGTACTGCAGCAACACATTGCCCTTGGTTGACGCACCATAACCGACCACTCTCTTACCGTCGGCATTCAATGCCCCCACCAGTCGGGTCAGGTCTTCCCGGTGCCGTTGAATACGTTCGGCAAATTCGCGGTAGGGTTTCTCGGTATTCAGGCCAATCCGTTCCTCCTGCTCCAGCAACCAGTTAATCACCGCCGCATTCGCTTTCAGACTTGAATCACTACGCGCTGCTGTTACCGCAAAACTGCCTCCATTGACGTCATTCATCTGAACATCAATGATTTTTAGCCCCTGTTCCTCAACCAGTTTTTTCACTACGGCCAGCGAGTAATACTCCAAGTGTTCATGGCAGACCGTATCGTAAGAGTTCATGCGCAACATCGTCGGCATGTAACTCTGCTCAAAATGCCAGATACCGTCTTTGTCCAGAACTTCGGCAATGTCTGCCACAAAATCTTTCGGGCGTTCCAGATCGTAGAACATCGAAATTGATGTCACGATGCTGGCCTTTTGAGCGGGGAACTTGCTTTTGTAAGCCTCTGCACTAAAGAAATCGGGGACCAGTTCAATTCCACCTTGGTAAAAATTCTTGAACTTAACTCCCGTCGGATCAATACCAATTCGCTTCAATCCGCTGATGTTGTAGGCCGAAAGCAACGTAGCGTCGTTACTGCCGATATCCAGAACAATGTCGCCAGCACTCACCGGGCGAAGGCGCTGCAGGTGGTTCACCTTGTTCTGCAGATGCAGAACCATCGACTGGTTCAAACCCGAGCGATAACCATAGTTCAACCCGTACATCTCCCCCAAATCGTAGGAGTGGTTCAGTTGCAGAAGACCGCTATCTGGACACCACACCAGTTCCAACGGACCCTTGGTGATAGATTGCTCCTGTTGCGTTGGGAACACGCCTGTTAGGAACTGTTCTCCTAGACTCAACACTTTCACCAGATTTTTGCTTCCGCTAATGCGGCAACTTTCGATTTGTTTGACCGACTTCTTCATATTTTTTTATCCAGTTTCCGTGTATCCCCAATCACACAGGCCGGAATACCGGCTGCAATGGCATGATCAGGCAAGTCTTTGGTTACAACCGCTCCTGCTGCAACAATCACATGATTACCGATGGTAACGCCCCCTGTCACGATAGCCCCCGAGGCAATCCACGTACCACTTCCAATATGAATATCGTAGCCTTCCGAAGGCACTTCAATAGCACCACCACCCCATGCGGGGGTATTTTTCACCACGTCTAGGCCAGCACGAACGCCATTTACAAACTGATGCCGCCCCGTTAGCACCATCACATTCTGCCCAAATATTGTGTAATCGCCGACGTAAATCGAGCCACTCGACACATTAAACAGGGTATTGGCGACCGCAACCTTTTTACCGAGCACTACTTGACCGCCCGTTCCCATCGTATAGGACGTATCGTAAAAAAAATACATGAAGAACCGGACAATTGGCCGCATAAAGGGCCGCATCCTGACTTTCAGAGTATCAATCAATGCCACAACTATGCTCCGACAAGAATGTCATTAGGTACCCCATCCACCGTCTACCAGCAGATTCTGTCCTGTCACATAACGTGACATATCACTTGCCAGAAAAGCGACTACTCCCCGGAAATCGTCCTCACTTGCCATCCGACCCAGAGGAGTCCGCCGGGAATATCGCTCAACAAACACCTCCGGCTGTTGCCGGAAAATCCCACCTGGGGAAATCGTATTCACGCGCACATCAGGGGCCAAGGTCGTCGCCAACCAACGGGTCAATTGAATGACCCCCCCTTTCGAGGCTGCATAAGCCGCTGGATTTCCCATACTGGTTCCTTCGTACAGTTGCCAGTCCGGACCAAAAGCACCGTAGATCGAAGCCACATTGATGATTGAGCCATGACCTGAAGCTTGCAGCGAGGCCGAAAATCCTTGGCAGAGGTGAAAAACAGCCGTCAGATTGACCTCCATCGCCCGCCGCCAAGTGTCCAAGGATTGCTCGGCAAACGGTACCCCCCAGCCCTGCAAACCAGAAGTCCCAACAAAGGCTGCATTATTGATGAGGATGTCCAGTCCTTCAGACTTTACGGTCTGAATCATTTCCGTACGCGCCTGCTCATTTTCCAGGTCACATTCCATTAGCTGGACATCACCAGTACAGCAAGATTCCAACTGTTCCTGTAACTGGGAAAAATCACTTCCCGGTCGATCCAGCAAAATCAGTGCGCAGCCCATCTCGGCCAATGTTTGGGCCATCACTTTACCTAGACCGCCATTGGCCCCGGTAATCAATGCCCGACGCCCATTCAGGGCCATCAATTCATTTAACCTGCCCATTCTGCCCCTCCCTTCTACCCATCAGCCATTCTGCCAACTCAAAATCGAATAGGGTATCAATGTCGCTCGAACGTTCTAGCGGAACATGCACGGCCTTAACCCGACCAGAAAAAACAGAATCCTGCGTCAGGACAAACTGAGGATTGGCCACATAAGCCACCGTGGTCATGTCGTAGACAGCCGGTGCATCCTGCCGGCGAGACACACCATCGGTATATGGAACAACCACCCCAACGGTGCCATTGGGATTTTGCTTGACCATATTGAAGTACGGGTTGCGGTGCGCATCGGTCACGGTCACCACCATATCAGCACCGCCTTCTGCGTAGGTATCTAGGCAGTTCTCGATGTCTATTGGTAAACGTAGCGGCGCCGTTACGGGGACCGAAACCATCGCATCAGGCAAACGCCCTTCATCTTGCAGAATGAATTCAAGGGCATGTCGCCACGCTTGCCATTCTGGCGAATGGTCTTGAGCGAGCTCTGCTGGCCGTAGAAAAGGAACTTCTGCACCAAAATTACGGGCCACCTGTGCGATTTCTGCCGAGTCAGTCGACACCAGCACCCGCCGGATACGCGGAACGGCCTTGGCATGCTCAATCGCCCAAGCGATCAGCGGCTTACCCGCCAAGGGTCGAATATTCTTGCCGGGCAATCCCTTCGACCCGCCACGTGCAAAAATGAAGGCAATGGCATCCATATTATTTTCCTTATGTAGCCAGCAGCACTCGCTGCCCAAGCTGGGTAGCGGAAAGCTTCGCTGCCTCCACGATGTTCAGAACAGCCAACCCATCCTCTCCACTAACACACGGGTTTTCTCCACGCTCAACACACCCCAGAAAATGCTTCCATTGCGCGATATAGCTATCATCACGCCCGTGTTGATGGGAATAAACCGCCTGCCAACTACCGCTCTCAGGTGCGTAAATCTCCACCAATCCAGTCAACCCATTCCAGCGCAGGCTGCCATCACTTCCGATGACTAAACATTGACGCGAGGTATCCCGCCGTGCGAAATCCATACTCAAAGCACCCACGGCAGACTCTCCCATCATGGCGTTGGCAAAACCGAGCGTGAGATGAGCGGTGTCTTCCACGTCCAGATTCAGTCCGCCCAGCTTTCCTGTCCATGCACTCACCCACAAAACCTCGCCAAAGATCCAGCGCAGATAGTCGAGTTCGTGGCTAAGCTCCAGCAACGCCCCGCCACCCAATTCGGCTCGTGCAGATACACCTTGGTGAAAATCAGTTCCTGGGCGCCAAGACGGGAGGTACTGTCCAATTTCGCAGCGAATCGAAAACACTCGGCCTACAGCGCCGGCCCGCACTTGTCGGCGGAATTCAACCAAGGAGGGTAAAAAACGAAGGTTATAGCCCACCTGAAATACCACCCCAGCCGTTCGCGCCTGCGCCAAACAAGCAGTCACTCCCTCCGAGTCAGAAGCCAGTGGTTTTTCGACCAATACATGACAGCCCACGGCTATCAACGCTTGCGCTACGGACAAATGAAAGGGAGCCGGATTTGCGATCACGGCAAGTTGCGGCGCAAAGGCCAGAGCAGCCTCAAGTGTCCCAAAACAGCCGTTAGCAAATTCCGGTATCTGGTCCGGCGGCCGATGGCGAAGGACACGAATATCCGCATCCGGATGCACCGCCCGGACCAGGCGCAAATGCCGCTGACCAATACTGCCTAATCCAACGATGAGAATACGACGTTTCATGGATGGGTCATCACGGTGTCTTGTACAGGCAAAACCAACCGAAGGTCATTCAGTGAAGGCCAACTTGCTAACAAGGCGCCCTGTGCCAACAAGGTTTCCCGAGCTCGCTGCAATCCATCACCGATAAAATTAAATAGATGGGCCGTCGCAACAGCATCAACCCTTGCATCCTGAAATCCGGCAACCAGATGAGACCCATTGCCGACCCCGCCGGCCAAAATCACCGGCACAGGACAGCTCAATGGCAAGATATCCAGAAGATCCAAGTCGTAGCCTTGACCCGTACCATCGCGATCAATCGAATTGAGATAAATTTCCCCAACGATTTTTTCACCCAGCCAGCTCATCGCATCAGCAGGATTTAAAGGAATCATCCGATCACCCTGTGCGGTAAAAATACGATACTCCCCATCGGCCATGCGTTTAACATCAACCGAACCGACGATACATTGCTGACCAAATGCTTGTGTTAGCTCGGCAACCAAAGCTGGTGTATCAAATAAAGCCGTATTCACGACAATTTTATCTGCGCCTGAACGCAGTAGTTGGCGAGCATCCTCGACACTACGAACACCGCCACCCGCAGCAATGGGCACAAAACATCCGGCGGCGAGTGACTTTAGTGCTTCACAGAAAGCCTCTGGATTACGTTCGCCGCGGCTAACGTCGAGCACAATGAGCTCGTCAATATAAAAAGCAATGTGTGAAAAATTGTAGTTGCGCTGCAACCAATCCAAGTTACCCACCCGCTGTAAGCGAAAATTCCGGCTCAACATGAAAAAGCCAGAATCGTAGAGCAAGGTGAAAATGATGCGTTTTTTGAGCATGGCGCTAGGCAGTAAGGAAGTTACTTAACAAACGTAGACCATTGGTCTGGCTTTTCTCAGGATGAAATTGAGTCGCAAAAATATTCTGATGCTCATAGGTGGCAACAAAATCAACCCCATAGTGACAAATGCCGCATTTGCCCGCCAGATTGCCCGTTAGCAAACGATAGGAATGGACAAAATAAAAATCAGCCCTTGGTGTTAACCCAGAAAACAGCCGGCTTTCCGCTGGCGCTTCAACACTATTAAAGCCAACATGCGGTATTTTTAGGCCACGGGTTTCTTCAACAGAAAAGCGCTCGATGGTACCCGGAATAAATCCCAAGCCTAGACACTGACCATCCTCCGTACCCACTTCTGCAAAAAGTTGCATCCCGAGGCAAATGCCAAGAATCTTGCGTTGGCGAACTAGAACGGCTTCGTTTATGGCGTCTACCAAGCCACGTTCCTGTAAAGCCTCCATCGCTTTGCGAAATGAACCTACCCCCGGCAACAACAACATATCAGCACCCACAACTTCCTGTGGATTACTGCTGATAACACAATCAGCACCCAAATATTTTAGCGCACTGATGACGGACCAAAGGTTGCCCATCCCATAGTCGATTACCGTTACTTTAGGTGTCACGCTCAACTCACCATGAAGCGCGGTTTCCAAAAACCATCGATCTTCTCGAAAAGTTCACGATTGACCCAGCGATCAAGGACAGCATCAAAATCCTCACGGTTCATCTGGTAATAGTCGAGATAGGTTTCTATGTATTCCAGCGGGTAATGTCCGTCGTACAAACGAACCAAGTGGACTGCCTGTTCCCGGTCCATTGCCCCCCGCCGAATTTCAATTGATGCATCCTGAGTGGCACGACCAAAACCAAATTTGAGGTACATCAAATAGGCATGCAGCGCATAAAGCGCCTGATCATTCTGGGCAAAGTTGGTAAATGTCCCGCTATTTGTACTGTCAGACTCTTTGAGACCGCAATGCTCCTTAGCTACCAAATAGTTCCGATAGGGGTCCCAATTCTCAAAATACGACCAATGCGTAATATCAATCGGTGAACGAGCAAGCATTGCGTCTTCGGGGAAACGGAAAAAATAGAGGTCTGAGTCAGAAACACCCGCATTAGCCAATACCTTCTCATAGCCACCCTCAAGGTAGATCTTCCTCATGTATTGCACATCGTAAATCGGATTTTTGTCTGTCTCAGTCGTACCCCCGTACTCCACCTCACCATCCTCACCATAGAAAATCAGGCCAATTCCAAGCTGGGTCGCAATACGCACTGGCGTAGCCAGAATTGCTGTTAGCCAACCGTAATAAGGAAAGCCCATCTCTACAAATCCGACCTTATTCAGTACCCGCATTGCTTCGTGAGCCGGATTAACCGAAATATGGTTGTACCCACTATTCACAAAGGCTCGCAGATTTTCTTCACCTAGCGGCAATGCTAAAGCCGGTGTGACAGTCAAACAAAGAGGGTTCATTCCATACTTATGCTTGAGGTTGTACGCAACATAAGAACCATCTTTGCCCCCGCTAACGGGTACCAAGCAGTCAAACTGCCCATCTGTGCGGCGATGCTTATCAAGTAGGCACACCAACTCCTGCTGTCGTGCATCCCAGTTGAGGTTCTTCTTTTTCTCCATCCAGCGGCAGGCATTGCACCATCCACGCTCATCGAAGGTAATGCGAGGCCGAGTAGACATCGCCAGACAATTGGAGCACCACTGACAAGATGCCTGACTATTTTGTGCCATTTTTTATGCTTCCATATTAGGATTTATTTGGGGGTTATTAGCCCTGAGTAAATCATCCGGGCGCCCAACATCTAACCAAGGTTCGTGCATGGGATAGGCAATCGTGCGCCCACTCTGACCCTGTACTCGCTCGAACAGTCCCGGCATGTCACAACGCTCTTCTTTCCGAAGACTCTCTAGCGCTGCTGGAGACAATGCATAAACGCCAGCGTTGATATGTGTCCGTGCAATGGGTTTTTCCTCAAACCCGACGATATCAACACCTTCCATCTGAACCACGCCAAAAGGATGCTGCCATTCATGCAAACGTACAGCCATTGTCGCCATTGCACCCTGACGCTGGTGAAAATCGAGCAGCTCTCCGTAGCGAATATCGGTCATTACATCCCCATTGGTCACCACAAACGGAAGGTCGGGGAACGGAGCCAGCAGCGACAAGGCGCCAGCCGTTCCCAGCGGGGACTGTTCTCGCAAATAATCAATTTGCACCCCAAAACGAGTCCCATCACCAAAGTGGTCTTCAATAATGTGCGCAAGATAATGAACAGCTAATACAAAATGCCGGAATCCCTCTCGACTAGCCCGCTCGATAATATGTTCGAGCATGGGGCGACCAGCCACCGAAAGCATTGGCTTGGGGCAGGACTCAGTGAACGGGCGGAGCCTTGCTCCCATGCCACCAGCCATAATAATCATTAAATTTGGACGTTCGACGGGTGTTGTCAGTTCATCCCACAAATGCAGGCCAACCGGATGACCTAAGGCATCAACCACTGGGATCTGCTGAACTTTGTTGGCTGCCATCAACTGAAAAACTAGCTTACGGCTCATCCCTTCCGGAACCACCAATGGGTCAGCCCGCATCACTTCCATGATTGGGCTAGACAGCGTTAACCCCCTCAACAATCCACGTCGGATATCACCGTCAGAAATAGTCCCCAACAACATGCCTGCTTGATCGCAGACCAAGACAATTTTGATGGCAACTTCATTCAGCCCATGAATTGCATCATGCAACGTCGCACTCGGCTGCAAAACGGCTCGCTGCCAAATCCCTTCAGTTTTCATCGTGTTCCATGTCGCCCCTAACGGGTAAATCAAAAAAAGACTTCTTGAGTAATGAGGCAAGATCAGTCGCCTCTATCGCCCGTAATATTCTCTCACTTGCTCCTCCAGAACCATAGGGATTCTCTATTTCAGCGAGCGTCGTTTGAAACTCGGGAGAATAAAGTATCGCCAACGCTCCCAAGATCGCCAAACGCTCTGGAACGCAGTCGATAACGCTAGCAGCCCGTAAACGGCCCCGCTGTCGATCACCGATATTGATCGTCCCCTTACCCAGCGAGGGGACTTCGGCAATACCACTGGATGAATTGCCCACGACGGCGTCAACCCATCTCACCGCAGAGAGATAACGTAATTGACCAAGCGAGGTGAATGCTTTCGCTGTTTCTGGATGTTCAGCAACAAAAGTATGTACCAAATCAAATAACTGACGACTATCAGTATCTGAATTTGGCATGGTAAAAATAATGTGGGTATCTTTAAGTTCGGCAAGGGCAGCCAAAAGCTCACGCATCTGGTCGGCTGCCGTTCCTTGTTCCAATGTAACGGGATGGAAGGTTACCAGCAGGTTCTTCATCCCCAGTCGGAAATCGAGCGAAGCCTCCAGTTGATGACGTGTCAGCAGCGGCAAGCGCAAAATGCTATCAATTCCCAGCCCACCGACCTGAAAAACCCGTGCCGGCTGCTCACCCAACTGGATGACACGCTGGCGGTATTCCTCGGCTGCAACAAAATGCAGATGTGACATTTTGGTAATCGAATGCCGAATCGCCTCATCGAAAGCCCCCTCGGTCAATTCTCCACCATGCAAGTGCGCAATGGGAATGCGTGCAATCATCGCGGCAGAGACCGCCGCAAGGATTTCATAACGATCCCCTAAAACCAACATCAGGTCTGGGGCCAGATCAGCGAGCACATCGGCAAAACCGCAAACGGCCAAACCCATCGATTTGGTCACACCGACTGGCGTGTCGGAACTCAGCAACATCTCAACCTTGCGGTCAATAAAAAAACCGTCTTCCTCGATTGCTTTGTAAGTTAGACCAAACTCCGGTGACAGATGCATCCCCGTCACAATCAGTTGAAGTTCAAGAGAAGGAGAGGCCGCAATACCGGCCATGACCCAGCGTAACAAGCCATACTCGGCACGGGTCCCAGTCACAACACAGATTTTTTTCACCAGCGGATCAACTCATCAGCGGCAAAATCGGCGCAGGCCGTGCGTCCAACGATTTCGTCCCAGAGCATCGGCGACAAACCTGTTCCAGGGCGCTTGATGCCGAGTTTATCCACGGTCAGCACTTCTCCTTGCCGAATTTCACACGCCGCAACGATCGACTTGCGTGCAATCGGGCGATTACGCAGTTCGCTCACCGAAGGGCGCTTGATACCGTCGCCGAGTGCTGCCTCCACATTGCGTATTGAACGTACCATCTGCTGCAATTCCAGCGGTTCGAGGCTGGCCTTATGATCTGGCCCCGGTAACGTACGATCCAGCGTGAAGTGTTTCTCGATGACTGACGCACCAAGGGCTACGGCGGCAATGGCAACTTCAATTCCCGGTGTGTGGTCAGAATACCCTGTGCGTACGCCAAAAGTTTTATGCATCGTCTGAATCGCCAGCAAGTTCACCTCTGACATGGGGGCGGGATACTCGGTCGTACAGTGCAGCACAATGATTTTTGTTCGCGGGCAACCAACCTCTTCCAGCATATCAATTGCTGCCTCAATTTCTGCCAGCGTTGCCATTCCTGTCGACAGGATTACCTCTCCCTGCTGCTGGCCAACGTGGCGGAGATAAGGCAGATTAGTAATCTCCCCGGAAGGTACTTTAAACAGACGGATACCCAGCGAAATCAACAGATCAACGCTATCAATATCGAAGCCGGTGGACAGGAAACCGATGTTACGTTGCGCGCAATGCGCTATTAAGCGGCGATGCATCTTTTCATTCAGTTCGAGGCGACGCAGCATCTCGTACTGCCCTTCGTCACTCCCGGTGGACTGAACCTGATAAGCTGCCTTTGGTGCGTTCCGCGTCACTAAGCGGTCTGCAAAGAAAGTCTGAAATTTAACCAAATCCGCCCCGGCCTCAGCCGCCACATCGACCAGTTGCATGGCCATTTCCAAGCTGCCGTTATGATTGACGCCTGCCTCTGCAATAATCAGCGTTCTGTTCACTGTTGAACTCATGCATTCCTCCTCAAGAGTGTTCCCGCCGGGACGTCCTTCGAAACCACAGCGCCCGCTGCAATCACACAATGGTCGCCAATACACACTCCTTGGTGAATGATCGCACCGCTGCCGATGAAACAACCATCTCCGATGCGGGCACCACCATTAACTCGTGCTCCCGTCGCCACATGACAATGCTGTCCAACGACCACATCGTGTTCTAACAAAGCAAGTGTATTGATGATTGCATTGGCACCAACCTGCACTGCGGCATTGACGATGGCACCGTGTAACACCACGCTCCCGGCACCCAATTCAGCATGGCGGGAAACATAAGCTCGTGGCGAAACCAACACTGGCAAACGGGCCTTAAGCGCAGACAACTGCTCATACAAACGACGACGGGTCACCGCATTTCTGATCTGCCCGACCGTCACTAATGCATCACGCCCCTTATCCAACAATTCAGTGAGCGCAGCATCATCCCCGAGAATTGGATAACCCAGCACTAGCGTACTTCCTTCCTCAGTTGGCTGTACAACACCTCTGACCAAAAAGGTGGAACAGCTTTCGATCACATCGATAACGGAACGACAATGCCCGCCCCCGCCGACAAGTAAAAGGGCCGTCATGCCAGCACGGCACTACTTGGAATATTGATAACCCGACTCACCAACGACTCGGCGACGGGCAACGGCGCCTTCGGGCAGCCGGCAAAAGGACGAAGTTGCGGCATCAGTTTCCACAAGGGGCGCGTCATCAGACCGGCATCGTTGGTAGCCGCCAGAATTTCATCGCGCTCACCCGCCAGCGCTTCATCAAGAACTAATGCCTGTAACCAGTAGTTGCTGCTCGCCCCCGCTGGTTCATTCAATAGGGATACCCCATTTAGCCCGGAAAACGCCCGGCTGTAAGCGGCATGAAGACGTCGTTTAGCCGCAAGGAAATCAGGCAGGGATTCAAGCTGCGCACAACCCAACGCAGCATTCAAATTAGGCATACGGTAATTGTAGCCAATTTCATCGTGCTCAAATTCCCAGCGATGGGCCAACTTTGCGGTTGTCGTCAAATGCTTAGCGCGTTTAGCCAAGGCGCTATCATTAGTCAGAATGGCACCGCCCCCACCCGTCGTTATGGTCTTGTTACCGTTGAAGCTCAGTGTCCCCAACAGACCGAAGTTACCTGTATGGCGACCATGCCAGAAACTTCCAAGAGACTCCGCTGCATCTTCAATCAGGACAAGATTAAACTCCTCCGCTACCGCAAGTAATCCCTCGATATCAACTGGATGTCCAAAAACATGCATCGGTACCAGCGCCCTTAAAACCCGCCCGGTCTCGCGATTAACACTCAAATTGCCACGTCGGATAACAATCCGCTGTAAATACTCACGCAACGCCAGCGGGTCAACTCCCAACGTTTTGGCTTCACTATCAACAAAATGGGGCACGGCACCGCAATAACTGACAGCATTCGCTGTGGCAACAAAAGTCAGTGCCGGCATCAGCACTTCGTCCCCCGCTTCAACACCCGCAAGTAACAGTGCCACATGTAACGCGGCCGTACCATTCACCACGGCAACCGCATGCTGTGCGCCGGTATAGGTCGTTAGCTCAGCCTCAAAACGATCCACGAATTTGCCGACCGAAGACACAAAGGTCGAATCAAGACATTCCTTCAGATACAGCCACTCATTGCCTTGAAAACATGGCTCATGCAGAGCAACGGGTTTGAGGTCTATGACAGATGCGACAGCCTCGACGATTTGCTGAGGAAGATTGGAAGGCATGACAGAATTTGATGCCTCAGAGATTGTAGACATCAGCTTTGTAGGAATTGAGATTCTGCGGATCTTGGAACCAAGCTGCCGTTTCCTGCAATCCAAGTTTGAAACCCTCGCGTCCCCCATAGGCTGGACGCCAACCAAACAGTTCGGCCGCCTTAGCGTTTTCTGCCCACAGACGTTCTACCTCTGACTTCTCGGGACGCATCCGTGCTTCATCTGTCACGATCTCAATGTCGACACCCATCGCCTCAGCAATCAACAAGGCGGTATCACCCACAGAAATCTCGAAGTTACTGCCAAAATTAACGGCCTCCCCAAGTCCTTTTTCGGATTCCAGTGCAGCGATAAAACCACGCACAGTGTCCTGAACGTAGTTGAAATCACGGGTCGGCGAAACCGCCCCCAGACAAATCTGGCGCTTGCCATTGGCAATTTGGGTGATGATGGTCGGAATCACTGCTCGCGCAGATTGCCGTGGGCCGTAGGTATTAAAAGGGCGAGCGATAACCACCGGCAAACCAAAAGAGGCGTAGAAAGAAAAGGCTAACTGGTCAGCGCCGATCTTGCTCGCCGAATATGGCGACTGCCCTTGCAAGGGGTGGCTCTCGGTAATCGGCACGAAACGAGCGGTGCCGTAAACTTCACTGGTGGAGGTATGTACCACGCGGCGAACACCCAGATCACGCGCCGCTTGTAACACATTCAATGTGCCCTTGATATTGGTATCCACATAGGTATCCGGCGAGTGATAGGAGTAAGGAATAGCAATCAGGGCCGCCAAATGGAGAACCGCCTCACATCCCTTCATCGCTTCACGCACACCGTTAGGGTCACGAATATCACCGGCAAAAACCTCAAATCGGCCGCGTACGTCGTCACTACAGCGATCCAGCCAACCCCAAGAGTTAAAGGAGTTATAAAGAACAAACGCTTTAACCTCATACCCAGCACGGACTAGTGCCTCTGTCAGGTGTGAGCCAATAAAACCATCGGCGCCAGTAACAAGAATTTTTCTAGGCATCACGCTCCTATCACCCATGCAAATCGTCTCGCAAAGCATTTCCACTGCAGTGGGCACTAACATACGCAACAAACTGGTCACGCCTAAAGCGCAGGTACGCTTGGTCGTCTTGAATCAGACTTCTAACCAAATCCAGAGTTTCTTCCAAACAAAGACAGGGAACAATTTCCTTATTTGCTGTGTTGTATTCCCACTCAGCCCAATCTGGCAACATGAGGTCCACTATCGGAATTGATCGTTTTAGGAAGTCAATCTGACCGGAAGTCGGCGTATCGTACATCACACAGAGGTCGACATCCTGCCCCCAATCCATGATTGACCCAAGAGAACCATAACTCTGCTCCTGAATTGAAATGCCTGTTTTTTCTTCAATTCTGCGGTATAGCGTCTGCCCAGGCCTCGCCCTTAACTTGATATTCACGCCATGCGCACGCAGTAGTTCTACGAGAACTTTTAGGGAACTCATGTACTCATCCAGAGAACGTAACAAAACACCGTGTCCGCTGATGGCATTGAGTACGATCCCGACGGTTCGGATTTTTCTGCGAGCATCCGTATCAAACGTCAGCACTTCTGGAAAACTGGTGCGTGTTTCGGCAAGTGTCCCCGCCTCCATCGACAACAAACCCGCGCCTTGAACAGGATGGGCGAGACACCGAACATCTCTCGCCACATAGGGAAAATGGAAACTGACTTTGGCGTGCGGAAAAGTTGTCACCGGAATTTCGTGCCGGCGCGCAAACGACATCAAAGGACCGTGAAATCCCGTATCGTGGTCTGCCATCAAAATTTTCTTTGGCTTACTGGCGGAAAAATAGGCTTCAAGTGCAAAAAATAATATGAACTGAGAACGTGCAAAATCCACAAAAAACTTGACCTGCCTCTCCCGGATAAAAGGCGTGGCAATTAAATTTTGCAGGATAGTTTCAGCTGACTGGCGAATCTGCTCACAAAGTTTAATGACGTTTTCGCGAAATTCTGCGGGTAAAACGGGTATGACTGAATTTGTCAAAACCAGCGGAACTGCAAGATCCCCCCCAATACTCTGGTCCCAGTAATGCGGTGAAATTCCTAGAACTTCTTCCGGTTTGAAGCATTGGATAAACTGCTCCAAAAGATCTTTGTCATACATAACAGTGGGCAAATGAAACAACAGCGCACAGGGCTGAATTTTTGGGCGTGAGAATAGATCAGGCACAACATCCACAACCCCATTGGCAGGGCTTTCGCCCTGAGCATAATTAAACACATCAAACTGACAATCACTTCCTGCCAATACTTCCACCACTGAAATAGCAGGAATGAACGAATGAAAGTACATGTATCCAGGATTGTCATACATCAGGAATAGCGGTTTTTGCTGCCCGAAAATTTCCACATAATGTTCAACCAGATACCGCCCCAGCAATCGATACCAGTTGGAGTACATGTAGGAATACAGGAGTGTCTCGTAGTACCAGTTAAATCCATCTGGTATGAGACATATTTCCCGTATCGCCGAATACATCAACTCACCTGCTTGTAGTGCAGATTGGCTTGCCTGCTTGTATACGTCGGAGTATTTGCCGATTTCGCTCACATCATAAAATCGACTATTCACGAAACCGAGTGAAAGCAGTTTGTCTTCTAACGCAGGGTCAAAATACACCAGCTCAATGGCTGCGGGATGACTGACTTTCTTAGCTAGTTCGTCGAGGTCAGGTTCAAGCAGCACAACATAAACCGACTCAGCGCTTGTATTAACTGTTGCAGCTTGCTGTTGTCCATTTTCTGTTGAGGAAACTGTGTTTTGTTGATCGCCAACGGAGTCTGCCTCCAACGGCTGCGAACATTCCTGTTCACGGGTTCTAACAAGCTCTTCGATGGCTGAGTCCAGTTTTTTAACAAAACGTGGGGTATCAAACAAGTCTGAATGATCTCGATGCTTTTGAAGAGTTTCTTTGTACCAATCTGAACGTCCAGGGGTAGATGCAATTTCTACTGCCAGTTGCTCATACTCTTCTGCAGTATGCGTAATCAAAGACTCAAGCCCTATTCCCCGTAGGAGGCTGCCTGCATACCTCGACGCGAAAGATCTTCCAGAAAGCGTCAGTACCGGCAAACCGGCCCATAGCGAATCACTGGCCGTGGTCCCCCCATTAAAAGGAAACGCATCAAGAAATAAATCAGCGCATTGATATCTCGCTAGATATTCAGCCGGCAGAACTCTTTCGGTAAAAAATAGCCTCGCTGGATCGACATTCGCGCTAATAGCCACTTGGGTCAGATTTTCGGTTGCCCAAGGATTATCTGCCATGATCCATAAAACGCTGTTTTCGACCCTGCTAATGATCCTTAGCCACGTTGCAAACATTTCCTCCGTAATTTTGTAGGTATTGTTGAATGAACAGAAAACAAACTTGTCTTCAGGCAATCCATACTTTGTTCTCGAAACCGGCACCCCAATCTGGCGCTGTCGATCATTCACCTGAAAACACGGCTGAACGTATAAGGGTTTCTCAGTAAAAAATTGTTGTGCCGACTCCGGAAGCACGTACTCATCCGCAATCACATAGTCAATTTCATGAAGACCTGTTGTGGCAGGCAGTCCGAGGTAAGTCACCTGAATAGGTGCTGGGCGATAGGTGAGAATATTGTGGCGAGTCCCGGCGGTCAAACCGTGTAGGTCAATAAGGACATCAATTTCGAAGTCCCTGATATGCCTCGCCGCTTGCTCATCATCCATATCAGCAATCCGGACAAGCTGATCTACTCCATCTTTGATTCTCTGACGTATCTGAGAGCCGTCTTCATTTGACCAACAAAACGCAAACACTTCAAACCGACTGCGGTCGTGGAGCCCGTACATTTCCGCTGTCAGAATACCAACCGCATGGCTGCACAAATCGCCAGACAAATAGCCAATTCTGATTTTCTGGTGGCGGTAGCCCTCTTTCCCACTTAAATAGAATGTTGATTTCCTGACTTTTTCCTCAACGTAGGATTTAGCGTTTTTTAGTTGCTGCTCTGGATCATCCGTTGCTGCCAAAATCGCCAGCATTGAAGTACAGTTGACTTGTTTGTCAGTACCCACTTCGCCAAATGCTTCGTATACCGGCCACCTACATTGCTTCTGCCGCAAGTGAACCCAGTGCTGAATTGCACCTTTCTGTGTGGGATCGAGAGTGAGGCTCTGTTTTAGGTATGACTCCGCTCGAGCATATTCCTTTTTAATTTCTAACAAACGTCCCAGATTATTTAAGACTAGGCAGTTAAATTCCCGACTTTCCACTCCCTCTGTTGACACAAATTGAAGGCTATTTTCATATACACGTAAAGCTTCATCAGTTCGATTTTGGCGCTCAAGCACATTACCCAGATTGAGGTACGCCTGAATGAATTTTGGATTTTCTTCACTAATGATCGTTCGGTACGCCTGCTCTGCCCCAGAAAGATCCTCTTGATCGGTCAGCAACACCCCTAGATTAAATCTAGCTGCAAACTTCAAAACAGAAGAACTACTAGTAAGCCAGTCCCGGTACATCTTAGCAGCCTGCTGCATACCACTAGCGCTTGACCCAAGTGCTGAAGCCTTCGACATCAAGGCCCATAAATCCATTTTCTTTATTTCCACTACTATCACCCCAATTTATGCATGTCCAACTTCCATGAGATTAGTAAAAAAAACCAGAACACGTTATCCGCGCTCTGGTTTTTGTGTTGATCTAAAGATCAGTTCATGTCAGGACATTTGGCAATCCACTATTTTCCAGGTACCAGAAGCCCTTTCGCTAATTCATCAACAGCAGACACTTGGGTCAAGGAAACATTTACAGGCTGTATATTCACAGGCCCCGCTAGTAGATTCCCTTGGTTATCAAACTGACTTAGAACATTCACCATTGCCGCTGTATTTGCAGCAGGCGTAATACTGGATGGCCCTGTAGCAAACCAAACATCGGCCATCTGATGCTCTTGGCCATCTGTTGTCAGATAACTAGAGATAAGCCCAACAAGGTTACCCTGCTCACTGACAGAAACAGCCTGCGCATTAAGCCGAAGTTCTTTAATCCCTAAAGCATCGAGTGTTGATAACTCATCCGAAGTACTAACTCCATCTGAATTAGCATCCTTCCAGAGTTTAAGCTCACTCCACCTCTTATCATCCGCGTTGATCGCGCCGTCTCCGTTGGAATCCAATTCCGTCAGTGCTTGATAACCATCTGACGCACGTACACCATTTTCTAGCCGGGTAGAGCTACCGAACAACTCACCACCGTTGTCTATCAGTCCATTCCCGTTTCTGTCGAGTACCAACAAGGCGTCACCACTCTGAACCCAGCCCGTGCTGACCTTATTGCCATTATCAAAGAGATCAAACTGAGTGCCATTTGTTTTTGACTGCGAGAAAACTCCGTCACTATTCAAATCCAAAATAATCGGCGTTGATGGCAGCGAGCTAATTGCTGACGTGCTAATTGCAGCAACCTGAGCAGTCCCCCATGCAAGTATGCCATTGCAATTCAACGCAGCAATTTGCGCTGAACCCAAGGCCGAAACTTGGTTCGATATCAACGCAGCTACATCTTGTGAATCAAACGCCTTAAGTTGTTTCGCCGACAAAGCAGCTACCTGTGTCGTCAGCAACTGCTGTACTTGCACTGAACCTAAGGCCGCTGCTTGTGCCGTCGTCAGACCAACCAACGCAGCTGTCCCAACACCCTGAACCTGTGCCGATGAACTCCAAGCCGCAATACCTGCAGCAGAAAGTGCTGCAAGTTGCGCTGAAGCCAATGCCGAAACTTGGTTCGATATCAACGCAGCTACATCTTGTGAATCAAACGCCTTAAGTTGTTTCGCCGACAAAGCAGCTACCTGTGTCGTCAGCAACTGCTGTACTTGCACTGAACCCAAGGCCGCTGCTTGTGCCGTCGTCAGACCAACCAACGCACTCGTCCCAACAGCCTGAACCTGAGCCGATGAACTCCAAGCCGCAATGCCCGAAGTCGTCAAAGCTGCTAATTGAGCAGAGTTCAAAACCGGAATTTGGCTTGATAGCAGAGCCACAACCTGACCCGATGTAAACAATCCAAACTGGGCGGTTGATAGCGCACTGACTTGGCCCGTTGAAAGGCCAGAAATTTGGGTGCTCGTAAGTGCAAAAATATCGGTTGAAGCCATATCAGTTCTCCAGCGGGAGTATTCAATTTATTCGGTTAAGACCTTCTGTGGTCATTCATCAACGACTTAACTTGGCAAAACTAAAGCTAACATCGTGAATATCGCTTGCAATCCTAACTCATTAAAGAAATCTTCGTTGACTTTTTGTTGGCCCCAACGTCCAACTTATCACTCAATCACAACTTTTCTTAAAAAAGCTTGTTCTGCTAAGCTGGAACACATTCATCTGACAACAGGCACACGCATGAGCAATTACTGGACCAAACTGGTACATACCCTTACCCCGTATGTACCCGGTGAGCAGCCTAAGCTGCCTAACCTGATCAAACTAAATACTAACGAAAATCCCTACCCGCCTTCGCCATTAGTTGTAGCTGCGATTGAGGCTGAATTGGCTGCCGATGGTTCGACATTACGGCTATACCCTGACCCCAATGCCGACCTACTCAAGACAGCGTTAGCGAAGCGCCACGAACTAACACCAAGCCATGTTTTTGTCGGGAACGGTTCTGATGAGGTGCTGGCTCATGTATTTATGGCCTTGCTCAAACACGATACCCCGATTCTTTATCCGGACATTACTTACAGTTTCTACCCGGTTTATTGCGGTTTGTATGGAGTGGCTTACCAAACCATCCCACTGGCTGATGACTTCTCAATGCAGGTAGCGGGCTATCTGGCGGGCACCGCTGGCGGCATTATTTTCCCTAACCCTAATGCGCCCACTGGTAGGGTTTTAACGCTGATTGAGGTTGAGCAAATTGTTGCGGCCAATCCTCAATGTGTTGTGGTACTTGATGAGGCCTACGTTGATTTCGGCGGCGAGTCCGCCAGCGTATTGGTTGGTCGCTACTCTAATCTACTGGTCGTTCAAACTTTTTCCAAGTCCCGCTCTTTGGCTGGATTACGCGTTGGGTTTGCCTTGGGGCACCCAGATTTGATTGAGGCATTGGAACGGGTCAAGAACAGCTTTAATTCTTATCCACTTGACCGCCTAGCGATTGCCGGCGCAGTTGCCGCTGTTGCAGACGAGGCGTATTTCCAGAAAACTTGCCAGGCCGTCATTGAGAGCCGTGAAAATCTAGTGGCTGAAATGACTAAACGCGGCTTTGACGTTCTGCCTTCAGCGGCAAACTTTATTTTTGCTCGCCATCATCAACACGATGCTGCGACGCTTTCGGCAGGTCTTCGCGCTCAAAGCGTCATCGTCCGTCACTTCAAACAGCCACGGATTGAGCAGTTTTTACGCATTACCATCGGAACCCCGGCGGATTGCCAAGCCCTGCTAACGGCGTTTGATAAGCTGCTTTAATCGCTGGAACAACTGAGGTAACGGACACCTTCTAATACAAGGTGTTCGCAGACCTCAACATCCAATCCTAAATAGGGAACGAGTGACGGCGCTGCGCCCCCCGTGATCAAACAACGGAGCGAGCTATTTTTCGCGCCGGTTTGTGTCAGGTCTGTTTGTTTATACAACTGCTGACTTAATCGGTGCCAAGCCCGTTCGATAGCGCCAGCCGTTGCTTCAAGGCTACCCACAAAAATGGCTTCATCGGTACTGGTTGGCCAAACGCATTCTTGCAAATATGCGCCTTCTACCTTGGGGAGCTGGGCCGTGCCTTCAGCCAAACTTCGACGCATCAGAGTCACGCCCGGCAAAATCATCCCGCCACAGAAGCGGCCTTTGTCATCAAGCGCGTCAATGGTCGTTGCCGTGCCCAGACTAACAACTAAACACGCTGATGCATCCCGTTGCCATGCCGCCACTAGCGCACACCAGCGGTCCGTACCTAATGTTTCTGGTGCAGCGTAGCCATTTGCAACGCCTAGCGCACTTGAACTACTGGCCGCTCGTTGAATAGGAATCAGCTTGGATGCCAACATCTCAGCAATCGCCACCCCAACCACCACTCCCGCTACATTTGAAATGCCCGCCAGCGTCACGGATGCCTTTTGCTTTCCAAGCAATTCACCAAGCGAGGCCAAATCATCATAGCTACAAACCCCTGTGTCTAGCCAAAAGTCACCGCTTTCATTCAGCAGTGAAATTCCCCACTTCAACCGGGTATTTCCCGCATCTAAGCAAAGTATTTTGCTAGCAGATTGAAAATCCTGACGGAGTGAAACATCACCGGCAAATACGCACTCTCTTCCTTCGGGGGTATCAATTAGCAATGCGCCGTCGTCTGCGATGCCAACACAAGTACCGCTGATCATTTCTGCAGTATTGCCCTGAACAGCAACCTGCTTCCCCTGCCACGCATGGGCTTTTTCCCATTCTGTTTTTAGTGTTGCCAAACCACTAGCCTTAAAGGCCTGAAACACGGGGCGAATGTACCGCAAAATAGCGGCTAGAACCTCGTGCCGCTCTGGGGGCAACAACATGACGTCACTCAACGCACCCGGCAACATGCCAACCGTGCCTGACGGCGCTACCGGAACTTGGATCGGAAACAGATTCAGCCCAATGCCGATAATGGCGTCGACACCTTTTTTTCCTGGCGAAAGCTCAATCAGAATACCAGCCAGTTTGGCCCAGTCACCATGACGGTTATGGCTGCGGCAAAGCACATCGTTCGGCCATTTCAGCGCAATATCCGATGCGCCTAGTGAATCCAGCGCTCGATATAGCGCCAACCCCACCGCCAGTGACAAACCGGCCATTTGCTGAGGCTGAACGGCAAAACGCCAGTAAAGCGAGAAAGTCAGGCTAGCCTTTGGGTCGGAAGTCCACACACGCCCCTGCCGCCCCTTGCCTGCAGTTTGGCGACCTGCAACCAACACACTTCCAGACGGCAAACCTTCCGAGGTCACTCTGCGGCTTAATTCATCATTCGTAGAATCAATTTCTTCAATACTGTCGACGTTGAAATAAACCGCCTCCGCCCCCAGTATTGAGGGGAGTAACGCAGGATCAAGCAAGGTCACCGCCGTCATCCAGCTCCATTCCCAAATCTTGGATTTTGCGGGTAATCGTGTTTCGGCCAATGCCCAAGGCTTGAGCGGCCTCAATCCGTCGCCCGCCCGTAGACACCAAGGCTCTGGAAATTAATACCCGCTCAAAAACCTGCATCAGCTTTTCGTGCACGTCACCTTCACCTGCCCGCAGCAAACGATCCGCCTCCGCCGCCAGTGCAGACGCCCAATTGGTCGTCACCTGCGCTACCGGTGCATCGCGTAATTCGGGCGGTAAATCTTGAATATCCACCTGCTGCCCTGGTGCCATCACCGTCAACCAATGGCAAACATTTTCAAGCTGCCGAACATTGCCCGGAAAATCCATGCTCGCCATGTATTTAACCGCAGCCTCCGTCAGCCGCTTGGTTTCCACACCCAATTCCTGAGCGCTTTTCTGCAGGAAATGCTTACACAACAGAGGAATATCTTCTGGCCGCTCGCTCAACGAGGGCAAGCGAATCCGAATGACGTTTAGGCGATGAAATAAATCTTCGCGGAACAGTCCATCTTTGACGCGGCCTTCAAGATTTTGATGGGTAGCCGCAATCACGCGAACGTTGGCCTTAATCGGAGAATGTCCACCAACACGGTAAAAATGACCATCGGAAAGTACGCGCAGCAAACGGGTTTGGAGTTCCGCCGGCATATCACCAATTTCATCCAGAAATAGCGTCCCGCCATCAGCCTGCTCAAAACGTCCCCGGCGCTGGGTTTGTGCCCCAGTAAATGCCCCTCGTTCATGCCCAAATAGCTCAGATTCAAGCAAGTCTTTCGGAATTGCCGCCGTGTTAATCGCCACAAACGCCTTGTCAGAACGAGGACTGTGGCGATGCAGTGCTCGCGCCACCAACTCCTTGCCGCTCCCTGATTGACCGGTAATCAATACCGTAGCGTGAGATTGCGCTAAACGCCCAATCGCCCGAAAAACATCTTGCATGGCCGGGGCCTGCCCCAGAATTTCTGGCGTTAAAGCCACCTCTTCAACTTTTCCACCTTGATGGATGGATTGCTCCATTGCCCGTCGAATCAGCTCAACAGCCTGATCGACATCAAACGGTTTAGGCAAGTATTCAAAGGCGCCGCCCTGAAATGCGGCCACAGCACTTTCCAAGTCGGAATAAGCCGTCATGATGATGACGGGCAAAGTAGGGAAGCGATGCTTAACCTGCTGCAACAAATCAAGCCCAGAGGTTCCCGGCATGCGAATATCTGACACCAGAACCTGCGGAGGCTCAGCCCCTTGATCCAATTGATGCACCGCTTCCGTGGCAGAAGCGTAGCTCTTAAATGCAATATTTTCGCGTGCAAGCGCCTTCTCTAGCACCCATCGAATAGAACGATCATCATCAACAATCCAAACCAGCTTCATGGTCTATTCTGCACTTTCAGATAAGTAATAAAGGCAAACGCGGCGCTAAGCAGTCAGGGGAAAACGTAGCGTAAAACAGGTTTCACCTGGCTTGCTGATGCATTCAATGGTGCCCATGTGCTGCTGAATAAAACTCTGTGCCAAGGTCAGGCCCAAACCAAAACCACCTTCACGGCCTGACACTAGCGGGTAAAACATTCGTTCGTAAATATGCTCAGGAATACCGGGGCCGTTATCAATAACCTGCACCTCTAACGCCAACTTGTAGCGGCGTTTAATCAAGGTGGCCTGTCGAACTGCACGCGTCTTCAGCGTGATTGCACCGTGCCCTGTCATAGCCTGCGCCGCATTTCGCGCGATATTTAAAATGGTCTGAATCAACTGCTCACGATCAGCCATTAACTCCGGCAGACTGGTGTCGTAATCGCGCTTAATCCACAAGGTATCGGGAAACTCAGCGGTCAACAAACTCCTGACTCGCTCAAGAATTTCGTGAATATTGACACTCTTGGGTTCCATCGGCCGGTGGGGCGTTAACAGCCGCTGCATCAAATCCTGAAGGCGATCCGCCTCCTTGATGATGACCTGCGTGTATTCACACAACGCCGGGTTATTCAACTCTCGCTCCAGCAACTGTGCTGCGCCACGCAATCCGCCTAAGGGATTTTTGATTTCGTGCGCCAAGTTGCGGATAAGCTCGCGATTGGCCTGCTGCTGCTCAATCAAACGCTCTTCGCGACTGGCTTTAAGCTGCTGGTCAATCGGCTGAAGTTCAATTAATAGATTTGTCGTTTGCTCGTCCGTGCCTTGGACTGGCGTCACCGTACAATTCACATTCAGAACTTCGCCATCACGACGCCGGAGTTGAATATTCTGGCCGGTGTATCCCCAGCTATTACGAATAGCATTATCAAACGCGGTACGTAGCGTCCTAGCGTACTCAAACACTGTCTGCACCGGGCTGCCAACCATCGTTCGATTAGCCGAAGCCAACAAATTTTCGGCCGCGGGATTGGCGTAACACACCACCAAATTGGTATCCAGCAACAGCACAGCAGAGGCCAGCAGGTCCAGCCCAGCGAGAGAGTGTGCTTGATCCGCCACAGGCTCGCTCTAGTTAGGCCGAGAAAGAAGAACCGCAACCGCAGGTTGAAGTCGCGTTAGGATTACGAATCACAAACTGCGAGCCTTCCAGCCCTTCGGTATAGTCAATCTCAGCGCCCACCAGATACTGATAACTCATCGAATCAATCAACAGCGATACACCGTCTTTTTCCACCGTTGTATCGTCTTCGTTAACTTCTTCGTCAAAGGTGAAGCCGTACTGGAAACCGGAACAGCCACCACCGGTCACAAAAACGCGTAATTTCAATGCGGGATTACCCTCTTCAGCAATCAAGTCCTTCACTTTCGCAACGGCACTATCCGTAAAAACCAGAAACATTGGGGTTGTTTCACTCATATCAGGCTCCACTCAGTAGATGTTGTTGGGGAAATACGTTAATTAGGCGCACTACCGGCCGGAATGGTTCCCGCACCTGGAATTTGAATTGGGGCACGACGCACCCCGGTTTCTCGTTTGGCAGTTTTTTCGCAGAAGCCAAGGTCTTCGCGAAGCTTGGCCGCCTCCAACTGCATTTTCTCTAGTTGCTGCGTACAGGTTTGCTGTGCCGCCTGAGCCATCAATGCCACATTCGGCGCAGTCCCAACCAGACTCGTCAGGCGATCAATCTCGGCATTGAGCTCTACCTCCTTGTCACGCAATTGCACTAACTCTTGCTCTTTAGGATGCAGATAACGATCAACAGACAGATAGGCCAAAGCCAGCCCAGCCCCCACAACGAGGGTTACCAACAAAATCACAGCACGCCGATACCAAGGCTCATGCCGGCGAATAGCCATCTGATGATGGGTATCTAGGCCAAGCTGGTGGCGTAGACGGAGGCGCTTTACGGTAGAACGGGAACCTGGCATAACCCTTGTGTCTCATCAAGATTGAACATGATATTCATATTCTGAACTGCCTGACCTGCGGCACCTTTGACCAGATTATCAATAACTGACAGTACGACCAGAACATTGCTTCCCTGCGGACGATGCACTGCAATGCGGCAAATATTGGAAGCGCGTACGGAGCGCGTCTCTGGATGTGATTTGGCTGGCAATACATCGACAAACGGCTCATTGGAATAGGCTTGTTCAAACACCGATTGGAAATCAGCCTCTTGCTTGATGGTTGCATACAAGGTGGCATGAATCCCACGAATCAAGGGAGTCAAATGAGGCACGAAGGTTAGCCCAACAGGCGCGCCTGACATTAGACCCAAACCTTGACGAATTTCTGGCAAGTGCCTATGACCAGCTACACCATAAGCCTTGAAGTTATCACTCGCTTCTGCGAACAATGCGTGCACCTCAGCCTTGCGCCCGGCACCGGAAACACCAGACTTGGCATCGGCAATCAAGTTACCCGTTTCGATTAGTCCGGCTTTTATCAAAGGCATAAAGCCAAGCTGCACTGCGGTGGGATAACAACCGGGGTTGGCCACCAAGCGTGCGGAACGAATTTGTTTTCGATTAATTTCCGGCAAACCATAAACGGCTTCGGCCACCAAATCGGCACAAGCATGCTCCATCCCGTACCACTTTGACCATTCCGCCACATCTTTGATGCGGAAATCAGCGGCCAAATCAATAACCTTTACACCGGCATCCAATAACGCCCGTGTTTGTTGCATTGCAATACCGTTAGGTGTCGCGAAAAAAACCACATCACAGGCAGCAAGATTGGCTTTCGCTGGATCTTCAAAGCAAAGCGCTAAGCGCCTGCGCAAGTTGGGAAACATATCCGCGACTAGCGTCCCCGCATCACCGCGTGAGGTAATGGCAACAATCTCGACCTCTGAATGCTGGCTTAGCAAACGCAGCAATTCGACGCCGGTATAACCGGTACCACCCACAATCCCAACTTTAACCATGAGCTTTTTCCTTCAACAAAGAGGGGCGCATCTTACCCGCTCAACCCAAAAGTAAAAAGCCGCCAAATCGATTGGCGGCTCTTGGGTACTGCACACTTCCGGGCAAATGCCCCAGCTATTAACGCTTGGAGAACTGTTTGCGGCGACGTGCTTTGTGGAAACCGACTTTCTTACGCTCAACCTCACGGGCATCACGGGTCACGAAACCGGCCTTAGATAACGCTGGCTTGAGTGTTTCGTCGTAAGCCATCAGCGCACGAGTAATACCATGACGAACCGCACCAGCTTGGCCAGACTCACCACCGCCGCAAACGTTAACCTTGATATCAAAACCGGACAATTGATCAACCAGCACTAACGGCTGACGCACAATCATGCGGCCAGTTTCGCGGGAAAAGAAAATATCCAGCGGCTTGCCGTTAACCACGATGGCACCAGTGCCACGCTTCATAAACACACGGGCAACGGCGCTTTTGCGACGACCGGTACCGTAGTAGTAATTCTGTTGAGCCATGATCTATTCCTTAGATTTCCAGCGCTTTCGGTTGCTGGGCAGTGTGCGGATGCTGGGCACCAGCGTAGCACTTCATCTTCTTTAGCATGGCGTAGCCTAGGGGACCCTTTGGCAGCATGCCTTTAACGGCGATTTCCAATGCACGACCTGGGAAACGCTGTTGCATTTTCTTGAAGTTGGTTTCGTAAATACCGCCTGGGTAGCCAGAGTGACGGTAGTACTTCTTATCGTCAGCTTTGTTACCTGTTACGCGGATCTTTTCAACGTTAGTTACAACGATGAAATCACCAGTATCAACGTGGGGGGTGTAGATTGCCTTGTGCTTGCCGCGCAAGCGGCTGGCGATTTCGGTAGCGAGACGGCCGAGCACTTTGTCTGTGGCATCCACCACAAACCACTCGCGCGTCACCTCATGCGGTTTGGCGGAAAACGTTTTCATCAACAGCGTCCTTTGAATGCCTACAAATTCAATAAAGCGCAAAACTATAATCGACAACACGTTGCCCTGTCAATATTTTCCTGCACTCGAACCAAAAATTATCTTCTAGAGGCCAACTACGCCACCTCCCAATATGCAGGCCTAGCGTAGTTCTCCTTCAACAAATCAATAAATAGCCTGACTCTCAACGGCAGGTAACGCCTTTGTGGGAATACTGCATAGATGCCCATTGGTGGTGCTTGCCAAGCGTCTAATACCGAAGCCAACCGGCCCTCTTTTAGATCTCGCCCGACTTCCCACAAAGAGCGCCACGCCAGCCCTCGACCAGCCAGCGCCCATTCATGGAGCACCGCACCATCGTTACACTCAAAACCACCGCTGACTTTCAATGTGCTGGTTTCGGCGGTTTCGGGATTGCGAAATACCCAGCCACGCTGCTGGCCTAGCGAAAGACAATTATGTTGCATCAAATCTTCGGGTGAGCGAGGCACGCCATTCGACACCAAATAAGCAGGACTCGCGACGACCATCCGGCGCATTTCACCGAGGCGCACACTCACTAAACTGGAGTCGGTCATTTCGCCAATACGAATTGCGCAGTCGATGTTTTCGTTAATCAGGTCGACAAGGCGATCGCTCAAATTCAGATTCACCGTCACTTCAGGGTTCTGGCGCATAAACTCACCCACCAACGGGGCGACATGCTGCCGCCCAAAACCGGATGGCGCGGATAGTTTTAAATGCCCACCGGCCTTAGCACCCCCCAACGACACAGCCGCTTCGGCATTCGCCAAATCATTGAGTAAGCGCTGGCAATCTTCCAGAAATGCTTGGCCTTCAAAGGTAATCGTCAGTTTTCGTGTCGTGCGCAGCAATAACTTCACGCCCAACCGCGCCTCTAAGGCATCAAGTCGCCTCCCAATAATCGCTGGCGTAACACCTTCCAGCCTTGCCGCTGCAGACAAACTACCGCGTGCCGCCACCGACACAAAGGCTTCGATTTGCTTGAGCCGATCCGTTGAATTCACTGCCATTTACCGCCAACTTTATACTTTAAGTCATCAATGAATTGATTTTAACACCATTTCTTATCCTTATCATTCAGCCTAGAATCCCCTTCATCAAGTTTTGTCTATTTTTTAATTTAACTAAAGGAACCCACATGGCACTCAATCTGCCCACAGGCGTACAAGTTACCGGCCCCATTCAACCGCAATACGAGTCCATCCTGACCCACGACGCGCTGGCACTGGTTGCCAAGCTTCACCGCTCTTTTGAAGGTCGCCGCCAAGAACTATTGAAGGCGCGTGTTGAGCGTCAAGCACGTATCGACGCTGGCGAAATGCCTGACTTCCTGCCTGAAACCAAGCACATTCGCGAAGGCGACTGGAAGATCGCGCCACTGCCCAAGGCGCTGGAACGTCGCCGCACCGAAATCACTGGCCCAGTTGAAGCCAAGATGATTATCAACGCCTACAACTCCGGCGCTGACTCTTACATGACCGACTTTGAAGATTCCAACAGCCCAAGCTGGGACAATCAGATTCAAGGCCAAGTTAATCTGTACAAAGCGATTCGTCGCGAACTGTCGTTCAAAAACGAAAACGGCAAGGAATACAAGCTCAACGACCAGATCGCCACGCTGCAAATTCGCCCACGCGGTTGGCACTTGGACGAAAAGCACGTCCTCGTTGACGGTCAACGCGTCGGCGGCGGCATTTTTGACTTCGCCGTGGTGCTGTTCCATAACGCCAAAGAACAAATCGCCCGTGGCGCTGGCCCCTTCTTTTACCTGCCAAAGATGGAAAGCCACCTCGAAGCTCGTCTGTGGAACGACATTTTCGTCATGGCCCAAGACCACATCGGCCTGCCCCAAGGCACCATCAAGGCCACCGTGCTAGTCGAAACCATTCTCGCCACGTTCGAAATGGAAGAAATTCTGTACGAACTGCGCGAACACTCTTCTGGCCTGAACGCTGGCCGTTGGGATTACATCTTCTCGTGCATCAAGAAATTTAAGAAGAACAAGGATTTCTGCTTGGCCCAACGCGGCGCGATCACCATGGAAGTGCCGTTCATGCGTTCATACGCACTGGCACTGGTGCAGGCTTGCCACAAACGTGGCGCGCCAGCGATGGGCGGTATGTCCGCGCTGATCCCGATCAAGAATGACCCCGTGGCCAACGAAAAAGCGCTGGCCGGTATTCGCCATGACAAGACTCGTGATGCGAATGACGGCTTCGATGGTGGTTGGGTCGCTCACCCAGGTTTGGTGGCGATTGCCCACGAAGAGTTCGTGAAGGTGCTCGGCGACAAACCCAACCAGTGGGAAAAACAAGTGTCCGGCAGCTTTGGCCCAGCACAATGGCTGGATTTCCAACCTGAACAGCCAATTACCGAAACCGGTCTGCGCAACAACATCAATGTGGGCATTCACTACTTGGGTAGCTGGCTCGGCGGTAACGGTTGCGTGCCGATTCACAACTTGATGGAAGATGCAGCAACGGCTGAAATCTCCCGCTCGCAAGTGTGGCAATGGGTGGTTTCACCCAAGGGTATTTTGGACGATGGCCGCAAAGTCACCGAAGACATGGTTCGCACCATGATTGCTGAAGAACTGCTCAAGGTAAAAGCTACCGTCACCGCTCAAGGTGAAGACACAGCGAACTACGATCAAGCTGCGGTAATTTTCGACAAGATGAGCTTGACTGCACAATACCCTGAGTTCTTGACGCTACCACTGTACGAAGCAATGGCTTAACTCAGCATGTGAAAACGGGTGAATCGGCATAGGGAGGCGGCTATTGTTAGCGGCTCCCCTATGCCACACAACCCTGCATACGAGGCCGCACAAAGCAAAACCCCCGGAAATAAATACCGAGGGCTGCTAAATAGATAGAACAAATTTTATTTTTTGGATGGACGACCTGTCTTAATCCGTTCAACAGCACCCAATGCTTTCGTCAAATCAGCATCGGACATAGCCTGTAATGCGGCCAAACCAGCGCGCAAAATTTCACTTTTCTTAAATTCACTACCCGCTGCCAAAGCACGCAGTTTCAGGCTAGCAATCAGCGCATAATCGCTCTCCGGAAACGTAAAGCTATCGCGAACCAACTTAGGTTTTTTGGTCTTGATGGTTTTGGCAACTTCAACCACTTCCGGCGCTGGTGCCGCAGGAACTGCTGCTGATTCAACGGGTTGGATAGGCTGAACGGCCTTTGTTTTTGCGCGAGTTGCGGACTTGGCGGGCGCTTTGGTAGCTGGCTTAGCGGTCGATTCAGCCGCCGATTTTTCAACCGCATTCTCAACCGTTTTTTCAGCCTTAATTGGCTCAGGAGCCGGTGCGACAACCACTGCCTCTACTACAGAGGGGTTTTCCAACACAGGTTGGCTGACTGGCGCTTTAGATGTTTTGGACTTGCTCATGGTATACCTCGCACAATAGATTAAAGACGTATACTATATAAACACTTTACGTTATTTTTTGCAAGCAACGAGAAAAAACGATGAAAAAAATTATGGTAGCGAATCCCAAAGGGGGAAGTGGGAAATCAACAATGGCTGTCCATCTGGCCAGTTGGTTTGCAAGGAATGATGAAATTGTTTATCTGGGAGATATTGATCGCCAGCAGTCATGCCGTTACTGGCTGTCACAGCGACCGGCAGATTTACCCCCCATTCACTCCTGGGAAATCAAGGGAGACGAACCGGGCAATCCACCCAAAGATTGCACCGTCGCCATTTTAGACACGCCCGCAGGGCTGCATGGCAAGCCGCTCAAGCAACTACTTAATGATTTTGATCGCGTAGTAGTTCCGGTTTCGCCATCGCGTTTTGACATGATGGCTAGCCAGAGTTTCTTTAATGAATTGGCTGAAACTAAGGCGGTGCGTAAAGAAAAAATTAGCGTGGCGATTGTGGGGATGCGGGTTGATCCTAGAACCGTCGCCTCTAAGCAGTTGATTGAATTTCTGGAGTGGTTTGAATTGCCCCTGATTACCTGTATTCGCTCAGCCCAACGTTATGTCAGCGCGGTCGAAACAGGAACAACAATTTTTGATGCTGGGACCATTCCACAAAATGACCACCAGCACTGGAAACCCCTCTTAGACTGGGCGCAGGGCGCTCGCCGAAATCACAGCAACCATGTGTTGACGGCAGAGTAAACAAACACGCCTCCGACAGAAAAAATCAGGAAAGCAGTCACTGCCAGCGTTTTCCTGATGTCGTCATCAATGGTTTTTAGCGTGGCTTCTGTGCCGATAATTGAGTAGCGCATGACCTTCTCCTAAGTTCAAAAATTTACTGATAGGAGTATGACCAGCGTTTGTTTCAGGAAGTTTTCACCCTGCTGGTTTTAAAGCATAAACCGCAACAGCTTCATCCCGCCCTTTAACGAGGTGGGAACCGCAGCACTCAAACCGATCTAGCCCGATTAACTGGGCAGTTAGTTGGCCAAGGAGTAAATCCTTCCCAACGGTACGAGTCAGTTGTTCGATTCTGGTAGCCAAGTTCACCGCATCGCCGTGGGCGCTCCAAGCACGATGGGCGTTACCAAAAATACCCACGGCCATCTCCCCTGAGTTGATTCCGATACTGACTTTCATCGGGTCAAAGCCATGCTCAATAAACCAAGGTTCAAGTTGAACAATAGCGGTCTGCATCTCTAGTGCTGCATTCAGCGCGTGCTGGGCATGTAGGTGCAGCTCTCCGTGGGCACCCCAAATGGCCATCAATCCATCGCCTGTGTATTTTTCAATGATGCCACCGTGTTTTACAACAATTGAAGCCAGCGTTTCCAGGCACTTCTGGGCTAATAGGGCGACGCGTTCGGGTACTTTGCCTTCAGATGCGTGGGTAAAACCTCTCATATCCGTTACCAACACGGTGAGTTGTTTCTTTTCGGTTCCCGCGATGACTTCTTGTTCATTGAGCAATTTGTTAACCAGCATGGCTGGAAGGAAATAACTGGATTGAATGGCAATTCTCGATAGTTTTCGATTACTACGAAAACCTTCAGTAATCACATACAAAGAACTGGCAAGGATTAAAAACAAGGGAATTGCGATGGCTGGGATCGTGATTTGGAAATTTCTGAGTAGTAGGTAAGCGCTGGAAATATAAATCCCACTCATCACAACACTAAACACCAGCACTGTTCCAGCGTTCTTGGCTGGCAGTTTGATGATGCATACGGCCAACAAAATCAGGATCAATAAGGCGATGAAATTGACCGGCACAGCCTGGATTTCATAGGGTGTAATGAGTCGGTTATCCAGCCCCGCAGAAAGTATTTGAGCATGTATCTCAATGCCGGGAGTTTGATTACCTTGTGGTGTAGATACCCGATCTCCCAAGCTTAATGCGGTACTCCCAAGCAGCGTAATGGTGTTGTTAAGTTTCTCAACGGGTATTCGTTTTAATAAAACATCTGCAGCGGAAATGTATTCAAAGCCACCAGGATTAACGAGGTAGGGAATCCACAACCCATTTTGGGCATCCAATGGGAGATTGGGGCCATAGGGTAAAAATTGGATGCCCGACTTTGTGGGAAGAAGAAACTCCGGTTGGTACAGGGAAAACAAAAGTCGGGTGCTTAAGGCCAATGTACAGCTATTTAAAACGCAGATAATGGGATTAAGCTTCCGCACTTTGCCGTCATCGTCCAGTTTGGGCGTGATGTGACCGACATTCCAGGTAGCGCTGTTTATGGGGTGCGGGGGTAATACGCCAGAATGATTGGCAATGTAGCCATAGGCTTGGGTTCGGATACTGGCGGGAAGATTGGATGGGATCGCGTCGCTCAAGAGCATCCCAACTTGGTTTTGGCTGTCTGGGTTGAAATCGTAGGTTTGAGCAAGCGTAATGGCGGGATGTGACAGTGCCTTTTGAAGCTGCTCGTCGTGCAAGCGACGGTCGGGGAAAATCATGTCCATCCCGAGCAGGGCGACTTGGTAATGTTCAGTGAGATTGCTGATGAGTTTTGCTGTTGTGTTGCGTGGCCATGGCCATGCACCTATTTCGGCAAGGCTTTTTTCATCAACATCGATGAGCAGAATGCGGGTTTCGTGATCGATCTTCGGCAGCGCCCCTTGCAGGTAGTCATAAGCAATATTTTCCAGTCCTTGATACAAGGAATTTGGAATCAGACTAAACGGCACCACAACCAAGGCTGCAATTAGGCAGGCAGTGGCGCGCAGACGTTGCTGAATAGAACTAATAGATTGCCGCACTTACTTAGGGATGAGGGGAACGGGCCGAAGGGCTTCCCCCGTCAGTTTCACTGGCCAACGCATTGAGTTCGGTAGGATTCCGCACAATCATCCGCTGGTTATCTTTTTCAATAATCGTCATGTGATGAAGATTGTGTAGCGCCCTAGTCACCGTTTCACGGCTGGTATTGGCCATCAATGCCATCTGCTGATGGGTTGGCATGTTTTCGATGGTCATCAGCTGCCCCGGGTCGGGTTTGGCCAACAAGCGCATCAGTGCGTAAATCCGCTGAAACGCGTTTGAAATGCCTAACAAGGCACGAAAATCAGTGGATGCTCGTAACCTGCCAGCAATATGTTTGAGCATACGCTCGGCAATAACGGGGGTGTGGTAGATCAACTCGCTGGCCATTGCCTTAGGCAAAATAGCCACTTGAGAGACGCTGACGGCGACAATCGATGCTGATCGAGGAAGACTATCAATGACAGCAACTTCTCCAAAAAAATCACCGGGAGTCAGAAAATTAAGCCCCGTTTCTTTGCCATCAGGCGCGACATCCACCACCATCAAGCGACCTTCGAGCAGGAAAAAAAGCTCATCCCCTTGGCTGCCTTTGTGAATGACAAATTCCCGCTTAGAAAAATCTTTCAGCCGCATTGATTCGACAAGAACAGCAAGATGCTCGTCAGGTAGCCCTTCAAGCAACGGAATTTTGCGTAAAAGATTGACGGAAATCTTAGCAGCCAT
>JBEGTT010000072.1:0-6492 GCA_041179245.1 Pseudomonadota bacterium
GCTTTTTACGCGCTATGCCGACAAAAATTGTCCGATGATGGCTTGCTCGCCGTAAATTTGCTTGGCCTTGCCCGAACTTATGAACAGAGTCTGGCGCGTATCAACACGGCCTTTGAACAAAATCTACTTGTCCTGCCTTCCTGCAGCAGTGGCAACCGGATCGTTTTTGGTGGAAGGACAGATCCCCGTCCATTGTTGGCAAATCACAGTCGCTTGCATCAACTTGCCGATGCACTAAAGGAACGTACCAACCTTAGCCTTCATCCTTTATTGGAGCGAATGGCCTAATTTTGTTTAACCCGCAATACAAAAAAACCACCCCGGAATATTCAAATATCCCCGGGTGGCTTTCTGTTGAAATGTGGCAGGTTTTACTGAATCTTACTAACTGAAGCAGTCAAGAGCTGACGAATCAGATCTAGCTCTTGTGGCAATTTCTCGCCCATTTTATCGAACCATTCCTTGTGCCCAGCCAATTCGGCTTGCCAAGCAGCCTTTTCAACAGCGGTCAGCGTATCGAAATCTTCACGGCTCATTTCAGCACCGGTCCAATCAATATCTTCATAAGAAGGCATCCAACCCAGTGCAGTTTCCTTAGCCGCAGCTTTGCCTTCGCAACGCTCAATCATCCACTTCAGAACACGCATATTGTCGCCAAAACCTGGCCACATGAATTGACCTTGCGAATTCGTACGGAACCAGTTAACACAGAAGATTTTTGGTAGATCATCAACCGTCCCACCCATCTTCAACCAATGGCCGAAGTAATCACCCATGTTGTAACCACAGAAAGGCAACATCGCGAATGGATCACGGCGAACAACGCCTTGCTGACCGAAAGCGGCAGCGGTCGTTTCTGAGCCTAGTGTTGATGCAAGATAGACACCGAAGTCCCAGTTAAATGCTTCATAAATCAACGGCACCGTGGTTGCGCGACGGCCACCAAAAATGAAGGCAGAAATCGGAACCCCTGCTGGATCTTCCCAAGATGGGTCACCGGATGGGCACTGACCAGCAGGTGCTGTGAAACGGGAATTAGCATGGGCGGCTTTGCGACCTGCTTTGCCATCTTCTGGCGTCCAGTCTTTACCTTGCCAATCAATCAAATGAGCAGGCGCTTCTTTGGTCAGACCTTCCCACCACACATCACCATCATCAGTCAGCGCAACATTGGTGAAAATAATGTTTTCTTTCAGCGTAGCCAGTGCATTAAAATTGGTTTTTTCTGAAGTACCCGGTGCAACGCCAAAGAAGCCTGCTTCAGGGTTGATTGCGTAGAAACGGGTAACACCATCAGCGCCCTTGCGTGGTTTGATCCAAGCGATGTCATCACCAACGGTTGTAATTTTCCAACCTTGCATGGACTTCGGTGGAATCAGCATCGCAAAGTTGGTTTTGCCGCAAGCGGATGGAAAGGCAGCTGCCACATAAGACTTTTTACCTTCTGGAGATTCAACACCCAGAATCAACATGTGTTCTGCCAACCAACCTTCTTCACGCGCCATATTGGACGCGATACGCAGCGCAAAACATTTCTTACCCAGCAAGGCATTACCACCGTACCCAGAACCGTAAGACCAAATTTCACGCGTTTCTGGGAAGTGAACAATATATTTAGTGTCTGGATTGCATGGCCACTTGGCATCTTGCTGACCGGGTTGCAGTGGCGCACCTGCGGTATGTACGCAAGGCACAAACTCGCCATGAGTACCAAGTACATCAAACACCGCCTTGCCCATACGGGTCATGGTACGCATATTGGTTACGACATAGGCAGAGTCAGAAATTTCAACACCGATATGGGCAATAGGAGAACCGAGTGGTCCCATTGAGAAAGGAATCACATACATCGTGCGACCCTGCATACAGCCCTTGAACAAGCCGTGTAGCGTATTACGCATTTTGGCTGGCTCTTCCCAATTATTCGTTGGGCCAGCGTCTTCTTTAAATTGCGAACAGATGAAAGTGCGGTCTTCTACACGCGCCACATCAGAAGGATCAGAAAAAGCCAAGAAGGAATTGGGACGCTTCGCTTCGTTTAGCTTAATCAGCGTACCCGCTTTGACCATCTCCTCACACAGCCGGTCATACTCTTCCTGCGAACCATCGGCCCAATAAACTTGTTCCGGCTGCGTTAGCGCAGCAATTTCAGCAACCCAATCGATGAGTGCTTGGTTTTTAACATATGCAGGAGTATTCAACTGTACGGTCATGACGATCTCTCTCATAAAGATAATGAACGGGGCCTGTGTATATAGGTATGTCATTTAAGACTTAACAGGTCCTCACCATTCTCGTCGGGGTTTGCTGTCAGCGTACAAGATACCTTGGCAAGCGCAGCAAACGCAGGTCGGGAAGCCCATAATTATGGCACAAACACCCTAAAATTTAAACCAAAACAGTTACTAACCCTTCTTAAAGCTGCCCAAAATAAGCGCGAACGTGCTACCCTATTTTTCAATAACCAAAAATCAATACCACATAGTGAGACAACCATGGACAATAACCAACTTCGCAAAGCTGCGCTTTATTACCATCGCTTTCCTCGCCCCGGCAAAATTGCCGTCATGCCAACCAAGCAGCTAACCAACCAATACGACCTATCAATGGCGTATTCCCCTGGTGTTGCGCATGCTTGTGAAGAAATCGTTGCAGACCCCGCCCAAGTTTCTGAATTAACCGCTCGGGCCAATCTTGTCGGTGTAATTACGAACGGGACCGCGGTTCTGGGTCTTGGTGCTATTGGACCACTGGCAGCAAAACCCGTCATGGAAGGCAAAGGCGTTCTGTTCAAGAAGTTTGCCGATATTGATGTTTTTGATCTGGAGATTGCCGAGTTAAACCCGGATAAACTCATTGATATGATTGCCGCCCTGGAGCCTACTTTTGGCGGCATCAACTTGGAAGACATCAAAGCGCCGGAGTGTTTCTACATTGAAAAGAAACTCCGCGAGCGGATGAAAATTCCTGTATTCCATGATGACCAACACGGCACCGCCATCGTGGTGGGCGCGGCAATTCTGAATGGACTGACCTACTTAGGCAAAGACCTTAAAAAGATCAAATTGGTGACATCAGGCGCAGGCGCCGCCGCACTCGCCTGCTTAGACCTGCTCGTGATGCTCGGTGTACCTATTGAAAATATCTGGGTAACCGACATTAAAGGTGTGGTTTACGAAGGCCGCGTCGAGGAAATGGATGAAATCAAGGCGCGCTATGCCAAAAAAACCGACGCTCGAACGCTCGGTGAAGTCATCGCAGATGCTGACGTTTTTCTAGGCTTATCGGCCGGCGGTGTTCTAAAGCAAGAGATGGTCGTCAAAATGGCCAAAAATCCGCTGGTCATGGCACTAGCCAATCCAACACCAGAAATACTACCTGAACTGGTTAAGGCAGTACGTAGCGATGCCATCATCGCCACCGGCCGCTCTGACTACCCTAATCAAGTCAACAATGTGCTGTGTTTCCCCTTCATTTTCCGAGGTGCGCTGGATGTCGGTGCAACTACGATTACCGAAGAAATGAAGCTAGCCGCCGTGAAAGCAATTGCGGAGTTAGCTCGCGCAGAACAGTCCGAAATCGTTGCAGCAGCGTACGGTGAAAAAGTCACCGGATTCGGCCCGGAATACCTGATTCCAAAACCATTTGATCCACGCCTGATTGTAAAAATTGCGCCGGCAGTTGCCCGTGCTGGCATGGAGTCAGGAGTCGCCACTCGCCCAATTAAAGACTGGGATGCCTACTTGCAGAGCTTGAATGAATTTGTTTATCACTCAGGCTTGATGATGAAGCCGGTATTCGCCAGTGCGAAGGCCCATCCAAAGCGGGTGGTATTTGCCGAGGGCGAGGACGAGCGGGTTCTGCGTGCCGTTCAACTAGCAATTGATGAGGAAATTGCAAAACCGATCCTCATTGGTCGCCGTGAAGAAATGCAACGCAAGATTGATGCCGCTGGCCTCAGAATTCGACCGGACATTGATTTCGAGGTCATTCACGGCGACAGCTGTGAATTCTTCGATTCGCACTTTGAAGAGTTCTGGAAGGCGTATCACCAAATCATGGAACGCAAAGGTGTTTCCCCCGACTACGCCAAGCGCGAAGTACGCCGGCGCGCCACGCTATATGCGGCGCTAATGGTTCGCCTAGGTTACGCTGACGGCATGATTTGCGGTACTTTTGGGCGCCATGAAGCCCATCGCGATTACGTCAACAGCGTGATTGGCACCGCCCCAGGCGTCAACAAATACGCCACCATGAATCTGCTAATGCTGCCAGGCCGCACCGTTTTCATCACTGACACTTACGTAAATTACGACCCAAGTGCCGAACAACTCGCTAGCACCACGCTCCTAGCCGCCGAAGAAATTCGGCGCTTTGGGATCACCCCCAAGGTAGCCTTGCTCTCCCACTCCACCTTTGGAACACACGACACACCAACGTCGATCAAGATGCGCGCAACCCTTGCGCTACTAAGGAAGCTTGCGCCTGAACTAGAAGTTGAAGGTGAAATGCATGGGGATGCGGCACTAGACGAAAATATTCGTACAGGTGCTTTCCCCAATTCACGGCTAAAGGGACAAGCCAATCTACTGGTTATGCCAACCTTAGATGCGGCCAACATCTCGTTCAACCTGCTCAAAACAGCGGCTGGTGACAATTTGACAGTCGGCCCAATTCTCTTAGGCGCGGATCGTCCGGTTGCCGTTCTAACCCCGACAGCCACAGTACGCCGCATCCTTAATATGATCGCGCTCACCGTTGTTGATGCAGACCAACACAAAACGCTGAGTTAATCGCCGAAAATGAGGTTTTTGAATGGGTTAGCCGCTATCAAAAACCTCATAATTCAGCGTAACAAATACAGCTATCCCCATATTTTTATTGACTTTATTGACAATAAAAATACAATTAAAGCTAACTAAACTCGTTGCAAAGCACTTTGGCATGATCTCCAGACGAAAAAAATTATCTATCGCCACACTAGCACTGGCTTGCACCAGCCTTTTTTCTGCCTGCATTTCCCCCGCTTTTGGGGTGCAACACACAACAGAAAAAGCAACTAAGTCTCACACCGCCAAAAATGCTGCCCCTGTGAGCAAAAATGCGGCAAAAAATACAAACAAGACGATTGCTAAATCACCAGCTCCAAAGTCGTCACTCGTTAAAGCAGGACAAGGAGCACGCAAGGTTCTAGCCAGTGCCGCTCCGCTCCGCTCAGCGCCCGTACGCGAGGCAATGGAAGGCCCTCTCTCGCTTGGCTCGTCATCAGCACTGGTTTTTGACACGGTCACCGGTAATCCGGTATTCCAAAAAAATCCGCATGCCATCATGCCTATCGCTTCAATCTCCAAATTAATGACAGCGATGATCGTTCTGGATGCCCATCTACCCATGGATGAAATCATCACTATCGGTGAGGAGGATGTTGACACGCTGAAAGGCTCCCATTCACGCCTGCCGGTGGGCGCTGCCATGACACGTGAAACTGCCATGTTGCTTGCACTGATGTCATCCGACAACCGCGCTGCACATGCGCTCTCAAGGCACTATCCCGGCGGACTGAGTGCTTTTGTGTCTGCGATGAACGAAAAAACTATCGCGTTAGGAATGTCTGACAGCCGCTTTATTGAGCCTACTGGCCTTTCTAGTCGGAACGTGTCGACAGCCCAAGACTTGGCCAGAATGGTCATGGCCGCTGCCAACTACGCAAAAATTCGAGAACTTTCAACCACCACAGAAGCCAAGATCCAGATTGGTTCGCGCCAGCTTGATTTCCACAACACCAACGCGCTAACACGCAACACCAACTGGGATATTGGGGTATCCAAAACGGGTTATATCTCCGAAGCAGGACGGTGCTTGGTAATGCAGGCTAAGGTCGCTGAACGTCCTGTCATAATAGTATTGCTTGATTCCGTTGGGAAAATGACGCGTGTGGGCGATGCCGTCCGAATCAAAAAATGGATGGAGCAAGCCTCCTCTGGACGGACCAACAGTCGGCACGCCTAAATGTAGAAACACCTGAAGTATCAAGAGGAGCCATTAGGGTATAAACCCTTTTTGCTCCTCTTTCATTTGTTTAGTCGTATGATGCGTCTTGGATTGAAATGGAGACTTAACATGGCTGAAACAATCGGTAGCTCCCGCAAAAAAATTCAAACAGAGAAACCTAAGCTCCCAGAATTACATTCTGAGCATCCCGTGCAAACGGCGGAGCAGGTTGAAGCCTTTGAAGTGTCAGAGGCTATTTCTGCTGCCCAAATGTCTAAGGCTGAGGCCGCAAGCGACATTGTTAAAAATGACCCCGTCGCAGCGGTTAAATCTATTGAATCGATCATCGATGGACTCTCGCCTGACGACGCGGAGGCCATGCGCCAAGCCCTATGGGAACGCAGTAAAACCACAACCCGTCGAAATCCAGATGTTGAACTATCGACTGACTGGCGCGAGGGAGGGTATCCATACCAAAACCTGATGTCCCGCAAAGCCTAC
>JBEGTT010000073.1:0-26815 GCA_041179245.1 Pseudomonadota bacterium
AGATCGTTTACTTGATGCCGAAGCGTGGGCGCGGGTGATTTATTACCTTTGCACACACCGTGGCTTTCACTGGGTCAGCAAAGCAGAAGAAAAACAGGCGGAAGGTGATAGCAGGGGCGAAAGCGGCAAGGTCAAACAGGGTCTTGCTGGGACGGCAAAGCTGATGAAGGAAAAAGGCTACCGCAGTGTCGCCGAGATGGTGCTGGCGGAATTCCCCGCCGCGCAACGTAATAAACAGGGCGATTACGGCAAGGCGCTTTCCCGTGTTCTGTTAGCCGAAGAGCTTGCGCTACTTTTCCAGAAACAACGTGAATTTGGCAATCCTCACGCTAGTGCCGAGTTGGAAACAGCCATTCTTGACCGCAAAACAGGATTGTTCTGGGCGCAAAAACCAGCTTTGGCGGGTAATGACTTGCTCAAGATGCTTGGCAAATGCACCTTTGAAAAGGCGGAATACCGTGCCCCCAAAGCTAGCTTCACCGCTGAGCGCCACGTTTGGCTGACCCGCCTCAATAACTTGCGTATTGTTGTCGATGGCACGACGCGTTCGTTAAATGAGCAGGAACGCCTCGTTGCTTTGCCGCTGCCGTATGAACAGGCAGGGGATTTAACGTACAAACAATTGCATGCTGCGCTGGTCAAGAAAGGTTTGCTCCCTGAAACTTTCGATTTCACTGGCTTGCGTGCGGACAAGGGCAAAGACCCAAAATCCGAGAAACTCATCAAGCTTCCCGCATGGCAGGAGTTGCGAAGCCTTCTGAAAAAAGAGGGATTGGAAACTGAATGGCAAGGGATGGCTAGCGCGGCGATGGATGGGCGGCCAGCGTTGCTTGATCAAATCGCTTGGGTGCTGAGTGTGTTCAAGGACGATGACGAAGTTGTCACCGAATTGGGCAAATTGCCGTTGCAGAACACCGACAAGATGATTGACGCACTGCTCAATATCCGTTTCGATAAATTTCACGCGTTGTCATTAAAAGCACTGCGCCAGATTGTGCCGCACATGGAAAACGGCCTGCGCTACGACGAGGCTTGTGTTCAAGCGGGTTATCACCACAGCCAACTGCACAAGGTCGGTGAAGGTGAACACAAATATTTGCCGCCTTTCTACGAAGGTCGTGACCGAGATGGCCGTATGCGCTTCCGAGAAGATGCGGATATTCCGCGTAACCCGGTCGTGCTACGCGCACTCAATCAGGCACGTAAGGTAGTCAATGCGATTATTCGTCAGCATGGATCACCGCAAGCCGTGCACATTGAAATGGCCCGCGATTTGTCACGGCCCTTTGATGAGCGCAGCAAAGTCAAAAAAGAGCAGGACGAATACCGCGAGCGCAACGAGAAGGACAAAGCCGAGTTCGCCTCACAATTCGGCATCATTGGAAACCCAAGAGGCGGTGACTTTGAAAAGTGGCGTTTGTACCGCGAGCAGCAGGGTAAGTGTGCTTATTCAATTGAGCCGATCGATCTAAATAGGCTCCTTGAACCCGGTTATGTCGAAGTCGATCACGCCCTGCCGTATTCGCGCAGTTTCGATGACAGCAAAAATAACAAGGTGTTGGTGCTTTCCAAAGAAAACCGCGACAAAGGCAATCGCACCCCCTACGAATACCTTGATGGTGAAGGCAACAGCGCTCGTTGGCTAAAGTTCGCAACCTTCGTGGAAACCAACAAAGCTTATCGTCTCGCCAAGCGCAGCCGCCTATTACGCAAGGAATTCGGCAAAAAAGAGTCTGCCGAATTTCGCGAGCGCAACCTCAATGACACCCGCTATATCTGCAAGTTTTTTAAGAACTACGTCGAGCGTTGCCTGCAACTCGCCAGCGATAGCGAGGCGAAACGCTGTGTTGTTCTGAGCGGTCAGATGACCGCATTCCTGCGTGCCCGCTGGGGGATCAATAAAATTCGTGCCGAAAGTGACCGGCACCATGCGCTGGATGCCACAGTGGTCGCGGCTTGTAGCCACGGCATGGTTAAACGTCTTTCAGACTACGCACGAAAAAAAGAGCTTGAGCAGGTGAAGGAAGGTTTCGTAGATAGGGAAACTGGCGAAATCGTGAACCCGGCGATGTTTGATCTCGTCAATCGCCATTTTCCTAATCCTTGGCCGCACTTCCACCATGAGCTAGAGGCCCGCCTGAAAATCGATAGCCGGGCTTTGCTGAACGAAGAAATGGCAAGGCTAGGTACTTACTCGCCGGAAGCGCTTGCGGAACTGAAACCTCTGTTTGTGTCGCGCGCTCCACAGCGACGCAACAGCGGGGCTGCCCATAAAGACACGATTTATGCGTCAGCACCGACGACCGAGCAGCCTCAACGTGTCACACAGAAGGTTGCACTTTCTAGCCTGACGCCAAAAGACCTCGACAAACTGATTGATCCGCATCGCAACGAAAAACTTTACAGCGCGATTCGGGAACGGCTCGAAGCGTATGGCGGCAAGGGCGACAAAGCATTTTCCTCCAGCAATCCACTACGCAAACCTGACCGTGAGGGTAATCCCACCGGGCCGATAGTGCGAACCGTAACGATGGTGATCGACAAACTTTCGGGTATTCCGATCCGGGGCGGCATCGCCAAAAACGACAGCATGTTGCGAGTGGATGTGTTTGCGAAAGCCGGTAAGTTCCATCTGGTGCCAGTGTATGTGCATCACAGCGTCGCCAAGGAGTTGCCGAATCGGGCGATTGTGGCATTTAAGGATGAGGACGAATGGACGCTGATTGATGAGAGTTTTGATTTCCGGTTCTCGCTTCATCCAAATGATTTGGTGCAGGTGAAACTAAAAGGAAATACATCACTTGGTTATTACTCCGGGTGTAATCGCTCAACTGCGGCGATCAATCTTTGGACGCATGATCGTAATATTCTAGTTGGAAAAAATGGGATGATCGAAAGCATTGGAGTAAAAACAGCTCTGTCCGTCGCAAAATTCCACGTCGACGTCCTTGGCAACATCTACCCCGCACCACCGGAGAAACGACGTGGGCTGGCGTAGTGTGATGATCTCCCGCCCGGCGCGTTTGCGGCGGGAGCATTTCTCTCTAGCGATAGATCAGGGCGAAACCGCGTATGTGCCTTTTGAAGATATTGCGATCATCGTGCTCAACCATCGGGAAATTAACTTAACCCATCCGGTGTTGTCTGCCTGTGCTGAATACGGAATTGGGCTTTATGCAACGGGTGACAACCATCAGCCGTGCGGCATTTTTCTTCCGTTTTTATCGCATACCCGAACGACCCGTATGATGCGAAAGCAACTGGATATTGCTCGCCCGCTTGCCAAGCAGGCTTGGGCCAACATTGTTCGTTGCAAGATCGAAAATCAATCCGCTTGTTTACGGCTATCAGGCCAAAAAGGCGTTAGTCGTATGGAGTCCTATTCCCGGCGGGTTCGTTCAGGCGATGTTGAAAATCTGGAAGGCCAAGCCGCAGCGTTTTATTTTGTGCAACTGTTCGGGCAAGGGTTTTACCGGGCAGATGCCCGCTGGGCGAACGCGGCACTAGATTACGGTTATGCCGTGTTACGAGGAGCCATCGCGAGAGGTTTGGTTGCACATGGGCTTCACCCAACGTTGGGCTTGTTCCATGCCAGTGAGCAAAACGCCTTCAACTTGGCTGACGATTTGATAGAGCCATTTCGGGCCTTGGTTGATTTGCACGTCTTTAAACATATTCCTATGGTTGAGGGTGATTTAACGCCGACTGACAAAGCGGAGTTGGTGGCCTTGCTCAATGTCGATGTGGGAATGCCGCAGGGGCGAATGTCGGTGCTGTCGGCGATTGAGTACTCCGTAGAGAGCCTAGTTCGTTTATTCGAGGTGGGGGACAGCTCACTTGAATTGCCTCTGCTGATTGGTTTGCAGTCGCACAGGCTGGAATGCTGAGTAATGGGCACTGAGACGCGACGTTTTATGCGACTGCTTCTTTTCTTTGATTTACCGATGGTGACCAAAACTGAGAAGCGGGCCTACGTCCAGTTTCGCCGCTTCCTGTTGAATGATGGCTACGACATGCTGCAATTCTCTGTGTATGGTCGTTTGCTCAATGGTGCCGATGCACAGGAAAAACACCTGAAACGCCTTGCGGATAACCTCCCGCCAGCAGGCTCCGTGCGCTGTATGACGGTCACAGAAAAACAATATGCCGGTATTCGTTTACTGGTTGGAGCCCCCCGTTTTCAGGAAAAAACGGTGACGGCTGCCCAAATGTTGCTTTTCTAAAGCGAGAAAAAAGCAAAAAAATTCCCGCCCAGCCAAAGCGGGGCGGGAATCTCAGTTCAGCGCATTGTAGCTTTCCGGGGTGAGAGTGGGAGCTACAGCTCTTCGCGGCTTCCAGATCGAACGGACGCAATTGTAGCTTTCCGGGGTGAGAGTGGGAGCTACAGCCTAAAATTATCTGGATATCCAACTTCAAGAATTGTAGCTTTCCGGGGTGAGAGTGGGAGCTACAGCTGGTTTCCTAGTGGTTGATAGTCTTGATGCATTGTAGCTTTCCGGGGTGAGAGTGGGAGCTACAGCGATCTTCTTGATGTTGTGACCGGACTGGTCATTGTAGCTTTCCGGGGTGAGAGTGGGAGCTACAGCCTCAAAGCCGCGCAGCAGCGCGTCGGTCAGATTGTAGCTTTCCGGGGTGAGAGTGGGAGCTACAGCGGTTCGCGCGGCGGATGCTAATTGAGCTTTATTGTAGCTTTCCGGGGTGAGAGTGGGAGCTACAGCCTTATAGCACCTATCCTTCAATAGTGTCAAATTGTAGCTTTCCGGGGTGAGAGTGGGAGCTACAGCAGCACATCTTTAGCATCCGTTTCTGGCGTTATTGTAGCTTTCCGGGGTGAGAGTGGGAGCTACAGCTTCATAAACATCATGGCGACTCATTACAAAATTGTAGCTTTCCGGGGTGAGAGTGGGAGCTACAGCGGCTCAATCAACGGCTCGCCGGCAGTGGGGATTGTAGCTTTCCGGGGTGAGAGTGGGAGCTACAGCCGTACTCATCTACCTCATCCGCAATGGCGTATTGTAGCTTTCCGGGGTGAGAGTGGGAGCTACAGCTCTACAACCTGCGTGAAGGTGATGACTCACATTGTAGCTTTCCGGGGTGAGAGTGGGAGCTACAGCGCCGTTTCTGCTGCAGTTCTAGGCATAGACATTGTAGCTTTCCGGGGTGAGAGTGGGAGCTACAGCCCAGAAGTGGCGCAGCACGCCCATCAGCGCATTGTAGCTTTCCGGGGTGAGAGTGGGAGCTACAACGGGGAGTGTCGCTGCTTCCCCAATGACGAGCACTTTCTTCGTGGTATTTCGGTGTATATACCACACTAAGTAAATGGCAGAATGCTAGTATTTAGTGCAAAATAACGTCTATATGTAATTTTGGTGGTGGGCATATGGACAAACGCAGGAAGAAAATAGACCCTGAAAAAGAAAGGGCCTTAAGAGATAACTTCGATCGGGATATTGCTGAAAACAGGCTTTCTCTTGGCGAAGCAGTAAAGACGATGCGGCGTATCAGCAAGCTGACCCAGGCGGAGTTTGCAGCTCATCGTGGCGTTGATCTTACAACGCTCAAAACCATCGAATCGGGTACGGCAAACCCAAGGGTCAGCACGCTAAATAAAATCGCTGATGTGTTTGGGCTTGAGGTCCGTTTTGTCCGAAGGACAAGGAGCCACGATGCGTAGCAAAATCGAAATTTTCTTGGATGGTGCATGGATCACTGCAGCAGAATTTAACGCCATCGGCAAAGGTGCTTCCAATTCCGGTGTGCTATGCCTTGGGTAACTGCTGCTGAACCAGCTTTACCCAGTAGGAAATCCCCAGACTCAGAATTTCATCGTTGAAGTCGTAATGGGGGTTATGCAAGGTACAGCCCCCAGTACCGGGGCCATTGCCAAGCCAGACGTAACAGCCGGGTTTTTCCAGCAGCATGTAGGAGAAATCTTCGGCACCCATGGACGGTAGAACATCGGCTAGGATATTTTCAGCGCCCAGCACGGCTTGGCCTGCGTTACGGCAGAACTCGGTTTCGGCTGCCGAATTGACAGTGGCTGGATAACGGTGGTCAAAACGAACGCTGATTTGAGCGTCGTTGGCGGCGGCAATGCCACTGCAGAGCCGTTCAATAGTTTGTTCAACAACGGATTGAACTTCTGGTTTAAAGCTGCGAATGGTTCCACGTAAAACGACTTCTTCAGGAATGATGTTCCAAGCTTCGCCGCCGGCGTGGAATTGCGTTACGCTAACTACGGCGGCATCACAAGGGTGGAGTTTGCGGCTGACGACGGTTTGTAGTGCTTGTACCAATTGCGACGCGGCGACGATTGAATCGACCCCTTGATGTGGCATCGCAGCGTGGCACCCATGGCCTCGTACAATAATTTCAAAACCACAGGTTCCTGCCATCACCGGCCCCGGCATGACGGCCATTTGTCCAACGGGAATGCCGGGCCAGTTGTGTAAGCCGTAAACCGCATCGACTGGGAATCGTTCAAATAGTCCATCTTCGATCATTTTCGCAGCACCACCTTCCGCCTCTTCGGCAGGTTGGAAAATAAAAACGACGGTGCCATCAAAGTCGGGGTGGGCGGCCAAGTAACGAGCAGCCCCCAGCAAAATGGCGGTATGGCCATCGTGACCACAGGCGTGCATTTTTCCGGGATGGCGGGAATGGTGAGGAAATTCATTTAACTCAGCCAGAGGCAGCGCATCCATGTCGGCTCGCAAGCCGATCATTTTTGACGAGTTGCCCATTTTCAGAATACCAACGACCCCGGTACCCCCTAAACCTCGATGAAGGGGGACGCCGTATTTTTCCAGTTCAGCGGCCACAATATCTGCAGTTCGATGCTCCTGATAAGCTAGCTCTGGATGCGCGTGAAAATCCCGGCGTAGTGCGGTGAGTTCAGGGAGGAAAGAAATAGAAAGTGCTTGGTTGGGCATAAAGAAACTCCTCAGGGAGAGGTGCATATTATGCCACTCTGTAAAATACGTACTTTGTCTCTATCGCGAGAGGTTGCTGTGAAAATCAAATTCGCCAAAATGCACGGCTTGGGTAACGATTTTGTTGTACTGGATGGTATCAACCAGACGCTTAATTTGTCAGCGGAGCAATATTGTTTCTTGGCTGACCGGAACTTTGGTATCGGATGTGACCAAATTTTGCTGGTTGAGCGTCCAACGCTGCCGGATGTCGATTTTCGCTACCGAATTTTTAATGCTGATGGCGGTGAGGTTGAGCAGTGCGGCAATGGCGCTCGTTGTTTTGTCCGTTTTGTCCACGATCAGGGACTAAGCGATAAAACAGAAATTAAGGTTGAAATCCAGCGAGGTATTATTTTTCCGCGTCTGGAGAGTAACGGACTGGTGACAGTCGATATGGGGCAACCTCGTTTTGCTCCCGCCGATATTCCATTTGTGAGTGATTCCGAAGAGATTATTCAGCCACTGGTGTTAGCAGACGGTGCCGAACTGGCGATTTCCGTTGTTTCAATGGGTAATCCCCACGCTGTTCAGGTAGTTGTGTCGACCGAAGATGCCAAGGTGGCGGGCCAAGGACCTCAGATTGAGTCTCACCCCCGTTTCCCTCAACGGGTAAATGCCGGTTTTATGGAAATTGTGGGCCGGCATGCTATTCGCTTGCGTGTCTACGAACGCGGGTCAGGAGAAACGCTGGCTTGTGGGACGGGGGCTTGTGCAGCGGTGGTTGCTGGCATCCGCCGTGGGTTATTGGATTCCCCGGTGAGGGTAACCACGCGGGGAGGAGATTTAACGATTGCCTGGGCTGGGCAAGGTCATTCTGTCTTGATGACCGGCCCGGCGGTGACCGTATTTACTGGAGAAATTGAGCTATGAGCAGCGATTTGAATCCTGAAGAGATTGTGCAGTTCCTACAGGAAAACCCAGCATTTTTTGCCGAACACGGCGATGTTCTTGCAGATCTTGCCATTCCTCAGTTGGATGATGGGCGGACGATTTCCTTGACCGAGCGCCAGATGCAAGCGCTGCGGACCAAAAATCGTAAGCTGGAACATAAGTTGGCTGAGTTGATTCAATTTGGCGAAGAAAATGATTTGATTAGCGAAAAGTTGCACCGCTTGTTTGTGGGGCTAATCGCGGCTGAAACCTTCCAGACGGTGATTCATTTGCTGAATTTCCATCTGCGCGATGATTTTGCGATTCCGCATGTGGCGTTGCGTCTGTGGGCGGCACCAACCAGTATTGACGAGTTGCCAGAGTTCGCAGCAGTAGGTGAAGAGCTACAGGTTTTTGCAGAAACATTAACCCGTCCTTATTGCGGTTCAACCTCAGGGTTCGGTACAGCGACATGGTTTGGTGAGCACGCCTCTCATATTCGTTCGCAAGCCTTGATTGCTTTACGCAACGGGGGCGGAACGATGGGGATGATTGCCTTGGGTAGCGAAGACCTACAGCGCTTTTATGCTGATATGGGCACGCTTTATTTAGAGCGTCTGGGCGAGGCGGTTTCCTCTGCACTGGCGCGAGTGACCCGACTACCGTGAGTCTTGATAAAACTCAGCCGGCCCCCTTGCTGCCGTCGCAGCTAGCTTATCTGGCTGAGTTGGCGGATCAACGCCGTTTATCGCCCCGGACGGTGAGTAGCTATCACCGAGATCTTGCTGCACTCAATCAACTTGCTGCCGAAGGCGCTCAGGACCGGGGTACGCATGCCCACCTTGGGCAGTCAGTTGAACAGCTGCTAACCTTCCATATCCGTCGATTTGTCGCTCAGTTGCATGGGCGCGGCTTATCCGGTCGGTCGCTGGCGCGAACACTGTCAGCCTGGCGGGGTTATTACGGCTGGTTGGGCCGGCAAGGAAAAATCCAGTCCAATCCGTGCGCCGACTTACGCCCGCCAAGGTCGCCTAAGCATTTACCGAATACTTTGTCCGTTGACCAAACCATGCAACTCCTTGATTCGCCCACGAATGAAGAGTCTGCAGATAGCCGTTTGACCTGTCGGGATCAGGCTATTTTTGAGTTGTTGTATTCTTCAGGTCTTCGTTTGAGCGAGTTAGCGAGCCTTGATGTGGATGCGCTCAAGAGCATCTTGGAGGAATCCGAAGTTCGGGTCACGGGAAAGCGGGGGAAAATGCGCATTGTTCCGGTGGGGCGTAAAGCTCAGGAAGCCTTGGTCCTGTGGTCAGAGGTTCGCTATGAGTTTGCTGCGGATGAAGAAATCGCACTGTTTGTGAGTCGTCGGGGAAATCGCTTATCAACCCGGATGATTCAGGAAAGTTTGCGGCAGTGGGCTATCCGCCATGGTTCTGAAACCCATGTGCACCCGCATATGTTGCGCCACTCGTTCGCATCGCATGTACTGCAATCGTCAGGAGATTTACGGGCTGTTCAGGAAATGCTGGGGCACGCCAGTATTGCGTCAACCCAGATTTACACCCATCTCGATTTCCAACATTTGGCGCAGGTTTATGACAAGGCTCACCCACGGGCAAAGCGTTAACGAAGCTGCGACAATCTGCCACAGTTTTGACCTGTATCAACTTGTAAGAGCGTGTATTAGCAGAAACTAAACCAGTTATTAGTCTAAACGGAGAGAAAAATGCAAGCTTGGGTAGACCTATTTTCAACGGATTACGGTGTAATGAGCGTGATTGTTATTGCTGGCGTTCTCGTGATGTCAGTTTATTTTGCGAAGCTGTTCAAGCAAAAGATGGAAGAAGAAGAGCGCGCCCTGAAGAAATAATTCAAGCGCTATTTGCTGCGGAAATCGCGGCAAACAAAAATGCCCGCCAAGGTTGTTATCTTAAGGCGGGCATTTTTTATAGGTGAAATACGGGACTACTGCGTGGGACGGCTGAAGCGAGCGGTCAAGCTAGCTTTGCCCAAACGGTTGGCATTAATCATATAACCAATCAAAGCAGCCGTTGCATCCGCCGGCAATTCAAGTCTTTCAACCTTCAACGCATGGACGGTGAATACATAGCGGTGGGGTTTGTCGCCCGGAGGTGGGCAGGCTCCGCCATACGCGCTTGTTCCAAAATCGGTGCGCCCCTGAACGGACCCGGTTGGCAAGCTTGTGCTATCAGCAATACCGGCATTTTCGGGGACGGTGCGAGTGTTGCCCGGAATGTTATAGACCACCCAGTGCCACCAGCCCGAACCGGTCGGCGCATCGGGATCATAGGCAGTAATAGCAAAACTCTTGGTGCCAGCGGGGGCGTTTTGCCAGCTGATTTCAGGAGAAATATTGCGACCATAACAACCGAACCCGTTATAAACCTGATCGATACTCAGATTTTGATTGGGGCTAATGGTATTGCTGGTGACAGTAAAAGAGGCTGCTTGGGCGGGGGTTGTCGCCACTAAGGCAGCTAGACTCAGGCTTGCAAGTGTCAGGTTGCGTGAGAGTTTCATGGCGTAATCTCCAAAACATTCAGACTGCGTATCTTACAGGACACCCCTCTTTGCTGGCGTAGAGAATCCTTTCCAAATGTGAGCAGGGCTTACGCGTGCTTACACGCTTACAGATTCGGGTGCTTTTGCGTATATTCGACGCCTTCCCCAAATTGGCCTTGCCCGCTACCTTCCCCTATGGAAACCATCCGCATTCGGGGTGCTCGCACCCACAATCTGAAAAATATCAGCCTCGATTTACCCCGTAATCAGCTCATCGTGATTACCGGCTTGTCTGGCTCAGGTAAGTCCTCACTTGCGTTTGATACCTTGTATGCGGAAGGGCAGCGGCGCTATGTGGAAAGTCTTTCCGCTTACGCTCGTCAGTTTTTGCAGTTGATGGAAAAGCCGGATGTCGATTTGATTGAAGGTTTGTCCCCTGCCATTTCGATTGAGCAAAAAGCGACCAGCCATAACCCGCGCTCGACGGTGGGGACAGTGACGGAAATTCACGATTACCTGCGCCTGTTGTTTGCCCGCGCGGGTACGCCCCATTGCCCGGAACACGGCCAGCCCCTGGCGGCACAAACGGTTTCGCAGATGGTCGATCACGTTCTGGCCTTGCCTGCCGAAACCAAGTTGATGATTCTGGCCCCGGTGGTGAGTGGTCGCAAAGGCGAACAGATCGATTTATTTACCGAGCTGCGAGCCCAAGGGTTTGCTCGGGTGCGGGTGGATGGCGAAATTTACGAAATCGACGCGGTCCCTAAGCTGACGAAGTCGCATAAACACACGGTGGATGTGGTGGTCGATCGACTCAAAGTCCGTGATGACATGCGTCAGCGCTTGGCCGAATCCTTTGAAACAGCCCTGCGCCATGCCGATGGCCGGGCAATTGCACTGGAAATGGATACTGCTGAAGAGCATCTGTTTTCCGCCAAATTTGCCTGCCCGGTGTGTAGCTATTCCTTGCAGGAATTGGAACCGCGCCTCTTTTCTTTTAATAATCCCGCTGGCGCGTGCCCGAAATGTGACGGCTTGGGCGTGATCCAGTTTTTTGACCCCAAGCGGGTGGTCAGTCAGCCGCATTTGTCTTTGGCTTCCGGCGCGATCAAAGGGTGGGATAAAAAGAGTTCTTTCTATTTTCAAATTCTGCAGTCGCTGGCTCTGCATTACAGTTTTGAGGTGGATACGCCCTACTGTGACCTTCCCGCAGAAGCGCAACAGGCCATTCTGTTTGGCTCCGGGCGCGATGTCATCAGCTTTCAGTACCTGAACGAGCGCGGTAAGTTGGTCATGCGCGAACACACCTTTGAAGGCGTGTTGCCGAATCTGGAGCGGCGCTACAAAGAAAGTGATTCCTCTTCGGTGCGCGAAGAGCTGTCACGTTACATCAGCAATTCCACCTGCCCGACCTGTGACGGCGCGCGCCTGAAAACCGAAGCCCGTCATGTGCGGGTTGGTTCGCTGACCTTGCATGCCATCAGTCGTTTGCCATTGCGTGAAGCGCGGGATTATTTCAACTGCCTGCAACTGGACGGCCATCGGGCGCAGGTCGCGGAACGCATCCTCAAGGAAATCACCAGCCGTTTGCAGTTTTTGATCAACGTTGGGCTGGACTACCTGTCGTTGGATCGCTCTGCAGATACGCTTTCCGGTGGTGAGGCGCAGCGTATCCGCTTGGCCTCCCAAATTGGTTCGGGTTTGACCGGTGTGATGTATGTGCTGGATGAGCCTTCCATCGGCCTGCATCAGCGGGATAACGATCGTCTGCTGGCTACCCTGCGGCAACTGCGTGACATTGGTAATACGGTGATTGTGGTCGAACACGACGAAGACGCCATTCGTACTGCGGACTACGTGCTGGATATTGGCCCCGGCGCGGGCATTCACGGTGGCGAGATTGTCGCCCAAGGTACGCCCGAAGCGGTGGCTGCTAACTCGGCCTCATTAACCGGCGCTTATCTTTCTGGTTTGCGCGAAATTGCCATGCCGGCCAAGCGTCGGCCGGTGAATCCTGAAAAGACTTTAAAGATTCTGGGCGCCAGCGGTAACAACCTGAAAAAGGTGGACTTGGAACTGCCCGTTGGGCTGATGACCTGCATCACAGGCGTATCCGGTTCCGGAAAATCAACGCTGATTAACGACACTTTGTATGCCGCTGCCGCTCGCCATTTGTACGGCTCCAGCGCTGAACCTGCTCCGCACGAAGGCATCGAAGGGCTAGATCATTTTGACAAGGTGATTAACGTCGACCAAGCGCCGATTGGCCGTACACCCCGCTCAAATCCTGCGACCTATACCGGTTTGCTGACTCCGATTCGCGATTTGTTCGCCGGTGTACCGGAATCGCGGGTACGGGGTTACGGGCCTGGCCGTTTCTCGTTCAATGTCAAAGGTGGCCGTTGCGAAGCATGCCAAGGCGACGGCATGATTAAAGTCGAAATGCACTTTTTGCCGGATGTTTATGTCCCGTGCGACGTTTGCCATGGCAAACGCTACAACCGAGAAACGCTGGAAATCCAATACAAAGGCAAAAACATCCATGATGTTTTGGGGATGACCGTTGAATTGGCTCGGGAGTTTTTTGATGCCGTGCCGGTGGTAGCGCGTAAATTACAAACACTGGTCGATGTGGGCTTGAGTTACATCACCCTCGGACAAAGCGCGACCACGTTATCTGGCGGCGAAGCGCAACGAGTGAAATTGGCGCTGGAACTGTCTAAGCGCGACACAGGCCGTACACTTTATATTCTCGATGAGCCAACCACCGGCCTGCACTTCGCCGACATTGAGCTGCTGCTCACGGTTTTGCAACGATTGGCGACCAATGGCAACACCGTGGTGGTCATCGAACATAATCTGGATGTGATTAAAACAGCCGACTGGTTGATTGATTTGGGGCCAGAGGGGGGCGCTGGCGGCGGGCGGATTTTGATGAGTGGTACGCCAGAAGAAATAGCAAACTGCCCGCAGAGTCACACGGGCAAGTTCCTCAAACCGCTCCTAGCGAAGCGGCTAAGTAAAGCAAAGTAAGCGTGCGCTTACTGTTGAAATTAGTCTTTGTTCATCGGGCAGGTGTTCATTCCCAATAACGGGTAGAGCGGGCACCAACCCATTAGGCCTGTCGCTAATGGAACGATGCCGATGAAGCCCCAAGCGGGAAGGATTCCAACGACTGTTGCACCCACTAAAATGGCACCAGCGGCGATGCGCAGGGTTTTATCGATTCCGCCAACATTCTTTTGCATGACAATTTCTCCAGTGATTGAGTAGTGACTAAACGTCAGCTACCAAGATAAAGGGAAGTCCGGCAAGCGTATGTAACTTTAGTCACATAGCCAGTAGTTTTTCTAAGGCAATTCGATTCGTGATTTGAATCTTTTCCCGGCTTTGGGTCAGGAATCCTTGCGCGGCAAACCCTTTAAGCAAACGACTGATGATTTCGCGAACGCTGCCTAATTCATCGGCAAGCTGTTGATGGGTCGCATGAATCGTCTCTTCATTTCGGGCCAGCAGCAATTTGGCTAAGCGCTGATCGAGTTTGGCAAAAGCGACTTCTTCGACTAATTGCATTAAGCCGCTGATACGTTCCGCAAAAAGATGAAAAACGAAGTTTCTAAATGGGGCATGACTCAGCAGAATTTCTGAAAACAAAGCGGGTGGAATCAGCAGCAGTTTGACGTCGGTTTCAGCGATACCGCGTGCGTTGTAATTGGAGCTAGCCAGCAGGCAACTGGAAGAAATGATGCACGATCCTGATGGGGTAACCCGATACAACAACAATTCACGCCCGTTGGGCGCTAGCTTGCAGACCTTGACGTTGCCAGATAACACCAAAGGAAAACCTTGGCAGGGAAGGCTTTCGGAAAAAATCGTCCCGCCTGCCGGGATATCGATACAGATCGCAGGGTTCAAGAGCACCTTGAACTCAGCTGGAGTCAGTGATTCCAGTGGGGGGTATAGACGGCATATATTCTCGCGATTGAGTGTATGTCCAGTCATGGTAAATGCTCAGTGTGGGTGCTTCTGTGTGGAGCGGGCGAAGGGAATCGAACCCTCCTCATAAGCTTGGGAAGCTTAGGTAATGCCACTATACGACGCCCGCTTTGGTGATTTGCTAGGTGGAGCTGGTGAAGAGGTCGCATTCTAAGCGCAAGGTTAGATACGCAGCAACTATGAATGAATTACGGCGGGCTATAATCGCCGGCCCTATTTAGCATTGAAAAAGCACCGATTCATGTATCTATTGTTTGAAGAAGACGGCGGATTCAAGTCCGGCACCCTTTTTGCCGATGGAGAAACCTCGGTTCAGGTCGAAATGCCATCGGGCAAGCGAAGTAAGGTCAAGGCAACAAACGTAATGCTACGTTTTGCCTCGCCCTCAGCCACCCAGTTATTGGAAATGGCGGAGCCTTTAGCCGCCGATATCGAACCGGACTTTTTGTGGGAGTGTGTCGCCGATGGCGAATTTTCTTTTCTTGATTGCGCCCGAGACTACGTCGGGCACGAGCCCTCGGCCGTTGAGGCGGCATCGGTGTTGCTTGCCTTACATTCAGCACCCGTCTACTTCCATCGCAAGGGCAAAGGGCGTTATCGCAAAGCCCCGGTTGATATCCTGCAAGCTGCTCTTGCCGGCCTTGAAAAGAAGCGTCAGCAAGCCCTAATCCTCGACCAATGGGTTGAGCAGCTCAAAGCTGGAACGCTACCCGCAGAAATCGCGCTATTTGCGGACAGCCTGCTCGGTAAGCCTGATCGCAATAAGCAGGAAATCAAAGCCGTTGAAGCGGCGTGTGATGCGTTGGGGTTTACCTCAGACCAGTTGTTATTCCATGTGGGCGCGTTGCGTTCTGCGTACGACCTACACTTCCGCCGATTCCTGCAAGAGCAATTCCCCAAAGGTCTGGAGTTTCCAGCTTTTGAACCACCGATTAAAGCTGAAGAGTTGCCGCGAGCCGATGTACGTGCATTTTCGATTGACGATGCCAATACCACCGAGATTGACGATGCACTTTCAGTGGCCCGCTTACCCGGTATTGGCTGGCGTATCGGCATCCACATCGCCGCCCCGGCTTTGGGTATCGCACCTTCTTCCGCTTTGGGTGCGATTGCTCGCGCTCGGTTATCCACGGTTTATATGCCCGGCAACAAAATCACCATGTTGCCCGACGAAGTGGTTCAGCGCTTCACGCTCGACGGTGGTAAAGATTGTCCTGCCGTTTCGCTGTATCTGACGGTCAGTGACGAACTGGAAATTCAGGGCCACGAATCCCGGCTGGAACGCGTCCATATTGCGGACAATTTGCGCCACCACACCATTGAGCCGCTGTTTAACGCGGAATCCATCGCCAATAATTTTGCTGAGGTTGGTGACTTCCCGTTCAAGGACGATCTGCTGTTGCTGTGGCAATTTGCTAATGCTTGCGAAGGGCGTCGTGGCAAACCGTCCGCCACCCAAGGAATTAACGATTACAACTTCGCCATCGAAGGTGATCTAGCCGACCCTGACCAATGCAAGGTCATCATCAGCGAACGTCAACGCGGCAGTCCGTTGGACAAGTTGGTGGCTGAACTGATGATTGTGGCTAACTCCACCTGGGGTGGTTTGTTAGCTGAAAAGAAAATTGCTTGCCTGTACCGAGCCCAAACCGGCGGCAAAGTTCGTATGACTACGTCGCCATTGCCGCACGAAGGTTTAGGTGTGCCTCAATATGCGTGGAGCACCTCACCGCTGCGGCGTTTCGTCGACATGGTCAATCAGTGGCAACTGATTGCCTGTTTGCGTGAACAAACGCCGGTGTATGCCCAGCGTTCCGCCGAGCTGTTTGCCGCGATGCGCGATTTTGAACTGACTTATGCCGCTTACGCTGATTTCCAGCGTCGCATGGAACGTTACTGGTCGCTCCGCTGGCTGGCCCAAGAAGGCGTGACGGAATGCGAAGCCACGGTGCGTCGCGGTCAAAACATCAAGCTCGATCATTTACCGTTGCTGTTGCCGTTACCGTCATTGCCCTCTGATGTGCAGCCGGGTCAAAAAATCCGCGTTAGTCTTGGCGAGCAAAATCTCCTGAATTTGTCGATTGATTGTCGTTATCTGTCTACCTTGGCTGGGCCATTGGAAGTCATCACCGATGAATTAGAAGAGGCGTGCGAAGAGAATGAAGAGAACAACGGTAGCGAAAGTGAAATAAATGAAGCCGCAGAAGCGCTTGAAGGCGGGGAGTTGTCGCCAGCAGCGGTAGCACCAGCGGAGCCTAATCAGGGGAATATGGGCTGATGCGTTTCTATCAGTCTGCTCCCTTGCAGGCTTTTTTGACGCCGCGTTTGGCGCCAGCCATTCTGGTTTCAATCGTGGTGCACGTTATTTTTCTGGCGGTGAATTTTGGTCTGCCGTCTTTGCCCAAGGTCATCAAGGACAAAGCGCTTGAAGTGATCTTGGTTAATAGCCGTTCGGCTAAAAAACCGAGTAAACCTCAAGCCCAAGCGCAGGCCAATTTGGATGGTGGGGGAAATGTGGATGACAGTCGTCGTGCTACGACCCCCTTACCTCCTTCGGCCCAACGCGCACCTGGCAAAGATATTGAAGAGGCTCGCCAGCGTGTTCAGCAGCTAGAGGCTCGGCAGCAGGAGTTGGCGACTAAAGCGCAGGTCGCTCCCAGAAGCTCTCATCCGAAAAGCCCTGAACTTGAACAGCGAACTCCCGTGCTGACACCGACTGGAATGGACCTGGCTGACAGTGCGCGGGCAATGGCAAGACTGGAGGGGGAAATTGGGCGCACTTTGGACGAATACAATAAACGCCCCCGTAAGAAAAATATCGGGACGCGCACCGAGGAATACCGTTTTGCGCGGTATCTGGAGGATTGGCGGGCCAAGGTGGAACGGGTTGGTACATTAAATTACCCGGATGCGGCGCGAGGAAAACTATCGGGAACCCTGATTTTGACGGTGGCAATCAATTACGATGGAACGATCCGCAGTGTAGAAATTAACCGCTCTTCAGGTTTTCCACTGTTGGATGAAGCGGCGACCAAAATTGTTCGGATGGCAGGACCCTATGCGGCATTTCCCCCCGATATTCGCCGCGATATTGATATTCTAGAAGTCACGCGCACGTGGAGTTTCACCAGCAGTAATGAATTACGCGCAAATTAACGCGATGGAAATAACCCGCACATCTCCTTTCAAGGCTCGTTATGTCTGATTTGTACTGTGTTTTTGGCAACCCGATTGGGCACTCACGCTCGCCGGGCATTCACGCCCAATTTGCCAAGCAAACCGGGCAGGATTTGACCTATACCGTTCGATTGGCTCCGCTGGAAGATTTTGCGGGGGAGTTGGCCCGCTTCGCCGCTGAGGGCGGTGTTCATGCCAAGGGTGCCAACGTGACGGTTCCCTTCAAGGAAAACGCTTTTGCGGTGTGCGAACAGTTGAGCGAACGGGCAAAATTGGCAGGAGCGGTGAATACCCTGATCCGCCAAGCTGACGGAACATGGCTTGGCGATAATACCGATGGCGCGGGTTTGGTTCAGGACATTACGGTCAATCTTGGTTTTGCTTTGGCGGGGAAACGAATTTTGCTGCTGGGAGCAGGGGGGGCTGCGCGCGGGGTGATTGGCCCTTTGTTGGCAGAACAGCCAGCCATGCTACATCTGGCCAATCGGACAGCTGATAAAGCGACGTTGTTGATTGAAGGTTTTGCTGATCTACCTAATGCGGCGGTATTGGGGGCTTCTGGTTTTGACGAGATTCCACCGATTAAATTTGACTTGGTGATTAACGCAACTTCCGCGAGTCTTGGTGGTGAGCGATTGCCCATTCCTCCGACGGTATTCGGGCCGCAGACCTTGGCTTACGACATGATGTACGGAAAGGCTGAGACGCCCTTTTTGCAACAGGCTAGGTTAGCCGGCGTTCGTCTGTTAGCCGATGGGTTGGGAATGCTGGTCGAACAGGCTGCCGAGGCTTTTTTTCTGTGGCGCGGGGTTCGTCCAACGACGCTGCCGGTACTTAATGCCTTGTGTGAATCGTTGACCGGTTTGCCCGCTTGGAAGTCGCTTCAGCGCTTACAGGGTTTGTTGGCGAAAGCTCACCTGCGAGATTTGTTTGCCCAAGATGCGCTACGTTTTGAGCGTTTCTCCCTGCGTCATGGTGAATTACTCCTAGATTTTTCCAAACAGCGGGTAACACCCGAAGTCTGGGCTGGATTGTTGGACCTCGCTGAAGTAAGGGATGTCAAAGGCTGGTGGAGCCGTGCTCAGGCAGGCCAAAACATTAACCATACTGAAAATCGTGCGGTACTTCATACCGCCTTGCGGGCTAAACCTGACGATGTTTTTAAGGTGGATGATCGCAATGTCGTTCCAGATATTCATGCGGTTTTGCAGCGTCTGGAGGATTTCTGTTCCGCTGTCCATGAAGGGCAATGGCGTGGTTATTCTGGCGAGGCGATTCGCCATGTAGTGAACATCGGGATCGGTGGCTCGGATTTGGGGCCTCGTATGGCCACCCGGACGCTGACGGCGTTCCATATGCCCGACATCAAGGTGCACTATGTGTCGAATGTGGATGGCGCGGATCTCGCGCTCACCTTGCAGCATCTGAATCCGCGAACCACCCTTTTTGTGGTGACCAGCAAAACCTTTACGACGCAAGAAACACTGCAAAATGCCCGGACAGCGAAAGATTGGCTGATCGCGGCAAGCGGTAACCCTGAGAGTGTGTCGCAGCATTTTGTGGCGGTGTCGACCAATTTAGAGGCGACGCATGACTTTGGAATTCCACCCCAAAATGTTTTTGCCTTCTGGGACTGGGTCGGTGGGCGTTTTTCCTTGTGGTCTGCCGTGGGGCTTCCTCTGGCCCTAGCGATCGGTTTTCAGAACTTTCAGCGCTTATTGGCTGGCGCAAGAGACATGGATAAACATTTCTCTTCGGCACCCTTAGCCAAAAACCTGCCGGTAGCGTTGGCTCTACTAAGTCTGTGGAATACGGATTTTCTGGAAGCACAAACGCATGCCTTGCTGCCATACAGCCAGTCACTGGAGTTTTTGCCCGCCTATTTGCAACAGCTGGAAATGGAAAGTAATGGCAAGCAAATCAACCGGCATGGCTTACCCGTTGGGGTGCCTACCGCACCGATTTTATGGGGCTCAGCGGGGACCAATGGGCAGCACTCTTTCTATCAACTGATCCATCAGGGTGGGCGCGTGGTGCCCTGTGAATTCATTACTTTGCGGGATGCTGATTACCCGCTGGCGGGCCATCAATCTGCATTGTTGGCCAATTGTCTTGCCCAATCGGCGGCTTTGGCTTTTGGGCAAACGGAAGCTGAGGCTGCGGCCTTGGGTACGCCGCCAGTGCTGCTGCCTTACAAGGTATTTCCAGGTAATCAGCCATCTACTACCTTGGTGATAGATCACTTATCTCCCTTTACGCTGGGGCAACTGTTAGCCCTTTATGAGCACAAGGTTTTTGCCCAAGGTATTTTGTGGGGCATCAATGCATTTGACCAATGGGGTGTTGAGTTGGGCAAACAGTTGGCTAACCGGCTGATGCCCTGTTTGGATGGCGCCGAGCCACCTCAGGAGGTGCTAGATAGTTTCGATGCGTCCACCCGAGGCTTGTTGCATGCCTTGAGAGGGGGGCGCTGAGATGGCGTTGGTAGAACTGGTTTTAATTGCAGCAGTGGCGAAAAACCGGGTGATTGGGGTGAACAACCAGTTGCCTTGGCATTTGCCGGAAGACTTGAAGCACTTCCGGGAATTAACCCGAGGGTGTCCTGTCATCATGGGGCGTAAAACCTGGGAATCACTTCCGGCGGCTTTTCGACCCTTGCCGGGGCGGCGAAATATTGTCCTAACGCGACAAGAACATTTGGCGACAAACCCTCTGTTTCAAGGGGCTGAGTTGGTCACTTCACTTCCGGCAGCGCTGAGTCTGCTGGGAGAAAACCAAACGAATGAGCCGGTGACGGCCTTTGTGATGGGTGGTGCGGATATTTATCGACAAGCCATGCCGCTGGCCCATCGCCTAGAAATTACTGAGGTGGACTTGGAACCAGAGGGAGATGCTTGGTTTCCAGAAATTGACCCAGTGCACTGGATTGAAAATACCCGAACTTCAGGGCCGGGATTTGATTTTGTCAGCTACCGACGGCAAGAAATAGCGCAAGCCACAGAATGATCCCGTGCTGGGTTAGCCGGATGGCTCTTGCCAGATCATCGGCGTTGGGTTGCTTTCCACAGCCCAGCAGAGGCCTTTGTTCGATATGCCCGTAGTACATTGCTGGCCCGCCGAGCTGAATACCTAGGCTGCCTGCCCCTGCGGCCATCACCGGGCCGGCATTGGGGCTTGCCCAGTGCGGGGCCTGTTCTCGCCAGCATCGAAGGGATGTGCGGAAATTCCCCAGTACTGCGTAAGTTATCGCGGTTAAGCGAGCTGAAAAATAGCCTAGCGTGTCGTCAGCACGGGCCGCAAAACGACCAAATAAATTAAAGCGCTCAGTGCGGTAACCCCACATAGCATCAAGCGTATTGGCCAAGCGGAACAACAAGGCCCCTGGCCCGCCGGCAATGGCAAACCAGAATAGCGTCCCAAAAATAGCATCGTGACCATTTTCCAGAACAGATTCAGTCGCAGCATTAGCAATGCCCGTAGCGTCAAGTGTGGATGTTTCACGTGATACAAGCCAACTGACCCGTTCGCGGGCCAGTGGAAGATCATTTTCCTGCAAGGGCGTCATAATGGCATTGGTGTGTTCAGTAAGGCTGCGTGCGCCCAGTGCAAAGTACAGCAAAAGGGCATCAACCCAGAAGGGGGCGAGGGATTGAATCCATATCGCTATTCCAACCAAGGGAAGTACAGCGAGTCCCCATCCGAGAATCCCCGCCAGAAAAGGTTGGGTATCGTTTGCGGAGTGTCGGCGCCAAGGGTTTAGGTGTTGTTCGATGAAATTAACTAGGCGGCCAAACCCGACCAATGGATGCCAGCGCTTGGGTTCGCCTAGCCATCGATCAAGTAATACACCGAGCGTCGCTGCAAGAACCCAAGCTGGTACGCTATCCAGAAGGGGTTTAACGAAGTCGATCAACGTTGATAACCCGGCAGTTGTTCGAGGATTCGAACTCAGGCAACAGGCGGCGTTGGCGCGCTTCGGATGATTCGCTGTCAAAGGCTAAAGACTGGCGCGATGCCCAAGACACAAACATCATTTTGGAAATTTCACGGTTGGATAACACGGCTTTAGGCGCAGGCGTTGATACCGATTGTGCTTTGGCCCGACCCTGTTGCCGCCCTATTTTTAGTTCGGCAACTTCTTTCCGCAAAGCCATCAGTTCCTGACGAATGGTATTTAGCGTTTCATCTTGAGCGAGGAGTAATTGGCGCAATTCGCCATTGCTTGGATCAGACATTGAATTTAGAAACCACTCGCTGCATTTGCGCCAGTGATTGGCCCATCTGATGAGTTGCCTGATTGATTTTGGTGACTAGCGATGATGACTCATCGTTCATTGCGCTGACATTAGCCATGCTGCCAGCCGTGGTTTCTGCCGCCGAGCGTTGTTCTGCGGTGGCGTCGGCAATCGAACGAGCGGCGAGCAGTAAGGCTTCTGAGGAGATTTTAATGCTGGCTAGTGCGGCATCAAGCTGTTGAATGTCGCCTTGCATAGCCATCGTTCGAGCTTGTGTACTGGCCATGATGCCAGCCGTTTTCTGGCTTGCATCGTGAATGGCCTGAACGCCAACGGCAATTTGGGACGTTGATACAGAGGTTTTTTCTGCAAGTTTACGTACTTCGTCAGCGACGACGGCAAATCCACGCCCTTGCTCACCGGCACGAGCGGCTTCAATCGCCGCGTTTAGGGCAAGTAAATTCGTTTGGTCGGCAATTTCCTTGATGATGTTGGCGACATCGCCAATTTCATCGATGCGTGACGTAAGAGAACTGACGCTAGTTGTGGCTTCGTCGATTGCCGAAAAAACCTGCTGGGCGGCTATGACCGTTGACAGCATAGTGCCTTCGCCAGAAAGCACCGTGTCGAGCATCTGCTTGGCCTTGCTGCTGGCATCTTTAGCGTGATCGGAAATTTCGCGCGCTGAGTGGGCCATTTGTTCGACGGCTGAAGACCCCGAGTGCATGTTGTCCGTGACGTTATTGGTACGTTCGGCCATGGAGGAGGCTTCATCTTCTAGCGTTCTGGATAAGCCAACCAGCGACCCATTAACCTGCTGGCTTTCGGCAACCATGGTGCGGAAGGCGGTAGTCATTTTGCCGATGGCGCTGGCAATTTCGTTAAGTTCAACATCTTTCATCGGCTTAACTTGAACGCTTAAGTTTCCGGACGAAACCTGAGCAGCCGTGTCGGCAAGTTGACGGACATCCTGATTTAAACGACGAGAAACGAGTAGCGATACCAGCAACACCCCGGCCATGGATAGCGCACCGGCCAAGATGGAAAGACTGACCATCGCTTTGGCTTCTTGTTCGGCCTGAGCAATCGTCTCGTTCGATTTTTCGGCAAGAACTTTGGAAATGCTGCTTAGCGGTTTGACCAGATTGGCATTCAACCAAGGCCATTCATCCTCAATCAGTGACAGAACTTCGTCTCGCTGATTGGCTTTATAGGCCGTGACTAATCTTGTTGAGAAAGCTTGTAGCTTGGGAATGGCTGCATCAAGTTTGTCGATTAAAGCATCCAGCTCAGGATCTCGTCCCTGAATGAGAGATCGCGATTTGGCCCATTCAGCTACCGTTGTTTCTACGGCCTTTGCGGCTTGGTCGGCACTTTGTTTTGCGGGTGCTTGGCCGGCAAGAAAACCAACCATGCGGTAACGCATTTCATCAATGGATGATTGGGCCGCTTGCAAGCTGGCAACGGGCGCAAGTCCACGGCTCCCCAAGAGGGTCAGTCTGTCTAGCGAAGAAGATGTTGACCAAGCTGAAACGCCACCAATGATGACAAAACCTATGGCTGCGGCTAAGGGGGATAACATCAACTTTAGACGGATACTCATGGGGAATTCCTTATGCTGTTATTGAACAAAAACGCTACTCAGGTACCACAGAGCTTACTTGTAGGCGCCTGCGCAAATGACGACATCGCCAGCACGCTTGAGATAGGTAGTCTTGTTTTCAACTGCATTGGTTTCTGGGTTTTTGTAAACGTAATCAACCCAACCACTTCCCGTAGATTTGGCTTTTTCCACAATTTCCTTGCGGAATAATTTGCCCTCGACATCTGGCTTTTCAGCTAGATTTTGGCCCACTAGCTTAGGGTTTTTGGGGTGGGCTAGCATCGTTGCGGTCAGATCATAAGCAAAGGCATAAACCTCGCCCTTGGTGAACTTCCCCGCTTGAATCTGTTTAAGGCCATCTTCCTTATTGGCAGCCACTGCTTTGGCAGCAGCTTCGACCATGGCTTTGGCATCATCTTTTTCACTAGCCAGCGCTGAAGAAGTGCCGAATGTCATCGCAAAACCAATGGCAGCAAGCCCCATCAAAAATTGACGTTTTTTCATTGTTTTTTCCCTGTGTTATTAAAAAATATTAAAAATAACAGCGCATCAGTCTAGGCTGCTTTGCGACTGTCTATTTGAGCAAAATCAATAGTGTGGCGGGATTTCATCCAGCAAACTTTTGAATTCACGTGGTGCGGCAGTGTCAACGCGTTCGCTAAGGCCAAGTAGCAGGTGAGCGAGTTGGTCAATCTGTACTTGCTGGCGGTAAATGGTTCGATTTAGCCCATCGATTTGGTCTTCGGTTTGGTTGAGCTTGATTTCAAGGTCGGCAACGCGCTCAGTGAGGTCGGACATGTTCAGCCTAGAAATAGTTTGTAAACAGGATTGTCCGTTTCGTTCCAGCAGCGATAACCCAAGTTATCGAGAAATTCCTGAAATTCTGGCATCTCATTTTTTGGCACCTGCATGCCGACCAGTACACGAGCGGTATCAGCCGCATGGTTGCGGTAGTGAAACAGGCTGATATTCCAGCCGGCGCTCATCTGGTTGAGAAAATTCATCAGGGCGCCGGGGCGTTCGGGGAATTCAAAACGATAGACGATTTCGTTGTCCACTTGCGGGGCATGGCCGCCGACCATGTGCCGGATGTGGAGTTTAGCCATTTCGTCATTGGTCAGATCCAGCGTGGCGTAACCGTGCTTTTTCAGACTATCCACCAGCTTGATGGACTCCGCACGATTGCCCACTTGAATACCCACAAACACTTGGGCTTCGTGGGCATCGTTGTAGCGATAGTTAAATTCCGTGACGTTATGTTTGCCGATCAGCGAGACGAATTTTTTGTATGCGCCCGCTTGTTCTGGCAGGGTTACCGCCAATACTGCTTCGCGTTGCTCACCAATTTCGGCCCGCTCGGCCACAAAACGCAGCCGGTCAAAATTGGTATTCGCGCCGGAGGCCACCGCAACCAGTACCTTGTCTTTCAGCTTGTGCTGCCGGGCATATTCTTTGGCGCCGGCAATGGCTAAAGCACCGGATGGTTCCAGAATTGAGCGGGTATCTTCAAACACATCTTTAATGGCGGCGCAGATGGCATCGGTATCAACCAGAATTACCTCGTCGAGGTATTCACGACAGAGCCGGAAGGTTTCTTCACCCACAAATTTCACAGCGGTCCCGTCGGCGAACAAGCCCACTTGCTCCAGACGAACGCGCTTACCGGCTGCCAGCGACTGCTTCATTGCGTCGGCATCGAAGGTTTCTACGCCAATCACCTTAATTTCTGGGCGGACGCGTTTGATGTAGGCCGCAACACCAGCCGCCAAGCCACCGCCGCCAATGGCCACAAAAACGGCATGAATCGGGCCGTCGTGACGGGAGTGTTGGCGCAGAATTTCCATGCCAATGGTGCCTTGCCCGGCAATCACTTCTGGGTCATCAAACGGATGGACGAAGGTTAGTTTCTCGGCTTTTTCGAGTTCCACCGCGTGAGCATAGGCTTCATCGTAGGAGGTGCCAGCCAGAACTACTTCGCCGCCACGTTTGCGTACCGCGTCCACTTTGATGAGCGGGGTGGTGGTTGGCATCACGATAACCGCCCGACAGCCAATTCTTGCTGCGGACATCGCCACGCCTTGGGCGTGATTACCCGCAGAAGCACAAATAACCCCGCGTTTTAGTTTCTCAGCCGAAAGACTCGCGATCTTGTTGTATGCCCCGCGTAGCTTGAAAGAGAACACCGGTTGCATGTCTTCCCGTTTAAGCAAAATCCGGTTGCCAACGCGGGCTGAAAGGTTGGGTGCTTCGTCCAGCGGCGTTTCAACGGCAATGTCGTAAACCTGAGCGTTAAGGATTTTTTCCAGATAATCCGGGTGATTCATGGCAGATAGCCTAGCTAAAGCAAATAAGTCCGCGATTTTAACGGATGAACCCAGTCTTAATGTGATCTTTGCTACAATCCACCCCCACCCGAGGAGCGCTGCACGAAGTTTTTACTTCCTAGGCTCGGTGGTTTCAAATTATTCAACGGCGCTCACCTGACCAACCCTGGTTGTTTTTAACCATGCCGGGTTTGGGATGCCGGGTGAGCGATGTTTAGTGCCAAGTGCGGCCAAGTTCGTTCAAAGATACCCCTTCCCTCCCGGTCACAGTTTTAGGAGATTTACTGTGGCTGACACTTCAAAATTTAACCCTGCTGATTCCGCGATTACCGACATCAATCTGACCGATTGGGGCCGTAAAGAAATTCGCATCGCCGAAACCGAAATGCCCGGTTTGATGGCAATTCGCGAAGAATTTTCCACCACGCAGCCATTGCGTGGCGCACGCATCACCGGCTCGCTGCACATGACCATTCAGACGGCTGTGCTGATTGAAACCCTGACCGCCTTGGGTGCGGAAGTGCGCTGGGCGTCTTGCAATATCTTCTCGACCCAAGACCATGCGGCTGCCGCGATTGCCGCAACAGGCGTACCGGTGTTTGCGGTGAAGGGCGAATCCCTCGAAGATTATTGGGATTACACCCACCGTATTTTTGAATGGACGGATGGTGGCCACTCCAACATGATTCTGGATGATGGTGGTGATGCTACGTTGTTGCTGCATCTGGGTGCCAAGGCGGAAAAGGACCAAGCGGTTCTGTCTCATCCAACCAGCGAAGAAGAACGCATTCTGTTTGCCGCCATTAAGGCCAAGATCGCCGTTGATTCCACTTGGTATTCCGTGCGGCTGGCGGCCATCAAGGGTGTGACCGAAGAAACTACTACCGGCGTGCATCGTCTGTACCAGATGCACCAACGTGGCGAACTCAAGTTCCCCGGCATCAACGTTAACGACTCTGTCACCAAGTCCAAGTTCGACAACCTGTACGGCTGCCGCGAATCGCTGGTAGACGGCATCAAGCGCGCCACAGACGTCATGATAGCAGGCAAGGTCGCTCTGATCTGCGGCTATGGCGATGTGGGCAAAGGTTCTGCACAGGCCATGCGTGCCCT
>JBEGTT010000074.1:0-10277 GCA_041179245.1 Pseudomonadota bacterium
CCGAAGGCACGCGTATGTCCCCCGGCGAACACAAGCCGTTCCAGATTGGCGGCGCGTTTATGGCGGCCAAAGCCGGAGCCACCGTGGTTCCCGTGGCACACAATGCCGGCGAACTTTGGGCCAAAAATGCCTTCATCAAAAAGCCCGGCACGATTACGGTCAGCATCGGCCCGGCGATTGAAACAACTGGACTTAGCGTTCAGGAAGTTAACCGCTTAGCCGAATCTTGGATCGAAGCCGAAATGCGCAAACTGTCGCCGCATCGATACCCAACAGAAGCGATTGATGCCGAGTGCCACGGAAAGTCAGCGTAGCCTGACTTTAGGTAGTCGCCCGATTGCCTACACGCTCAAACGCTCGAAACGGCGAACCATCGGTTTAGCGGTAGATCATCGTGGATTGCGTGTTTCTGCACCGCTTCGGGCGCGCATTGGCGACATTGAGCAACTGCTGCAAAACCATCAAAACTGGGTGATCGACAAACTCACCGCTTGGGCACAACGCGCTAGCCCCCAAACTGCGCCAGCAGTTATCGAGTCTGGGCTAACGTTTCCTTGGTTAGGTCAAACAATCACCTTGCACTCGGAAACCGCGAGTACCCGGAACACTGTTTTTTGGGGAACAAGTCATCTAACGCTTTGCCTTCGCGCTAATGCAGATGCAGAAAAAGCGTTTCGGAAAGCACTGATGGAGGCTGCAAGGCAATACTTTGAGATGCGCATTCAACACATCACTCAAGCCGCACATCAATTATCCCCGTCCTTGCATTTGGAACCACCGCCGTTAGCCCTCACCGCTGCCCGAACGCGCTGGGGCAGTTGCAGCCAGAAAGCACTGCGCTTGAATTGGCGACTAATGCACTTTGCCCCAGAGTTGGTCGATTACGTCGTCGCCCACGAACTTGCTCACTTGGTCGAAATGAACCACAGCCCACGTTTTTGGGCGGTCGTCGAACGCCTTTATCCTGACTGGCAAAACGCCCGTCGCGCACTTCGTTTAGCAGGCCCCACATGTCCGAAGTTTTAAGCCACGAAGTTGTCGCCCAGTTGCCGCCTGCCATTCTGCTGATGGGGCCAACCGCCAGCGGCAAAACAGCGATAGCGCTCGAACTTGCCGCGCGTTACCCGATTCGGCTCATCAGTGTGGATTCCGCTCTGGTATTCAAAGACATGAATATCGGCACCGCCAAACCGGATGTCGCAACGCTGCAGCATTTTCCCCACGACCTGGTTGACCTGATTACCCCAGAAGAATCGTATTCCGCTGCTCGCTTTCGTAACGAAGCTCTCGCCGCCATGCACGCCGCAGTTGCCGACCACAAAATCCCGCTACTCGTTGGCGGCACAATGCTTTATTACCGGGCCTTACTGGAAGGGCTGGCTGACTTGCCGCAAGCTGACCCAGCAACGCGTGCGGAGCTGGATGAAAAAGCTGCACAACTCGGTTGGCCGGCAATTCACACCGAATTAGCCTCCCTAGATCCAGTCACCGCAGCCCGCCTAAAACCCAACGATTCACAACGGATTCAACGCGCGTTAGAAGTCTGTTTGGTCAGTGGTCGGCCAATGTCGGCGCTATTGGCAGAGTCCAATACACAAGCCACCCTGCCCTTTCGCATACTGTCTTTAGGCTTATTACCCAGTGATCGAAGTGTCCTGCACCGTCGTATCGAACAGCGCTTTCGGCAGATGCTCACCGATGGCCTAATTGAAGAAGTCGAATGGCTGCGTAGCCGCTACGACCTTTCGCTGGATTTACCTTCGATGCGCTGTGTCGGTTACCGGCAGGTCTGGGAATGGATGGATGGCGCGTATAGCCAGAAAGAATTAACCGACCGGGGCATCTTCGCCACCCGCCAACTCGCCAAGCGGCAGATAACGTGGATGACGAATACGCTGAAACCAGAGGTCTTTAACTGCCTTGATGCCGACCTGCTATCGCAGCTCAAAATCCGCACAGACCAGTTTTTGCAAGAAGCCACCTAAATCTACGCGCGTTATTTGCAATCAGCATCTTCGGGGGTCGAATGCCGAAAAACTTCCCCCACCCATATTAGATTCCCTGTCGCCACTTCAATCGCCATAGTACTTGTCGATTGCCCAAAGACGATCAAATTTCCATCAGCAAGAGTTGCGGGGAGAGAAAACCCCCACCGCTTACCCTTGACGATAAAATCCTTGCCATTCGCGGTGATGTCTAGGGTATGGCAAAAGGTTCCTTGATAAAGCACCCATCTGCCAATAAATTTCGTACTGTCATCCTGTGCGAATGAACCCGTTAGGCTCCCCAAGGAATTTGAAACAGTTTAGCCATGGCTGACACCCCCAAAGTGGTGCCCGCGACGGCAGTTCCAATCGCGACGCCTGCTGCCACACGCTTTGTCACCCCTAGAAAATCAACCACATCTCCAGCAAAGCCAACCCACTCACATACTGACTTCGTGCGCATCAATAATTGCCCCACAGCTCTAAGAAAGAAAGGCATTTGTTAGGCTCCGTGGCGAATTAGGTGATTACACGATGAAACATCACCGACGTTGTACTGAATAATTTTGCCTCTCATAAAACGCCCTTCGGTTGTGCGGGGTTAATCAGCGCCACTTTGCCGGCAGCACCGTCCACAATTTGCAAACTTAGGTTTTGAGAACCAGCGGCTTGCCCATTCAGATACACCGTCGTTTTAAGAGGATATTCGCCTTCAGGAACCCCTTTGGGCATTTTGAGTGCGAAAGATGAGTGGTAACCGCCCGCGCCTTGGCCGTCATTGACGACCTTGCGGCTGGTCTGAACCTTTCCGTCGGGACGGGTCATTGCCATTTCCATTTCGATCACTGGTGGCTTGGTGTCACGGGTACCGGCTACCACGTCAATATCGGTATTCAAGGTAGTTTGACCACCGGGGGCGATTTTTGCGACGGGCGCTAAAGCAGATTGAAACCGCACGATCTTGGCCTGTTCCGGCAACGCCCCTTTATTAGCAATTTTGTAATCGCCTTGGACTTGCTGAGCACTACGAGTTTGCTTCGTCTGGTAGTTCATCGCCATGCAAGCACCACCTGCAAGGGTTGCTCCAATCGCGGCATTTTTCAGAGTGTCTTTGCTGCCGCCGGAAAGTAATGCCCCCGCAATCGCGCCGCCCAGCGCAAAGATCCCTTCATTGCAATCGCCATCACTGGCTGTTTGGGCACCATTGCCGGGGCCAGATGTCGTCACACACGCGCTAACCGATAGGCAAAGCGCAACCGCTGCGGTAATACCGCGTACTACAAATAGCTTTTTCTGCATTTTCATTTCCCTGATTAGTGTGAGTTCGTCAATTAGCGAATTTCAATTGAGTCCATTGCCGCCTGCTGCCCTGCCTTGGCTTTTTGAAGTAAAGATTTGGCCGTAGAACTGGCGGGATCAACCCGCAGAGCCGACTTGGCCTGCGTAATGGCACAATCAAAGCGCTTGGCCGCTAGACACTCCGCCCCATCCTTAACCATGCCGTCGACAATGGCGCTGTTCGGATTTTTTGGCGGGTTAGTTGGTGAACTGCTTGGCTGATGAACGGTAGTTGTTGGTGCGGGTGATTTTGCTGCTGCAGTGGAAGCTGCTGCTTTTTTCTTAGCCTCTTCCTGTTGGGCCGCCGCTAATTTCTCAGCAGCCAGTTTTTCTGCGTCCAATTTATCGGCAAGTGCTTTGTCTGCCGACACCTTGGCCTCAGCGTCGGCTTTGGTTTTCTCGCTAGCTAGTTTTTCTGCTAACGCCTGGTCAGCCAACGCTTTCTCTTTGGCTGCTTTGTCAGCAGCAGCTTTAGCTTCTATTGCCGCATTGTCGACGGCAGGGGTTTTGGGCATGTCATCACGGAATATTTCCCGCGCCAGTTCTTTCTTAACTTGGTTATCCGCAACAGACCTTTGAGAATCGCCGCCGACCAGTTTGAACACCACAACGACAGCAACGATTACCCCCAACGCAGCAGCCCCATAACCAACAACTTTGGGTTTGTTAGCCAAGTCTCGAACTGCTTCCTGCAATTTATCCGTATTAATGGAGGGAGTAACTTGCTCTGTGACTACTGATGCCGGAGCTACTGCCGGTGGCACCCCATCCAACTCACGCTGAGCTTTGCGGCGCTCAAGTTCTTCGGCCATCGCAGAAGAAACACATTTCTTCCCAACCGGGTTAAGGTAAGTGCTGAGTGATTTTGCAAGGACCATTGCAGCGGGTATGCCCATAATCGACAAAAATAACAAACCCACCTGAATGGCGCCCAGCACAACCAAAACGATACCGAGTGGTAAATAAAACAGCATCAGAATTTTTGAATAAGTATTCCATGCCGAATTCGGAACAGCGCTCACATCGGATTGCTTGACCATCGTATTGCCAAATGGCCAAAAAAGTAATTTGCCTAGCTCCATCAGCCCCAGCCCAATAGGGGCGGCAACAACCGTTATGGTGAGCAACAGCCCCAGTAAATAGGTAATAGTCGCGCTTACGAACCCGAAAAAAGGGAAGTGCCAAATGATGTTGCCAAAGACTTTCATAACTCACCTCGTTGAACCACATTGGAATAGAAAAGCGCCGCATCAACATATGCATACTGAGCGGCGAAGCATTACACCAAAATCCCAATGTATTGTCGAATATATTCCGTGGATTGATAGTCTCTGCACAACCATCCTTGCCAGATGGAATGTTTGTTCGATCCGGCCAAGCAACGGCTTGCTGCCAATATCAAATCACTGCGAAAGGGGGCCGGCCTTTCGCAAGAAGCGTTAGCTTTGGCAGCGGATGTTGATCGAACTTATGTGTCACAAATTGAGCGTGCAACAGGCAACCCGTCGCTACTTATTCTGTGCAGGCTTGCTGAAGTTTTGAAAGTTGATGTTGTTGCATTGTTACTCCCTACAGGCAACCTAGCCAGTTGACTAAGCGTACGATTATGCGTACGTTATTGTGGCGTATAGGAGACCCACATGACCACACTCACCGCCAGCGAAGCACGATCTAGTCTTTACCGTTTGATCGATGAGACATCAGCCAACCATCAGCCCGTGCTGATCACCGGAAAACGACACAACGCGGTACTCGTCTCGGCCGAAGATTGGGCATCCATCCAAGAAACCCTGTATCTATTGTCCGTTCCCGGTATGAGGGAGTCGATCCGTGAAGGTTTGGCGACACCGATTGAAGAATGCGGCGAGGAGCTTGCTTGGTGAGCTGGCAACTGGTCTACACCAAGCACGCACAAAAAGATGCTGAGAAGCTGGCATCTGCTGGGCTAAAAGACAAAACCAAAGCGTTACTGGAAGTCTTGCACGAAAACCCATTTCAAAATCCACCGCCTTACGAGAAGCTGGTAGGCGATTTAGCCGGTACTTATTCTCGACGGATCAATATCCAGCACCGTTTGGTTTACCAAGTTATTGCCGAGCAACGGGTAGTCAAGGTACTTCGGATGTGGTCGCACTACGAGTAGCCCCTACATTCTCGCCAATCCGTTCTACGCATATCTCCCGCAGTAAGGATTCGATTCACGCTCTTCGCCAAAGTCGGACATCGGGCCATGGCCGGGAACAAATTGAACCTCGTCACCCAGCGGAAATAATTTTTCGCGAATCGAATGCAGCAGGGTTTTTAAATCGCCTTTGGGGAAATCCGTACGGCCAATAGAACCTGCAAAAATCACATCCCCGACAAAAGCCAGCTTGCTTTCCGGGTGATAAAACACGACATGGCCGGGGGTGTGGCCGGGGCAATGAATGACATCCATCGTCACTTTGCCAAAACTGACCGTATCGCCATCGCCTAACCAACGGGTAGGGGTAATGGACTCGACGTCCGGGAAGCCATAATCGCGTGCTCTTGCAGGCATCGATTGCAACCAGAAATCATCGGCTTGATGAGGTCCTTCAACCGGCACTGGAAATAGTTTCACCAGCGCAGCCGCACCGCCCGCATGATCAACATGCCCATGCGTGATCAAAATTTTGACCAACTTCAAGTGTTGGTCATTCAGAAACTTGGTGATCCGACCCACATCACCACCGGGATCAATGACAGCCGCTTCGCCGGTTTCCTCGCACCACACTACAGAACAGTTTTGCTCAAACGCCGTCACGGGGATAATCTGGTATTGCACACAAACCTCACAATGATAGAAAAACAGGCAACAATTATGGCACGACAAAATTCAACTTCATGCAGCGCCATCCGTTAAGCTAGCTAAGCACTAAAACAAACCCGATAACGACGAGAAAATTTAGGGAGCCTCACCATGCTTGACCACGCATTCCCAGACTTAGAAAGCTGGGTACTTTACTTCCGGGATCAAGAACCGCCGGTTCTCAAACATACCATCCGCCTACTTAATGCCGCTAGCGAAAAGCGTGAAAGTGTTGCTGGCCGGGATATCACTCAGATTCTGCTGCATGACCCGCTAATGGCCACCCGTGTGCTGGCGTACATTCAGCCATTTCATGGCAAAAAACTGTGCCACGACATCACCACGATTGGTAGTGCCGTGATGATGATGGGCATTGACCCTTTCTTTGAAAAATTCAAGGAACTCAATAGCCTCGAAAATGCCCTGAACTGTCACCCTGAAGCCCTTCTCGGCGCACTCCATGTGCTCCATCGCGCCCAGCGAGCTGCCTCGTATGCTCAGGAATGGGCAACATGGCGCCACGACCTCAATGTCGAAGAAGTTGCACTAGCTGCATTACTCCACGACCTCGCCGAAATCCTCTTGTGGTGTTATGCCCCGCTGCTGGCACTGGAAGTACATGCTCTCCAAGAGCAAAATCCGACCATGCGCAGTTCTGCAGCCCAAGAACAGGTTTTAGGCATTCGTCTCACCGACCTGCAAACTCAGCTTTGTCATACGTGGAATTTGCCTGAACTGATGCTCACGCTAATTGGAGGGGAGCAGAACGATAACGTCCGAGTGCGTAACGTTCAACTAGCGGTAAATCTTGCGCGACATTCAGCCCATGGCTGGACAGACCCTGCACTTCCTGACGACTATCAAGCTATCGCAGAACTGCTGAATATTCACGTTGACGGCGTACTTCACCGCTTGGGGCTTGACCCAGAAACCAAACTTCCACCCGTTGAAAAGACATCCCCACCAACGGCCACATCCGTCTAGTCGCTGCACGAAACGCACTAAACACCCCCATTTGTGCCACGATTCGCACCGACAATGCACAACGCTGGTGCGTTTTCTGGCTTCCCCCATTCCTTACGCCTTGATCCTGCCTTCGTTTATGACAGGCGCCGCTATTGGCATGTTTTCTGCTGAGTCAAGACAGAATTCCTGACACTTGAAAGTTGAGAATAACGATGAAGTTCTATAACGAGATGCAGGACGCGAAGGGAGATGTTCGCGCCCATTACAGTCGCTTTACTGACTGGCTTAAGGAAACACCTTCAGAACGTATTGAGCGTAAGCGGGCTGAGGCCGACTTAGCCTTCCGCCGCGTGGGCATTACATTTGCCGTCTATGGCGAAGAATCCGGTACGGAACGACTGATCCCCTTCGACATCATCCCGCGCATTATTCCAGGGACTGAATGGAAGGAAATGGAAGCCGGTTTGCGCCAGCGAGTAACCGCCCTCAATATGTTCCTGACTGACATCTATCACGATCAGGAAATTCTTAAAGCGGGAAAAATCCCTAGCGAACAAGTACTGAACAACGCCCAATACCGCCCAGAAATGCAGGGCGTCGACGTTCCCGGCGACGTTTATGCGAATATCACCGGTGTTGATGTTGTACGGGCCGGCCAGGGTGAGTCCTATGTTTTAGAAGACAATCTTCGCGTTCCTTCCGGCGTGTCGTACATGATCGAAGACCGCAAGATGATGATGCGGCTGTTCCCCGAATTGTTTTCTAAACACAAGGTAGCGCCGGTTCAGCATTACCCTGATTTGTTATTAGAAAGCCTGCGGGCTGTGGCACCCGGTGGCATCAGCGACCCCACGGTCGTGGTACTAACCCCTGGCGCGTACAACAGTGCTTATTTCGAACACACCTTCCTCGCCCAACAAATGGGGGTGGAATTGGTTGAAGGCCGTGATCTGTTTGTTAAGGACGATCAGGTTTACATGCGCACCACCCAAGGCTCACAACGGGTTGATGTCATTTACCGCCGGGTCGATGATGACTTTCTTGATCCATTAGCCTTCCGCAAGGATTCCATGCTGGGTGTCCCTGGCCTGTTGAATGCCTACAAGGCAGGCGGTGTAACACTGGCCAACGCCATTGGCACGGGCGTGGCCGATGACAAATCAATTTACCCCTACGTACCAGAGATGATTCGTTTCTATTTGGGTGAAGAACCTAAGCTGAACAATGTACCAACCTATATGTGCCGCAAACCGGATGACCTAAAGTATGTCCTTGCCCACATGCCAGAGCTGGTAGTGAAAGAGGTTCATGGCGCCGGCGGCTACGGCATGTTGGTTGGCCCCGCTTCGACCAAAGCCGAAATTGAACATTTCCGCAAACTGGTCGAAGCCAAACCTGAGGGTTACATCGCTCAGCCAACCCTAGCCCTGTCCAATTGCCCAACCTTTGTCGAAAATGGAATCGCCCCGCGCCACCTTGATTTGCGCCCCTTCGTGCTGTCCGGCAAAGGGGTAAACATGGTTCCTGGTGGCCTGACACGAGTCGCCTTACGCGAAGGTTCGCTGGTAGTGAACTCATCCCAAGGCGGCGGCACCAAAGACACTTGGGTGCTGGAAGACTAAAAAAGACAACAAAGGAAACGACCATGTTATCGCGTACTGCTGACCATCTTTTCTGGATGTCCCGTTACACAGAGCGGGCTGAAAACCTTGCTCGTCTGCTGGACATCACTTGGCAAATGTCTTTCTTGCCACAACCCATTGAATCCGCAAATCAAAACTGGAACGCTGTACTGGTACTGAACAGCCTAGAAGAGAAATTTGCGGCCAAATATGGCGATCAGGTCAATGCTGACAATGTTCTACGTTTTATGATTAGCGACACTGACAACCATGCATCGATTCATTCTTGTTTGCGTAGCGCACGTGAAAATGCCCATGCCGTGCGAGGAACCGTGACCACAGAAATGTGGGAAACCCTCAATGCGACATGGCTAGAACTACGCCCGCAAACCTTTGAACAAATTTCTTCGGGCGGTATCGGTGAGTTTTTTGAGTGGGTAAAAATGCGCTCTTCGTTATCCCGAGGGGTGACCGTGGGGACATTGCTGCAGGATGAAGCGTTCAACTTCATTCGCTTGGGAACTTTGCTCGAACGGGCAGACAATACCGCGCGAATTCTAGATGTGAAATACCACGTTCTACGCCCTCAAGCTGACGAAGAAGCCACCGACTTCTATCAATGGGGGGCCGTACTCCGCTCCGTGTCTGCGTTTGAGGTCTACCGCAAAGCCTATCGCGACGTCATTACCCCGTCGCGAGTCGCCGAACTACTGATCCTCCGTGACAACATGCCTCGCTCACTCCTGTTCTGCATGAGCGGCGTCATTAAAAATCTGAAATTGATTGCCAACAGTCACTCACAAGAAACCACTCGGCGTGCAGGACTTTTACATGCGCAGCTTCGTTATGGCCGCGTTGAAGACATTCTGGAACAGGGGCTACACAAGTTCCTGACCGATTTCATGGATCGTATATACGACCTTGGTAATGGCATTAGTGACGATTTTCTGGCGATTCCGTAATCAGACCACAGCAGCCCACAGCCTCACAGCTGCCGCCCACCTAGAAGGAGTCATTCGTGTCCATTCACGTTGCACTGAACCACGTTACGCACTACACCTACGACCGACTGATCAATCTGGGGCCGCAAATTGTGCGGCTTCGCCCAGCGCCGCATTCGCGTACCCGTATTGTTTCTTACTCCCTAAAAGTCGGACCAGAAAAACATTTCATCAACTGGCAACAGGATCCGCAGTCAAACTATTTGGCACGTCTGGTTTTCCCAGACAAAACTAAAGAGCTACGGATTGAGGTCGATGTCGTCGCAGAAATGTCGGTCATCAACCCATTCGACTTCTTTCTGGAACCCAGTGCCGAACACATCCCGTTAAGCTATGAACCAGCACTGCACCATGAGCTAAAGCCCTATTTAGAAACACTGCCAGCAACCCCTAAGCTCAAAGCCTATTTAGACAAAATCTCACGCACAAAAACGCGTAGTGTGGATTTTCTGGTTGCCCTCAACAGCCAAGTTCAAGCCGACATTGGTTACACCATTCGCATGGAACCCGGTGTCCAAAGCCCTGAAGAGTCACT
>JBEGTT010000075.1:0-6483 GCA_041179245.1 Pseudomonadota bacterium
ATAAGCGAATAACAAACTCTGGCGCCGTCCGTGACAGCATGATCTGAGGACCACGGGCTCCACGCTCCACACCCGCCATATAGGCTTTAACCCGATCACCGACCCGTAGATTTTCTTTTGGAATCATCTGATCACGGGGCAACAAGGCTTCAATCTTGCCGGCTTCAACGATGGCATTACCTTTTTCCATCCGCTTGATGGTGCCAGACACAATGGCATCACCACGATCGAGGAAGTCAGCCAGAATTTGCTCGCGTTCCGCGTCACGAATTCTTTGCAAAATAACTTGCTTAGCAGCTTGAGCACCGATTCGGCCAAAATCAATCGGCTCAAGCGGTTCTTCCAGATAATCGCCCACTTCAATTTCAGGGTCTTCAACCTTGGCCGCCGACAAAGGAATTTGTAGGTGCTCGTTAACGTAGTCATCATCTTCCACAATCAACCAGCGACGGAAGGATTCAAATGCCCCGGCTTGACGATCAACCACCACCCGAACATCCGCCTCATCATGGATACGTTTTTTAGTTGCAGAAGCCAACGCCATTTCGAGCGCACCAAAGACAATTTCCTTGGCAACATTTTTTTCCCGAGCTAACGCATCGACCAACAACAGCATTTCACGACTCATTTTTCACCCTTCCTTCTTTTGCCAACCAGCAGCATTCAATTACTTAAATCTTGGAACCAGACGCGCCTTGTCGATATTGCCGAGTTCTAACTCGACATCACCACTTTCAAGCCGCATAGCCACACGAGATCCATCAACCAGCCCAAGGAGGTTTCCCTGAAAATTACGGCGACCATTAACCGGCAAACGAACCTTGACCTGAATATCTTCACCCGCAAAACGCTGAAAATCTTCCGCCTTTTTTACAGGACGATCCAAGCCCGGTGAGGAAACCTCAAGGCGATCATAGTCAATATTCTCAACTTCAAAAACACGCAATAGCTGATTTGAGACTGCCGCGCAGTCCTCAACATCAATACCGCCTTCTTTGCCCGGCTTGTCAATAAAAACCCGAACTAGGCGAGCACGCGGACTCATCTCTAGATCAACCAGTTCATACCCCAAGCCGACTACTGTTTTCTCAAGCAATGTTTGCAAATCAATCACCACAAATAAAAAAAGGGCACTATGCCCATCTGCTCTTATTACCATCGGGCGAACCGAGTTCCCCCGACCAGCCAAGCCGCAAGATTATAACCGAATCACAGACATAAAAGGCCATATTCCACGATTAAGCATGGCAAAGCGGCTTATAGACCAGTAAGCATCAGGAGTATTCCAGCTAAAGCGAGGTGAGGACCGAATGGAAATGGCTGGTCAACTTTTCGCTTTCCCAAAATAATAAACAGAAGAGTAAAACCCAAGGCTGTTGCTGCACCCACCAAGGTCAACAGGGGGATTTTTTTCCAACCTAGCCATGCACCTAAGGCCGCCATCAACTTGAATAGTAACGAACCCCCCGAACGCAACTAGCCTTCCCGTAGAATGCTGCCCTCGCTCATCCTAAAACTGCACTAAAAAATGGTTTTGTTTCGCAAGACTTCAGACCGGTCGATTTTCCTCACGTTGGCTATTGGCGCATTGGCGATTGATGCGGGTGGTTTTGCCCTCCAAACTTTTCTGAAACTCAGCCCCTGCCCCTTGTGTATCTTCCAGCGAGTGCTTTACCTTGTGCTGCTGGCACTTGGGCTACTCGGCACGGCACTACCGTTTCGCATCATTCACAGAGGCTTAGGCTGGGCCGTCCTACTAACCAGCCTGATCGGCTTTGCTACGGCGGCCTACCAGAGCTGGATGCAAGCCTTTCCAGAAAAATTCACCAGCAGCTGTAGCTACACTGATCCCAACCTAATTGAACAATTCGTTGACTGGCTGGGGATGATCGAACCAACACTATTTATGGCTACCGGCCTGTGCACTAGCAAGGCCTGGGATTTCCTTGGGTTATCAATGGTCAATTGGTCTTTGCTCACGTTCAGCTTAATTACTTTCATCGCCATCTGGCGCTTATCCCGTCGCTAATCGACGCTTCTATCGGCAATTACTTTCATGCAATTTGATCTTCTTTCCACCGATGGTGCCGCCCGACGCGGCCAACTCACCCTTGCGCACGGCGTTGTCCAGACCCCAGTTTTTATGCCCGTCGGCACCTATGGCACCGTCAAGGCCATGACCCCGCAGATGTTGAAAGACATCGAAGCGCAGATTTGCCTCGGCAACACTTTCCACCTATGGCTGCGCCCCGGCACTGACATCATTAAACAATTTGGTGGCCTGCACCAGTTCATGGGCTGGGACAAACCCATCCTCACCGATTCCGGCGGTTTTCAGGTCTTTTCACTGGGCGCGCTGCGCAAGATCACCGAAGACGGCGTGAAATTTTCATCCCCCATCGACGGTGCAAAACTCTTCATGCGCCCGGAAGATTCGATGCAAATTCAGCGCGACCTAAATTCCGACATCGTGATGATCTTCGACGAATGCACGCCCTACCCCGCCACCCGTGACGAAGCCGGTAAATCCATGCGCCTTTCCATGCGCTGGGCACAACGTAGCCGCGACGAACACAACCGGCTAGAAAACCCCAACGCCCTGTTCGGCATTGTCCAAGGCGGCATGTACGAAGACCTGCGCGACGAATCGCTGGCTGGGCTGGACAACATTGGCTTTGACGGCATGGCCATTGGTGGTCTATCGGTAGGCGAACCCAAAGAAGACATGAAGCGGATTCTCGCGCACACCGCGCCCAAGCTGCCCACCCACAAACCGCGTTACCTGATGGGCGTCGGCACGCCAGAAGATTTGGTGCACGCCGTCAGCCAAGGCATCGACATGTTCGACTGCGTGATGCCCACCCGCAACGCCCGCAACGGCCACCTATTCACCCGTTTTGGCGACGTCAAAATTAAAAACGCCCGCCACCGCGCCGACACCAATCCTCTGGACGCCAGTTGCGACTGTTACACCTGCCAGAACTTCAGCCGTGCCTACCTGCACCACCTGTTCCGCGCCAAAGAAATCCTCGGTTCCATGCTCAACACCATCCACAATCTGCGTTATTACCAAAACCTGATGGCCGACATGCGCACCGCCATCGAAACAGGTACTTTTGCTGCGTTTTTTAGCCAGTTCCATACGGATCGGGCGAGGGAAGATAAAGGCGTGTAAAGACATATTTTGAGATAGTCAAAAACGGAGCCAATGCGTATGATCCTGCGCATATCGCACATAACAGGAGCCGCATAATGACAACGCTCATCAGCCCCTCTGCCAAAAAAGGCAGAATTTCTCTGTCGATCAGCCAAGATGTTTTAGATCGCCTGAAATCGCACAAAGCAGACATCAACCTTTCTGCCGAGACCGAGCAACTCTTCAACACCCTGCTCAACACACTGGAAAATCGAGCATGGGTTAAATGTAATGCCGATGCTTTGGTTGCGCACGGTCAATCCATTGCCAAAACTGGCCTAGCAGGCCAAGAGTTTGAGCGGATTTGATTTTGGCTCAGTACGATATTTACCCAAATCCCGGCACTCAAAAAACCGACATTCCATTTCTGGTGGTTATCCAGAATAACCACATTTCAAGCCGTACCGGGGCCTCTGTCATGATCCCGCTCCGCGCCAATATGTTGCCCGTTGGAGTTATGGCCCCTCTGGTTGAAGTGCCAGATCACGGTTCATACGTTTTGTCGTCTGACGAGATTTTTGCCATTGAGAACGTGCGGCTCAGGAACCCTGTTGGTTCCCTCAGCCTACTCGACCGTAGCAAGATCAAACCTGCCATCGACAAGGTGATTGGGGATTACTAACGACACAGCCGCCCCTGAAAACCCAAGCCTGACGCAACAATTAAACGCCATCCAGATATTCGATTAGAATTACTGCATGTGAGGCGGGTTTTCACAAGAGCATTAAGCCGGTGCTACCGAAGGTGTGTTTGCAGATTCGGTTCGAAAAATTCAATTTCACATCAAGGCATTACCTGATGAACACAAAAATTATGCACCTTTTGAAAACAAGCAGGCTACTGATGAAGGTACCTACTTCACGTTATGCCCCACAAACACCTACGCCAGTTTCTGTCAGGTGCAGGAGCCTGTAACACACCCAATTAACCATATTTCAGAGCCGCAATCAAATGACCGAAAAAGAAAAATTTGCAAGGAAACTTGAAGAGTTCGTCAGCGAACTAAGCGGTCATGTCAGCACTGATGACGGGCAATGGACCATCAAAGGATTCATTGATATTTTCGAAAATGTTTACACAATCTCATCAGATACCAAAATTGTGTCGAAGATTCTTGAAATTCACCTCTTCCCGCAAATTCTTGCGTTTGCACAAGCCAACGAATACAAGGTCGTTCTTGCTGAGCACCAGAATTACTATCCTGACATATCGTTTGTCAAAGCCAGCGACGAATCCATAAGGTTCGCCGTTGACTTCAAGACCACGTACAGAAACCCCAAAAAGCCGCATTTATGCAATGGATTTACGCTTGGCTCACATGGCGCATATTTTGAGAACAGAACTAGCACCAAGAATATTCAATTCTCCTACGGTTCATATTTAGGTCATTTCTGCCTTGGCATCATCTATGACAGAGCCGTCGGAGCAACCATTGATGAAACAAAAGCCCACCGCATTGATGAACTGCATTCCATAGCTTCCGTAGCAAGTAATTTCCACTTTTTTGTCACAGAAAAATGGAAAATCGCAAGCGACAAAGGAGGAAGTGGCAACACAGCCAACATTGGCAGCATCAACAACATTGCCGACATAATCAGCGGTAAAGGTATGTTCTCAAAGCTTGGCGAGCATTGGTTTGATGAATACTGGATGAATTACAAAAAAATCACCGTTCAAGACGAAAAAGGTGGAACAAAAAAGATTTCTACTCTTCGAGAATTCGTTGAGTACAAGAATGGCGATGCATCTTTGGTCGTAGGCAAGAGGAATGGCAAAGAATGATTACGAAAGTTGGTGTGCCCCCGATTAAGTCGCAAGGCATAAAAACCAAGCTAGTGCCCTGGATACAGAGCATAGTTCCGAGCGACTTCAATGGCACGTGGATTGAACCATTCATGGGTACTGGAGCCGTGGCTTTCAATGTTGCGCCACGGCGCGCCATTTTGTGCGATACAAACCCGCATCTTGTTAATTTCTACTCCGGCATCGCGTCTGGTGAAATAACGCCCGAAGTGGTCAAAGAATATCTTATCCGAGAAGGCGAAAAGCTACTGTCCAAGGGCGAAGATCACTATTACTTAGTGAGAGACCGATTTAACTCAGAGCATTCACCGCTTGATTTCCTGTTCGTTAATCGCGCTGGTTTTAATGGCATGATTCGATTCAATCGAAAAGGCGGCTTCAACATCCCATTTTGCAGAAAACCTCAGCGATTTGCACAGGCTTACATAACAAAGATTACCAATCAAGTTAGCTGGGCGAGCAAACTCATTCAGGCGAAAGAGTTCACCTTCAAATGTCAGGACTTTAACAAGACTATTGAGGAAGCATCCTCAACCGACATTATCTACTGCGACCCGCCGTATATTGGTAGACATGTTGATTACTTCAATGGATGGGATGATGCTCACGAGCGGGAGCTTTTTAATAAGCTATCCAATTTCAAAGGAAAGTTCATTTTATCAACATGGCATCACAATGATTACCGCGAAAATGAATATGTAAAAAACCTTTGGTCAGTGCATAGCGTTCTTACACGAGAACACTTTTATCACGTTGGTGGCAAAGAAGAAAATAGAAACCCTGTTATTGAAGCGTTAGTCACAAACTTCATTGCAATTTCTACAGAACGCCGCAAAGAAAGCCAAACACAATACATGCTGCTTGAACCGGCTGCTAAATATGGCACGGTGGCATAACCCGGCAGTCAACCGGACGCTGCGCGATAAAGCCGCGTAGCGCCGGTTACTTTTACGTTCGGCCTCATCAACATGCCGCAGCGGATAGCTATTCACGAATTTCTTATGGAGGAGATAAGCGTTGCGCGACTTCAGCAATGACGGAGAGATCAATATTCAGGGTGACTTCAATGTCACCGATAACTCCCAGAACGAGCACAAGCTCCTGATTCATTGCACCAGCGATGTGCTGCTGCAAGAGCGGCCATTTAGGCAGGAGAACATCCAGCTTGAACAAGCGCGGAAGATCAAGCGATTGAAGCCGTTCTACGCCCTCACCCTAATCTTGGCCGTTGCGGCGGCGATCTGGGCAACCATCAACGGAAAGACGGACTTCGCCACAATCATCATGGGCGGGGCTGCTCTCTTCATCGGATACCAATCCCTAAAGGCCACAATCGATCCGAACGCCTTTCAGGTCGAGGAGCAGAACGCTGTAAACGAAATCAATAAGCTGCTCAAGCAAAGGCGGGTTGAATGAAGGCCGCTGCAATCCCCGTGGCTCCGTTGCATCCGGGCGAAATGAGGCCGAACCCGTCATTCGAGTGG
>JBEGTT010000076.1:0-12383 GCA_041179245.1 Pseudomonadota bacterium
GGGGATCATTCATCGGCTTGCTCGTCAGGCAAGTCTTGCTCAGCTCCTGCATGCGTAACACCAAACATTGCAAGATATAGGCCCGCATCGTCCAACTGCTGATTTAAGGCTGGGCCACCGAGTGAAAGTTGAATCTCGGAATCGATATCTCCTGTCTGGATTTGTACGTCAATCTGGTTATCACCACGCAAGCGAAGTGTGGCCGAGATATTTCCTAGTGTCGGTAATTGCAATTTCAAGCTTGTTTGCCAGCGATACTCGTCTTCGTCGTTATTGCCGCTTTGCGGGCTTCCTTGATCTGAAATTTCCCATTCCATCGCTTGTCCTGGCCAAGCAGTTCCTTGCCAAGCGTAATTTTGGCTAGCAAACGCCTCTAACTGTTGTTGCACGATAGGGTTGAGTGAGGGTGGGATGGCATTGTTTGCCGGTCGATTTGAGGTAAGCGAAGAAGGGTCAAGCAACTTCTCGGTAACCCTATCGGCGTCTGTTGGGGTTGCCGTTGTCGCCACAGAATCCGGTTGTACTGTGTGGTGCAGCGCGCCATCAAAAGGATTGTTACTCGGGTCTGAAAGTATAGATGACTTGGTTTCTACTGAGGAAAACTGTCCCTGAGGCTCAGACAGAAGCATTGCCGTTGGTAACTTGCCTTCGGCCCACGCAACTTGATGTGACTCATAGAACATGCCGCTTTGAACAATCGACTGCTCAAGCGCGGGGGCTATGTCAGCGCCACGCGTTGGCAGTGCTGTAAAAAGGGGCTGGTTTCCATTGAGGACTAATGAAGGAGGTTTTTGTCCTTCTTTACCTGGTGGCGACAGCAGGTCACTGATTAACTGGCCTGTTTTGCTCAGTGAAGTCGCTACCGATTCACGTGTAATACCTTCTGTGGAACTGCTTTTGGGCTGAAGGAGAGCAAAAGCAATATGTCCATCATTTTCAACCACTTCCAGTTCTAGCGTGTCGCCGGCTTTGGCCGAATGAGGAAGGGCTAAAACAATGTCGCGTTGGGCAACGATAGCGCGGTAAGCCCCATTGGGAAGCAGTGACTGGATTTGTGCGAATACCCGTTGGCCGGGTACTAAATCAGCTAGTGCATCTTTGAGCTTTCGAACGGGGAGCGTAGCTGAAACGCTATCGTTCGCCTGTTTTATACGGCTCGCAACATCGGCTGGAATGATGTTGAACACTGGTTTTTAGCTCAGTGGCAGTCTATTTGCTCAGAATCTTAACCAAAGCGTGAATTTCATCACGGCGACGTACGGTCATATCCATTGCGGTATTGATGGCAGCGAGAACCTGCTCAAGGGTGTTTCGTGCGTAAACCTGTAAAGCGTCAGATGCTTGCAGTAATTCGTGAACACGCTGCTGCAGCAGAGAAACATCATCCCACAGCTCCTTGTCGGCGGCATTAACCAGTTGATGCGAAAGTTCCAGCAATTGTTTAGATGCAGCAGTGTCAGTTAGCATCTTTTACTGTTCCCTAGGGGCAATTTCTTCCCAAGCGCTTCGAATTTCAGCGAGGAGCAAGGCAACTTCATCTAAGGCGCCAACATCATTTTTCAGATTGGCGTGTAACAAGCGCATGCTCATATATTCATAGAGTGCGGCAAGTTTTTCCGATAAGTCCCCCACACTTCTATCTAAGCTGGCGAGTAGCCCATTGTTGATGATGTCGATAGCCTTCGAAATAGCCTGTGACTTACCAAAAAGGTTTTCTTGGCGAATAGATTCTTTAGCGAGAGCAACACCGCTCTCAGCGCCTTGAAATAACAAGAGCACAAGCCGATGCGGGTCTGCCGATCGCACAGCACTTTCTAGGCCAATATCGGCATATGCTGCTGCCGGACTCAAGGATTTTCCGAACATATTGATGACTTTCGATTTTTAGAGTTTGGCTAGTGCCTGTGTCAGGTAGGTGCTGGTGGTGCTCATTCCCGACACAATCGTATCCAAACTGGAAAATTGTGCTCTGTAGCGTTTCTCAATGGCAGTTAAGCGGAGTTGCATTGTGTCTTGGCGACTGATGTAGTCTTTCACCATCAGTTTTAGACTATCTGTTTTTGACGGCATCATCCCACCCGTGGTGGTCATTGCTGATGTTTTGGCATAAAGGGCAGTGGATGCACTGGTCAGCACGCTCATTGCACTGGTGGAATCTTTGCTGATCGCGGTAGTTAATTTCGCTGAATCAAGCGCCATGCTTCCATCTTTTTGGAACGAAATACCCAAATCTGCTAGTCGGGAATAGGTGCCCACTGAGGATCCATATGAGGCACCAATCGTACTACTAAGTTGGCTCTGTAGATTTCTGACTGCGGAATCACCGGTTAATGTGCTTCCCACTTTATTGGTGGCATCGTAGGCGGTTAGTGATTTTATTTTAGTATTCAGGGCGTTATAGGCGGTGACGAAGTCAGTGACGGCTGTTGTTGTGGTGCTGGTGTCGCGGGCTACTGTCAACGTTGATGTTTTTGTGCCAAGTGGATCAGCCTGAAGCAAGTTAACTGTTACGCCGGGTATGGTGGTGGAGTCAGAATTGCTTTTAGAGGTAATCGCCTGTCCGTCAATTGTGTAGGTGGCTGACTGGGCTAGCTGGGGTGGAGTGGTGTCCCCGAAGGCTGAAAGTGCAGCGGGTGCTGCGCCGTAGGATGTTGTGCCATTGGTGCCACCGTTCGTTCCACCCGTCAGGTTAAATGCAATGGGTTTGCCTGTGTCGTTGGCGGTCAAGGTCAAGATGCTATTTGTTCCAGTATTGATGATCGATGCTGTGGCCCCTACGTTAGCACTGTTAATGGCATCGCGCCAATCGCCGAGTGTTGCTGTAGCGCTACTCATAGAAATGATGCTGTTTGTGCCACCATCAATACTAATTCCAATGTCGCCATTCCCGATTACTGTACTTACGCCGGTTGTCGACGGAATAACAGCTTGTTTTTTTTCTGCTGTTGCAAGTTGCGTTACCGCAATATTGTAGGTGCCTGCGCCTGCTGTGCTGCTGGCGGTAGCTGTCAGTACACTCGTATTGGAGCTAGTTGGCTTATAGGCCGCTAGCGTGTTGGTACTTTTCATCGTTGATAACTTGCTGGAAAGCGTATCCAGTAAGCTACTTAGGCTACCGTAAGCTGAAATCTTGGTTTCAACGGCGGATTGCTTGGTTTTCAAAGCAGTGAGTGACTGTTTTTCAACCGTCATTAATTGGGTAACGATAGCTTCGGCGTTAATCCCGGAGCCAACACCTAGCGAAGAAATAGCAGCCATGATTTACACCCAATATTCCGTTAATAGCATAATTTGATCGCTGGTGCGAACAGCTTCTTAGGCCTGTTGCTTGATCAACAAACCTTTAAATTTATCCAGCGCCTTGGCAAGCCCTAACGCTTCTTCAGAAGGAAACTGCATTAGTACATCTTTGGTTTGCTTGTCGATTACGTTAACGACAGTTCTGCCAGAATCTTGATCCATGCTGTTTACTGTTTATCGTTTTTTGTTACCCCTTCAGGAGTGACAACACGCTATTGGGTAGCGAGTTGGCCTGAGACAACATCGCTGTACCGGCTTGTTGCAGAATTTGCGCACGGGTCAAACTTGCTGTTTCTGCTGCGTAATCGGCGTCCATAATCCGGCTCGCTGCGGAAGCTTGGTTTTCCTGCGAAATTTGCAGAATGGAGATAATCCCTTCAAATCGCGACTGCGCAGCGCCGTAAGTTGAACGTTGTGTACTGAGTGAATCAAGTGCTGTGTCGATAGCAGTAATCGCCGATGATGCATTAGTCCCACTTGTGCCGCTAACCGATGACATTGAAAATCCAGCGTACATCCCGGATAAATTTGTGGTCGTGACGTTAACCGTCTCGCCTGAGTTGGCACCAACCTGAAAGGCAAGTGTCCCAGCATCCGTGGATAACACTTTTAAACCATTAAACGAAGTCTGTGTGTAAATTCGGCTTACTTCATCAGACAGCGCTGTAAACTCTGTTTGCATCTGCCCTCTGTCGGCAGAAGTGTTTGATGCGTTGGCTGATTGAACTGCCAAGTCACGCATGCGCAACAAGTGATCCTTGATTTGCCCTAAAGCCCCTTCAGCTGTCTGCGACAAAGAAATGGCATCGTTCGCATTTCTGATCGCGACAGTCATACCCCTTGACTGTGCTGTCATCCGGGTGGCGATCGCCAAACCGGCAGCATCATCTTTTGCACTATTAACCCGTAACCCTGACGACAACCGCTCTAAAGAAGTTTTTAAACTATTCTGCGACGTATTCAGGTTTCTTTGCGCATTTAGCGACGGAATATTGGTGTTAATAATTTGGGGCATGGATCACTCCTAACGGTTGTGTTAATCACCGCTGGCCCGCTTTTGGACTATCCAAAAGCAGGGGCGGCGATTAAACCCACCGAACCCCTATGGAAGCTTACCCTCGTAACAGTGTCAAAATACCGTTAGGCAACGAGTTAGCTTGAGCCAGCATTGCTGTACCAGCCTGTTGCAAAATCTGTGCCCGTGTTAGGTTTGCCGTTTCTGAGGCGTAGTCAGCATCCATGATCCGGCTGGCCGCTGCAGATTGGTTCTCTTGCGATGTTTGCAAGATGGAAACAATACCGTCGAAGCGAGACTGGGCTGCACCGTATACTGAGCGCTGTGTACTGAGTGAATCCAGCGCTGTGTCGATGGCGGTCATTGCAGATGTCGCCCCTGTTGCCGTAGTTCCGCTAAGGCTTGAGCCTGAAATGCCCCCGTAAATCCCAGCTAAACTAGTTGTGACGATGTTAACTGTTTCGTTAGCGTTGGCGCCAACTTGGAAAGCATTAGTGCCTGCACCGGTATCCAGAATCTTGATGCCATTAAATGAAGTGCTAGTGTAAATACGGCTAACTTCGTCTGACAGCGCCTTAAATTCAGTCTGCATCTGACCTCTATCGGCCGATGTGTTCGATGCATTAGCTGATTGAACCGACAAATCACGCATCCGCAACAGGTGATCTTTGATCTGACCAAGCGCCCCTTCAGCCGTTTGCGCCATCGAAATACCATCGTTGGCATTACGGATCGCAACAGTCATACCCCGAGATTGGGCTGTCATACGAGTGGCAATCGCCAAACCGGCAGCATCATCTTTGGCGCTATTAACACGCAGACCAGATGACAGACGTTCTAGAGATGTCCTCAGGCTGCCCTGTGATGTAGACAGATTACGTTGAGCGTTTAGGGACGCGATATTGGTATTAATTACTGCAGCCATGATGGACTCCTCTATCAATAAATAGGCTTTTGGCCTAGCGCCTAGTTGCGCGGTTGGGTTCTAAAAGCCTGAAATCTCAGGCCCTTGTTTGGTTTATCGGATACTGCATTCGAAACTTTAATGATTTTTTGAGCTAAATATCAGGTGGCAATTTTTGCCGTTAGTTTTGTGTCTTTTGCTAGTTTTGTCGGAGAATTGCCGCGTTGCCACCTATTGCGCTCATCCATTCGTCTAGATGATCTTCAAGGATGTAATGTTTTAGAACCCACTCACGCAAGCGATCCCCTTCTTTTTCGGCAGCATCTAAGTCATAGATACGTGCTCTGATGGCGTCAACCCATTCATTGGTCTTGTTTTGCACGCATTTAACCGGAGGGTTATTGGTGCGATAGGGAAAAACGTCTGTACAGACCACTGGCCAGCCCATGATCCCATACTCTAGCAAGCGTAAGTTACTTTTACCTTCATTAAAAACGACTTGTTCCAGCGGGGCAATGGCGAGGTCTAGATTAAGCGAGGCTAGTTTTTCTGGGTAATCGTTAAAGGAAACGTAGTTATGTTCTTCTTGGATAAAAGGTTTCAGAAAATCAGGGCACATTCCCATAAATACCCATTCCACTTCCTGATGCGTGGCTTCGACCACCTCTTTAATCAGTTCCAGATCGCCCAAATGCTGCTGAGCTCCCGCCCAGCCCACACGGGGCTTTTGCCCAGCGCGCCGTTTCGATTTCAGGTGAAGCCAGCGGCTGCCTTCGAGTCGATTGGGAACTATATGGATATGGTCAATCATGCCTTTGCAAAAAATAGCGATGGGCTCAGTTGATACGATAAGACGGTCACTTAACGCAATGGCTTCGCGTAATCGAGATTTGCCTTCCCTCGCTTGAAAATTATAGAGATGATGTTTTTTGGGCAAATTGCCCATGATGTCGTCAACGGCATACGTGACAAAAATATCTTTGTTGAACTGGCGATAGCGTTTCATTTGCGCAATTTGCACATCGTCAATGGCTTGCTGAATCATTAATGTATCAGGGGCTGCCCGTGCTAATTCGATTGGAGTCAGAACCCGTTGGATTTTCTCGCCCACGGGATGAACTTGGCAGCACTGAGCAAGACCAGCCTTTTGCAGCGCTCGGAAGGGCGCGAGCATGCGGTATTCGCCAGAGGCGCTCGTGAGAGGCATCCCTAATACCCGTAACCGGTCATGAAACCGAGTATCCCAGTCTATGACAGCGTGTGGCTCAATTTCAAAAGGTGAATTGAGTGAAAGATGCCGGTGGTAAAACGGATCGTTAGCCAACTCAGGCATATAGTGAAGTAACAGATAATCCTGCTCACGTTGCTTATGGCCGTTGATTTTTTGAGACATGTCTGGGTTGCCCGCAAGGCGATTACGGGTGATTTTGTTGCGATGAATCACATCAACCCACGGCGTCCAGATCAATTTGTGGCCGGCTTTGCGTAGTCTTAAGCAGAATTCTAAAACAGGTTCGTGAACCGGGGTCTCATTGGTATTGAATCCACCTAGCTCGTTATAAATGTCTTTGCGAACCAAAAAGCAGGAACCAGAAAGGGCAGATACTTCCTGAGCAACTTGTAAATTGCCAAAATAGCCAGGTTGTATGATGTTGGTTGCATCACCGGCCATGGGGCCTGCGAGTTGACTCAGTCCAAGGATTCTCGGTCCTTGGTTCAGAATCGAAAGATTTCCGTCAGGGCAAGACATCCGGGGTGAAACAGCGGCTACTCCACGTTGTTGGATATGACCAATTAATCGGCTTAACCATTCTTTTTGAATGAATTCTGAGTCATTGTCCAAGAACAGAATGTATTCGCCATGTGAAGCGAGAGCGCCTTGATTACACAGTGCCGCGTAATTGAAGTCGTCATCGTTGCGTAATACTTTGATTCGCCCAGACAAAGTCGGTCGAGACCGAAGTTCTTCTAAATACAACAACGCATCAGAATCAGTGGTTTGGTGGTTGAGCAGCACGATCTCAACATTGGCGTATGCCGTTTCGGCTAATAGACTTTCAATACAATGTGTAAGGTAGCCAGGCTGGTCATGCGTAGGTATTACGATACTCACGAGCGGGTTATCGGTTACTGAATAAATGACAGCTTGGGTTCCTGTAAGAAATCCATCGGTAACTTCGGTACTGATTAATTGACGTTTGAAATGGTCGCGGAGAGCCGATTGCTCAGTATCTGGATCAATCGTTCTCAACCCTACTTCTGGGGTATGTAAAAGAATTTCGGGTAAGTGAACTAATGCGTGTGAAGGCTGGCTTTCGGCAATCTTTAGCGATAGATCGTAGAGGCCGGCCATGCCGGTGTAACTTAAACCGCCGGCGGATGAGAACGCTGATTTCTCAACGAAAAGGCAGGGGCCAAAATAATACATGCCACGTAAAAACTCTAAATTAAAGTCTGGTTTAAAGCGAGGCTCAGCAGAGTGGCCTTCTCCTGTCGATTTGTCTTCATCACAGTAAATCAGACGGGCCTCTGGATACAGATTGAGGGTGTCACCAAAAGACGCGAGGGCATGGGGTTCTAAAGTGCATCCGGCTTCCAGTAGGCAGAGCCAGTTGCTTTCCTCTCGTAATGCGGCGTTATTAATGAAAGAGGTATGTTGGCTTGACGAACATTCAATCCAAGTGATTTGTTCTATCTCAACCAACTCTGGTGAAAGAGGAGGGAAGTCGGCAACGATAGTCATGTGCCAATGTGAATACCACTGAGCCCCTAAGCTATCAAGGGTGTCAGCAAGCAAATTTTCCTCACCAGCGAGTACTTCGACGATGACATTGAAAACAGGCTGTGTGCGCCATTGATGCATGTGCTCTGCGAGCAATTGTCCATCAATTTCTTGCAGGGATTTGCGATTCAGGAAGGAATCGTAGAGATCATCTGCCGTAGCGAGTCGGTGTAGGCGCTGCTTGAATGTTTGGCAGTACTTCTGGCGGGCATCTTTGTTCAAAGACCAAAAATCTTGGGCCGTATTTGGGTGTAAAACGGGTTTGACTGTGGCTAAATAATTTTCATGAGCTTGGTAAACCTTTTGAACAAAAAGCCAAGCATGAACCCAAGATGTTCTACTGAAGTCGCTTTGCGCTCTGTTGTGGGCTATGGAATTTTGGGCTTTAAGTAATGCGTCTTTTTCACCCCAAATGCCAGTGCCTTCAATTAACAAGTGACTGTCATTAGGTGGTAGAGGCCAATAGGGTGAGCGGACGAATATAACAGGGCAGCCGCAGGCAATGGCTTCACTGATTAAAGCCGATGGCTCATAGCAATATAGCACCTGTGATCTGCGTAAAATTGCAGCAATTTCCGTTGAAGTTAGGTCGACCTCTTGGCCCAGAGAGGTGCTTTGCTGATGCTCCTCAAGAATAGTGCCGCCAGAAAAATAATATTTGTTTGCGTAGTAGCATGAACCAATACGGCAGTTGTCGAATTCATTGGCGTCGTTATTAAAGATTCCGCCATCTAATGTTGAGATAAATAACTCTTGCCCTTTAATGCCCTCTGGCAAGCTCCATTGGTCAAAATAAAACACTAGATCGGTTTCATCGATATGAATGGATTGACCGACCTTTCCAGGCTTATTGAGCAACCAGCGAGCAATCAGTGGGGTGTTGAGCGGGTTGCCACCGAAAACTTCAGGATAAACCGCAATTGGGGTGCGGCCACTGCTGAAGTGGCGGCACACTATTTCCTCCGTGAGCATGGGGGTGCGCAGATGCTCAGGGGTAGATACGGCATTGGCTAGATAAGCTTCTTCACCTAGCTCATTTAGAATGTGGCAGAGGTAATGTAGTGCTCGAATACCGGCAGAAGATTGGCGATAGCTTGGAGCATAGATGTAGAACGGCACATTGGTGCTGCCGTGAATGCTTCTTACCCGTTCGGATATCCGGGGAAAAATCTTTTGCATGTGAGCTCTCAAGGATAAATTAGCTTAGCGATAATATGGTCAATGGATTCGATTTGCGTGTCAAAAGCCCATTCGGCATTTTTGGGAGGTTCATAAGGGGAGTCAATTCCAGTCATTCCGCTTATTAAACCGCTTTTGGCTTTTGCATAGAGACCTTTCGGATCTCGTTTTACGCATTCGTCTAACGATGTCGTTAAATGAATTTCCATAAAACTATTTTCTGGAAATAAAGATCGAACTTTTTTTCTATCTTCGGCAAATGGGGAAATGAAAGCACAGCAAACATCTAAGCCAGTTGAGAACAGTATTTTTGCAACTTCACCTGCTCTTCTAATATTTTCTTTGCGATCAGCATCTGAAAGCCCGAGATCGGAGCAAAGGCCTTGTCTTAGTTGGTCTCCATCAAGGACGAATACAGGCTTTCCCATCTCTTGTAGTCTAGAAGCAAGTGAATTAGCCAGCGTGGACTTGCCTGAGCCAGAAAGGCCAGTGAACCACCAAACTTTATGATCTTTGTGAATGTTTGACATGATTTATTTCGTATATGGCATGATCTAAGGCTGAGCTTATTTCGTTTGCAATAAACTCTGGATTAGTTAATTTATCATGCAGCAATTTTGAATCGATTGATGCTTGGTTGAAAAAAGCCGGGTCATGGTTGAGCTTGTGCGATAGACCTATGTATTCATCAATACTGTTTGTAGTTATGTTTGGATCTCTAGTTGAACGTATTAGATAATCCCATTCGCCGGCAAGAAAAGAAACCACAGGAATGCCTTGAGACATTATTTCCATACAAGAAAAGCCACCAATAAACGGGAATGTGTCAAGAAGCACATCAAATTTATCGAGGTGGCTACTTATATCAATCATTTCGTTAATTAGCGTAAATCTATCGCCAAATTCTTGGGCTAATTTTTCTGTAACGAGTGCCGCATCTCCTGGTCCTGCAATAAATAATTTCGTTCCCTGGTTTTGTCTGAGAATTATTTGTGCACACGCTATCCATTCATTAGAAATTTTGATGAGCCTAGAAATACAACCAAATCGTATCGGCTTACTTGCGTAGTTTCTTGTCTTTATAACAAAATTTTGTGGGTGGTCTTGTTGTGTGGTTGCGGGAATTATAATAGAGATGGTTTTTTTCTGAGGAATACAAAATCCACTGCTATATTCTTTGTTGCAGAGTAATACCCAATCCAGTTCCGGGAAATCCCAGTGGGGCATACCGGGGTCAAGGTACATTTGCATGCTTGCTACGCGGTTCTTGAATAACCAAGTGGCTATTGGCGAGGGTAGATCTGAGATGATGACGTCAAGCTCATCTGAACGAATGGAATCCAGAAGAATATCGAGCCGGTTAAAATACAACTCTTGGGTTAGAGATTTTGCTTTTACACCTAGCTTTTTAATATCGTCTAAATATTTGTGTTCGCGCCATTGAACACAGTAAAAGTAAATTTCTGATTCTGGATCTAAGCTGTGTGCGGCCACCACATTTTGGATCATCAAACCGCTGGAGTTTCCGGGGTTGTAATCAGCGTGGTGACATAAATAACCAATTTTCAATTTCCTGTTTGCAATTGGGCGGCGGCGCTGGAAAGCAGGGGAGAGTGGTTGGCGCTGAAGGAAATTGTAGAACTGTTCTACGCCAAATCTCTGATAACCACGCATGTCATAAAGGCTTTGGGCCGTACTAAAGTTGAGTCCCCAAATGGCTTCTGTCAGCCTACACGCATCGGAAAGGTTCGTTTCATTGTGGGCGAAAATATCAGCCGAAACTGCGTGCACAGCCTCTCTAAACAAATAGTTAAACGGGAAGCCTTGGGCAATACAGAGTTGATAAAGAGAAAGTATTTCTGAGCATTGTGTTGAGATAGGCAGTGCAGAAAAACTGTTGCTGAGTATTCTGCAGGCAATATCTTTACCACTGGTATAAGAAAGGGTAGGCGCCATTTTTCGTGCTGATATTCCTAGGATTATTCTGACGTTGGAGCGGGGGCGATGATTGTGTTTGGACTGTTACTGCAAATTAATTGAGAAGCTTGTGGGCCACAGTTTGCAATCAAATCAAGAATTGTGACTTCGCCGTTAAACTCTCCCCATAATTGGGGATAGGGTGAGTAATCGTAGGATTTGTACTCAAGTTGAATGCCGTTTTCTTGAAGGGCTTCCTTGTCGAGGTAGGCATCAGCACTTGGGCCACTCAAGTAGGTGCTGGCATTCAGTTTTTTCAACAAATCAATTAACCGTTTCGTCTTGGTACCCTCCAGTGCCAACTCACTGGAAAGCATAATTGGGGTGGAAATATTCAGGTATTCGCAAATTTTTTTGGTTAGCTCAATATTCAGATCACTGATTGTCTTTGTGGTGCCGAGACCCAAGTCACCCAAGAGATTCAAAACATCTGGAAAAAACTGTGCTTCAGCGTAATTTTCACGCCACAGTCGTAAGTGATCGGCTCTCCAATTATATTTTTCATCAATTTCCGTTTCGCAAATTAATTGAGAAAGGCTACGGTGACGGACTGGAACCGTAATCCACCGAGACCCTTGTGGGGTTTTTATGCGGTTCCGGTTCCGCCAAGTGTTTTTCGAAAACTGGACATCGTCATAGAATACGAAAATGTCGGCCCCAAGAATGAAATCGAAATAGCCGCGCCAAGGAATAAAAGATGACTGAATTGCAGCAACTCGCAATTAATACTCCCGAATTAGCTGCGCTGGGCAACAAAACACTTACGCGTTATTTGTTGGCAGTTTTTATACTTTCCGCTGTCGATGATGTGCCGCTGAATCGCTTCATTCACGCCATCGTAGGAAGAAAATGCATCATCCAAACATATCCATCCGCCGGATAACAAGTACCGCTCTACAATTTTTATATCTTTTGCGACAGCCGTATAACTGTGGTCACCATCAATAAAAGCTAGGCGGAGCGCAAAGTCAGATGTGGTGTTCTTTGAAAATCCTTCCAAATCGGTTCGGTGGGGGAAAACATAACCACTCAGTTTATTGACGGACACTGCCCCATTAAATGCCTCTAACGTGCCATTGAATCGTTCATACATTGGCTCGATGTCTCGCAGAAACGGCTCTGCCCAAACCGTTTGATCACCATATGCGCCATATTTCTTTCCGTCTATTTCAACTGCAAACGAATATGTACCATCTGCATTTTGATACCAGTCATTTTTCTCGGGG
>JBEGTT010000077.1:0-14410 GCA_041179245.1 Pseudomonadota bacterium
TGCAGCTGCAGTTGATCCTCCAGCGCGGCGTGCAGGCGCGGGATTTCATGGAAAAAAGTTTCCCGGTAATAACGAATGCCGTTCTTGATTTCGTTAGCAACTTTCAGTTTTTGCTGACGCAACATCCGGCTTTGCCACAAGGTCACAATCGCCCGAATCAGCGATTCTTCATTGTCTGCCTGTTCTTCCGGGGTCAGGGTTTGCCGATCACGCTGATCGAGCAAACGCGCGATTTCATGCTGGCAGGCTAACAGGCTTTTACGCTGTACTTCGGTAGGGTGTGCGGTAAGCACAGGCGAAACGCGAGCGTGAGCAAACACTTCGGAAAGTTTTTCGGGGGTAATGCCGGCGTCGACAATGGCTTTGATGGCAAATGACAAACTGCCTTCGCGTGGTGCCGAACCTGCTTGAGCATGTAGTCGGCTGCGGCGAATGTGGTGCTGATCTTCGGCGATATTGGCCAGATGCAGGAAAAAACTAAAGGCGCGAGCGACCGAGGTCACCCCTTCCGCATTCAAAGAACGCAGTGTTTCAGAAAGTTGGGCGTGGGCTTCCGCATCACCATCCCGGTTAAAACGCAAAGCCGATTGGCGAATGGTTTCCACCGTCGCAAAAACGGCATCCCCTTCTTGCGCCCGTACCGTGTCGCCCAGCAAGCGTCCGAGTAGGCGAATGTCGTCGCGCAATGGCAGGTCTTTATCAGTGCTTGGTGTGTTCGTTGTCATCAGAGTACCCAGTACAAAGCGAGGGGAAGGAAAAAGAGCGCGAGTAGGTTGCCGATCAACACAATCGAGGCAACCTGTTCAGGTTGTTGGCGATAACGTTCAGAAAACAGGAAATTCAGCACCGCTGGCGGCAAAGCCCCAAACACCGTCAGCATGGCGGCATCGCGGCCTTCCAAGCCAAACACGGGGATACACAACACGGCCAGTAACATCCCGGACAGCGGGCAGACCAAGCCACCGACGACGCCAATTTTCCATTCTCCCAAGGCCGTCGTGGCGAGGCGTACCCCGAGCGAAAACAGCATTAAAGGAACGGCGATTTCGCCGAGCATACGGATGCCAATGGCGATGGGTTCCCAAATCGGGATCGCCAGCAAGTTAAACGTCAAGCCAAGGATGGCAGCGGCAACCACCGGCACGCGCCACAGTTGGCTGAGGCGAGCTGAAGGATCAAGCCAGCGAGCGCCAAGGGAAAAGTGCAAGGTGTTTTCGACCATGAATAAAACGATGGCCGCCGGTAAAGCCGCTTCACCCCAAGCCAACAGGGCTAAAGGCAAACCGATGTTGCCGGAATTGTTGAACATCATCGGCGGGATGAAGGTTTTGTTCTGAAAGCCCATCAAGCGAGCAATCGGCCATGCGAGCAGGCCGCTTCCCAATACGACAATCAGTGCGGCCAGTGCCAGCCAGCGATAACTGGCTAAGTCGAGCGGTTTTCCGGCAAGGGCATAAAACACCAGTGCTGGCACAAACACATCCATATTCAGATGGTTGGCGACGCGCATATCCGGTTTTTGTTTGCGGGCGTAAAAATAGCCAATGCCGACGATGGCAAAAATGGGCAAAAGGATGGCAACGATGCGCAGCAGCATAGTTTTTGCAAATACGTTTTTACAGATAGGTTTTGATGAAGTAGATCACGGTCAAACTAGAGCCCACCGCAATCACGAGATTTTTCAGCCAAGCGGCGGGTAAGCGACGGGCGAGATGAGCGCCGGCGTAACCACCCGCCGTAGCGGTGACTAGCATCAGCAGGGTAAATGGCCAGTCAATCGCACCCGCGATGATGAAGGTCAGCGCCGACACGGTGTAGGTGACTGCCGAAATCCAGTTCTTTAGTGCATTGAGTTCTTGAATGTCGGTGATGCCTTGAATCGACAAGGCGGCCAAGGTCAGAATGCCTTGGCCCGCGCCAAAAAAGCCGCCATACACCGTCACCAGAAACTGGAAAAACAATCCACCGGGGCTGCCGGGGTGATCATTTTCATGGCTTACGCCAAGTCGTTGTTTCGCCGCTTTAACCGCGTTACCAATCGGTTTGCTGAAGGCGAATAACAAGGTCGCCAGCAACAGCAGCCATGGAATCAGCTGGGAAAAGGCAGCGTTGGAAATGGCGAGCAACAATAGTCCGCCGGAAATGCCACCAATGAACGCCACCACCGTCAGCGCAATCACCCATTGCCGATGTTTATTCAGTTCTTTCCGGTAAGCCCAAGCGCTGCTCAGACTGGCTGGCCACAAGGCGACGGTATTGCTGGCATTGGCCGTAATCGGGGGAACGCCCGCCGCGAGCAAAGCGGGAAAGGAAAAAAAGGTGCCGCCACCGGCCAGCGCATTCATCCCGCCGGCCATAAAAGCACCGCCAGCCACCAGCAGTATCGAGAATAAATCCAGCTCATCCATTGCTGCAGGCATCTAACAGGTAGGCGATGGAGCGGTAAGGAATGCCGGTGTTTTCAGTTAGGCCGATTTCACAGGTGCGATTGCTGGAATAGCCGTGTGTGCAGTCGACGGGGAGTTCGGTCTTCAAGTCGCGCAGGGCGTGTTTATTTAATTCAGGCACTGCAAACCCACGGTCGCCCCCGAAGCCACAGCATTTCACCGTAGCGGGGCTTATCACTGTATAGGCACAGGCTTGGGCAATCGCTTGTAGCTTGTCGCCCTCATCTAACCGTTTAGCACTGCAGTTGAGGTGCAGCGCGATGGGTGAGGATTGTGGCGTTAAGGTCAGCCGATCCAATAAGGTATCGTGGGCAAATTCGCCAAAATCCAGCACCGATAGCGGGATGTTTTTTGTCTGCAGATATTGGCGCATGCGTAGAGTGCACGGGCTGGCATCAAAGACCACGGGCAGACGCCCACCCTCGCAGGCATCCAGAATCGCCTCTGCCAGTTCTTGGGCTTTTTGGTCAGCGGAATCAAACAGCCCCTTGCTGAAGAATGGTTGGCCGCAACATAGCCCTTCCTGTTCTTTGGGGAGCCGCACGCCTAGACCGGCTTTGTTCATGACGCGGGTGATGACGGTGGGTAAATCATCACCGTTAGATTCGCCAAAGATGCGCCCCGCACAACCGGAGAAGTAGACCACTTCATCCTGCATTGAAGCTTGGGCAGTTTTGGGAGCGTTTACTTTGGTCGCCGTTAGCCCTTTTTTCCAAGCTTGGGCACTGAATGCTTGGACAAACGAATTGCCTAATATTTTGCTGGTGATTTTGCCTGCAGTTAGGCTGTGCCGAGCCAGTGCTGCTGTTGCGGCAAAATGATTCGCTGCTTGTTTGCCTAGGTATCGAGCTACCGTGCTCGCTTGTTCGGCCCGCTGTTCCCGAATCAGTGCGCCGGTATCAATTCCGATGGGGCACACGGTGCTGCATAGCCCGCAGCCAGCGCAGGTATCCATGCCGTAGTAACGGTAAGTATGTTCTTCGGTGTAGCGGGTCGGCCCGATCGGTTTATGGGCAAGATCACGGCTAATCACAATCCGTTGACGCGGCGAAAAGGTCAGCCCTGCCGAAGGGCATTGCGGCTCACAGAATCCACACTCGATGCAACGATTAACCAAGTCACCCGCAGTACCCTCAATGGCTGGCATGGGTTTCAGGTTTTGCAGGTGAACCTGCTTGTCCTTATTTAAGATCACGCCCGGATTCAAAATACCAGCGGGGTCCAGCAGCCGCTTAATTTTCCACATGAGTTCGGTGGCAGCTTGACCCCACTCCAGTTCGACAAACGGGGCCATATTGCGGCCCGTGCCGTGTTCAGCCTTGAGCGAACCATCGTATTTTTTGACCACCAGATCACAGACATCATCCATAAAAGCCGCGTAACGGGCGACTTCTTCTGGGCTGGAAAAGTCCTGCGTAAATACGAAGTGTAGATTGCCTTCTAGTGCGTGGCCAAAAATGATCGCTTCGTGATAACCATGTTTCAGGAATAGTGCCTGTAAATCCAGTGTGCCGGCGGCGAGGCTGTCCAGTGGGAAAGCGACGTCTTCAATGATGACTGTGGTGCCCACTGGGCGCATCGCACCCACCGAAGGGAACATCCCTTTGCGGACTTTCCACAGTGCTTCGCAGTCTTTGGAATCTCGCTGAAACGCAGCCGCTGATGCCAGTGGGAATGCGGATAACACCGCTTCGATCATACTAATTTGCGACGTCAGCGTCGCGGGATTGCGTGCTCGCGTTTCGATTAGTAAGGCAGTTGTTCCGTCGGGTAAGCCTTGCAGAGCGATGGGCAGGCCGGGCTGATTTTCTACTGAGCGTAAGGCCGGGCGATCCATGATCTCGACGGCAGAAACGGGTGTGCTTTTGAGTTGTCTGACTGTTTTGCAGGCAGTTTCCATATCGGCGAACAGGACCAGTGCACTGGCTTTGCAGGCGTGTTCTTCGACGGTGTGGTAACTGATTTGGCTCAGGAAACCGAGGGTTCCTTCTGAGCCGATCATCAGGTGAATCAGAATGTCGATAGGATCTTCGTAATCGACTAAGGCATTCAAGCTATAGCCAGTAGTGTTCTTAATGCTGAACTTGCGGCGAATTCGCTCACTGAGCGCCTCGTCGGCACGAACGCGTTCTCCCATCGCTTGCAGTTGTTGGAGTAATTTGCGGTGGGTTTCTTGAAAAGACTGGCGGCTGGACGGGGCTTCGCTATCGAGGATGGTACCGTCGGCCAACATGATTCGGAGTCCAGCGAGCGTTCGGTAGGTGTTTTGCGCGGTACCACAACACATTCCGCTAGCGTTATTAGCCGCGATGCCGCCAATTTTGCAGGTATTAATTGATGCTGGATCAGGGCCAATTTTACGGCTAAAAGGAGCCAGGCGGCGGTTGGCTTCTGCACCCACAACACCGGGGCCAAGTCGTGCATGGTGACCATCAGCAGAGAGCGTCATGCTACGCCATGCATCTCCTAACAACACCAGAATGCCATCGGTGACCGCTTGCCCAGAAAGGCTGGTGCCGGCTGCACGGAAAGTGAGTGATTGCTCATGCCGATGTGCAAGCGCCATCAGATGGCGAATCTCTGTTTCGCTTTCGGCAATCACCACCACTTCAGGCGTTAGCCGGTAAAAACTGGCATCGGTACCATAAGCCAGTCGACGTACCGGGTCTGTGATGATGCGCTCAAGGGGCAGGCATTGAGACAGGTCGTCAATTAGGTGGCTCATGGTTGTGTTAATCAGAAAGTAGTGAAGAGAAAAAATGAAAGAAATGAAAATATATGACGGGAGAGAGCAGAACCCTCTCCTGCCATTAAGTCTTACAGGTGCTTATTTGCCCAGTTTTTTGCTAAAGGTGTAGTTGGCGTAAGTTTGTTCAGCGACTTGGAACCATTGGAACTCGTCGTTGCGGAAACGCTTCCAAGGTTCGTAAATCTTCTTGAAGTCAGCGTTTTTGGCAGCGGTTTCATCCATCACTTCAACGGCAGCCTTGAAACAGGCATCCATGATGTCGTTCGAAAACTTGGTTAGCTTGGCCCCGGATTTAATCAGGCGGCCCAAGGCGGCAGGGTTCTTCGCGTCATACTCGGCCAACATGCGAACATTGGTTTCGGCGGCGGCGACTTCGACTGCGGCTTGATAAGATTTGGGCAGTTTGTCCCATTCTTTTTTGTTGATATAGAACGAGAAGTTGGTGCTGCCTTCCCACCAACCGGGAAAGTAGTAATAAGGCGCAACCTTGTTCAGCCCAAGTTTTTCATCGTCGTAAGGCCCAATCCATTCTGCGGCGTCGATGGTGCCTTTTTCCAGCGATGGGTAAATGTCACCGGCGGCGATTTGTTGCGGTACCAAGCCCAAGCGTTCCATGACGCGGCCAGCAAATCCCCCGATACGCATCTTCAGACCTTTAAGATCAGCGACCGTGTTGATTGGTTTGCGGAACCAGCCGCCCATTTGGGTGCCAGAGTTGCCGCCCGCAAAATTCACAATGTTGTATTGCGCGTAAAACTCGCGCAGCAGTTCTAAACCACCGCCGTAGTAATACCAAGCGTTGTGTGCCCGCGCATTCATGCCAAATGGAACGGCGCAGTCAAACGCAAACGCTTCATTTTTGCCAAAGAAGTAATAAGGCGCGGTGTGAGCGCATTCCACGGTGCCGTCTTTGACCGCATCCATCACTTGTAGCGCGGGGACGATTTCGCCACCGGCAAAGGCGCGAATGTCGAACTTACCTTCGGTCAGATCACGAATCCGTTTACAGAAATCTTCGGCTCCACCAAATACGGTATCCAGCGTTTTGGGGAAGCTGGAAGCCAAGCGCCATTTAATGGTGGGCAGGTCAGCAGCGATTGCAGGTGATGCAGCAACCAGCGAAGCAGCACCAGCAGCGGCGCCAACGGTGGCTTTAGTTAGAAAATCACGACGTTTCATGGTTAGTCTCCTTTATGAATTATGGGTGCAACGGGTGCTACTTTTTGCTACTACTGGGTTCATCGTTTGAAAATTTGAATTGGTTGTTGTTGTCAGAAGACGTGGCGTTGCTGTCTTCTCCCAAGTTGAGCTCAAGCGGTGTGTCTTCCATCACTTCACGTTTTTCCACCGAGACCAAATCCGGGAAAGTGATAATTAACGCGACCATGATGATCTGGATACAGACAAACGGAATTGCGCCCCAATAAATCTGGCTGGTGGTCACCGGTTCCATCGTTTTGCCGGTGATCTTGTCCATGTATTTCTTGACCGGTGCGACTGAGCGTAGATAGAACAAGGCGAAACCAAACGGCGGGTGCATAAACGAGGTTTGCATGTTCACACCGAGTAAGACGCCGAACCAGATCAGGTCGATGCCCATTTTCTCGGCAACCGGCCCCACCAGCGGCACCAGAATAAACGCCAACTCAAAGAAGTCGAGGAAGAAGGCCAGCACAAAAAACAGAATATTCACCGCAATCAGGAAGCCGAGTTGCCCACCGGGCAGGGAGGTTAAAAGGTGTTCAACCCACAAATCCCCATTCACGCCGCGGAACACTAAGCCGAACACCGTAGCGCCGACCAGAATGAACAGCACAAATGCAGACAGTTTGGCGGTGGAGTCGACCGCTTGGCGCATCAGGCTTTTATCCAGTTTGCCCTTGAGTAGTGCCAGAATCAGCGCACCGGCGGCGCCCATCGCACCGCCTTCGGTGGGCGTGGCAATACCGAGGAAAATGGTGCCGAGAACCAAAAAGATCAGGAAGAGCGGTGGCACTAACACGAGTAGGGATCGGATTAGCAGGGCTTTGCCGTGGACTGTCCGTGCCTCAAGCGGTAAGGCGGGAGCGTGTGTGGGTTTGAAGGTGGCCACCAACGCCACATAACCGACATACAGCCCAGTCAGGACAAGGCCCGGAACCATTGCGCCGGCATACATGTCACCGACGGAACGACCTAATTGGTCGGCCATGATAATCAGCACCAGCGACGGCGGAATAATTTGCGCCAGCGTGCCGGATGCGGCAATGACACCCGCTGCAAGACGGCGGTCATAACCGTAACGCAACATGATCGGTAGCGAAATCAACCCCATTGAAATCACCGAAGCCGCAACTACGCCAGTAGTGGCGGCAAGTAATGCGCCGACAAAAATCACCGCAAAAGCTAGACCGCCCCGAATCGGGCCAAACAACTGACCGATGGTGTCGAGTAAGTCTTCAGCCATTCCGGAGCGTTCCAGAATCAGCCCCATGAAGGTAAAGAAGGGAATCGCCAGCAAGGTGTCGTTGGACATGATGCCGAAGATGCGATTCGGTAAGGCTTGCAGGAAGCTTGGCTGGAACAGCCCCATTTCGATACCCAGAACAGCAAAGACTAGACCGTTAGCGGCCAACGCGAACGCGACCGGATACCCGGACAGCAGGAAAATGACCAGACAGCCAAACATGATCGGTGCCATGGAATCGCCAATTAAGGGAACGAGAAATTCGAGTGCCATATGGGTTCCCCTTAATGTGTGCAGTGAGCAGTAGAAGCGGCGAGGGCATGCTCTGCCTCGTCAGGAACTGCGCCGTGGTGGCCCGCTTTTTCAAATTCACTGGCATCAATTAGCCCATTGAGAAAAGCGATGCGTTTGATCAGTTCTGAAACGCCTTGTGCCATCAGCAAAATGAAGCCAAGCGGTATCAGTATCTTGGCTGGCCAGACAATCAGCCCGCCGGCGTTGGTGGACATTTCCCCTGAACTGATGGCTTCTGTGGCAAATGGAATGCCGGCCCAAAGGATGACGGTGCACATCGGTAGCAGGAAAAGTATCCCGCCAATGATGTCGATCCACGCATGGACGCGGGGCGAAAAACGCCCGGTCACGACGTCGATGCGGATGTGTTCGTTCGCCTTCAGCGTCCACGGGGAACACAGCAGGAATACCGCAGCAAACAAATACCATTGCAGTTCCAGCCAAGCATTAGAGCCAATGCTGAGGGTGTAGCGGATCAGGGCGTTGATTGAGCTGACGAGTACGGCGACCAGAATCAGCCAAGCGGCTGTCTGACCAACGCGGGTATTGAGCGCGTCGATACGGCGCGCAAGGGCTAGCAGTTGTTTCACAGAGTTCCTCCTCGGTTAAGCGGGCATTACCTTTTTTATAAGGGTTAGTTTGGCGGTTTTTGAAAAACAAAAACATCCGTATTTCTACGTAGTCGTTTGTTGCTGATGCTTCCGCGCTCGAATCAGTTCATGCAAGCTTTTGGCAGCAGGAATCAGCGGGGTGCGGCTATCCGTCCATGCACCTTGGTTTTTCGGGCTTAGCTTACGCAGTCGGGTCGCACAGAAGCTGAATAGCCGATACAGAATTGGGGTGCTGTACAGCACTCGCCAGAGCTTGAACGATAGTGCCATCAGCGGTTTGCGACCTTCGCCTTCCCCGGCGAGTGCAGGGGTAAATTTATCTGGCCCACCGGCTTGGCTGCGGGCGCGTAAGTCGATCAGTAATTCTGGAATCGGAATTTTCACTGGGCAGACTTCACCACACGCACCGCACAGGCTGGAAGCCGTGACCAGATCGCTGGTGCTTTCAAGACCGAGCATGTGCGGCGAAATGATTTTGCCAATCGGGCCGGGGTAAGTGGTGCCATAGGCCAGCCCACCGATGCGGGTATAAACCGGGCAATGATTCATGCAAGCGCCGCAGCGAATACATTGCAGCGTGGCGCGGAAATCCGGGCGGGCATAAGCCTGGGTGCGGCCATTGTCGACCAGTACCAGATGTACTTCTTTCGGGCCGTCCAGCTCATCCGCTTTGCGCGGACCGCTGATCCAGTTGAAATAGGTGGTGACCGCTTGGCCAGTTGCGGAGCGGGTGAGCAGCGTCAAGAGCGGCGGCACGTGCTCCAGTTTTTCGACGACTTTTTCAATGCCGGTGATGGCGATGTGAATGTCCGGCACGGTGGTGCACATCCGCCCATTGCCTTCATTTTCGACCAGACAAAGGGTGCCGGTTTCGGCGACGGCCATATTCACACCGGACAAGCCGACTTTGGTTTCGCGGAATTTTTCACGGAGTACCCGGCGACCGATCTGGATCAATTCATCCACCGAGTTGGTGTAATCGACTCCTGGCACTTTTTCAGCGAACAGGCGTGCAATGTCTTCTTTGGTTTTGTGAATCGCCGGCATGATGATGTGCGACGGACGCTCACCTGCCAGTTGGACGATGTATTCGCCCATGTCCGATTCCATCGCTTCAATGCCTTGCGCTTCAAGGGCGTGGTTCAGTTCGACCTCTTCACTGACCATCGACTTGCCTTTGACGATCAGCTTGGCATCCGCCTTAACCATAATGTCGGCGATGAGGGTTTGTGCTTCGCTAGCGTTTTTTGCCCAATGCACCTGAATGCCGTTGGCGATCAGGTTCTTTTCTAATTGCTCCAAAAGGTCTGGCAACTTGGACAAGCTGTATTGGCGAATCGCTTCGCCCTGTAAACGTAAGGCTTGGAATTGTGCGTCGTCAGGAAATTGGGCTGAGCGCTTCTGCATCAGAAAATCCATCGCACCGCGAAAACTTTTACGCAGGTCGGGATTGTCCAAGACATCCTGTGCGCGAGTTTTGAATGTACCCGGCGCTTGGAAGTGCATGGTTTGTGGCTCGTTGGAACTCATCGGATTTCTCCTGCGACCATGATCACAATCAGTTCTTTCGGGCCATGTGCGCCATACGCCAAGGTTTGCTGAATATCAGCCGTCTTAGATGGGCCAGAGATAAAGAGCAGATTGCTCGGCATGTCGCGTTGCCAACCTTCAACGGTCATGGCGGTCAGTAAATCGGGATACATGCAACGAGCGTCTAGCAGGCAAATATGAATCGGTGGCACCAGTGACAAGGTGCGGGGTTGCCACGGGGTAGAGCGCAAAACCAGTGTGCCGGTGTCGGCAACGGCGGATTCGGCGATGGTCAAACCTGCGTCAATGTCATCGAATAGAACATCCTTGAAGTTTTCAATGGGGCTATCAAACACGGTGAGTTCGGGGCCGTTATCCCAAGCACTCATCCAGGTGCTAGGTGCGGGAAGGTGGCGTTCAGCACCGGGAAGCGGTGGCTGTCCCGGCATCAGTAGGTGTTTAATTCCTTTGATTTGGCAAACTTCAGCAATGTGTTGCCGCCAGTGGCGCGGCCCAGCAGGGATGACTTGGGCGTGCGCGGCGATCAGATTTTTCTCGAAGGATTCCAGATATTCTGGATGGAAACCGTAGTCATCAATTGGCGTGCTAACCGGAATTATCGGGCTGGCTAATGGCGCAACCTTGGCATTGCGTAGGCGGCTCAGAATGTGATTGCGAGCGCTCATAAAACCTCCTCCGCCAGTTGAGTGCGTTGCGCAATAAAGGTGGCGATGTGCTGACCATGCAGGGTTCGAGCTTGTTTTTCCAGCGTTCCGTTGATGTTGGCAAGGCAGCCGCAATCGGCGGAAACCAGCGTTTCGGCTCCGCTGGCGATCAGTGCTTCGGCTTTGTCGCCCGCCATTGCTGCGGATAAGCCGGGTTGCCGAACGGAGAAGGTTCCCCCAAAACCGCAGCATTCTGCTTCGCGGGCTTGTTGAACAATTTCAACATCGCTGAGTTGGTCGAGCAAGGCGCGGGAACTCAGGTGAGCGTTCATTTCGCGACGGGCCGAGCAGGAGGTGTGCAGAACCACTTTGCAAGGTTGTCCGAGGTCTTCTAGTTTGACGTCTAAAACGTTGACCAGAAAATCGGTGAATTCATAGACGCGTTTGGAGATGGATTGAACCTGCGCAGCGAGTGGATGATCTGCGCCAAACAAGCGCGGCCAATGGTGTTTCATCATGCCCGCACAAGAGCCAGAGGGAACCACAATGGGCCAGTCTTCGGTAAATAAGCGAACCTGACGCTCGGCAACCGCTAAGGCATCCGCGGGAAAGCCACTGGTGTAAGCGGGTTGCCCACAACATGATTGATTATCAGGAAAAACCACACGGATGCCTTCGCGCTCTAGTAGCTTGATGACCGACATACCCGCTTGCGGATCAAACAGGTCAATCAGGCAGGTGCCAAATACATACACCGCATTGCAGGCCAATTCGGGTTTGCTCATCGTGTCTCGCTTTTCGATATATCACCAATGGGTTAATTGGTAATACCAATGTTTAATTTTGTGTAAAGTTACATGAATGCAATGGCTTGGTCAATATATGGCAAAAATTTTGATGGCTTGCTTGTGTGTCAAATGATGGTTAGAATTTAGTGGTCTTACCAATCTATTGGGTTAAATTCATGGCGACAGGGAAACTTTTGATTCCGCGCATTTCCGATGCGATTGCGGAGTCACTGGAGCAACGAATACTGGAAGGCTCTCTGAAACCGGGTGATCGGCTGCAGCCTGAGCGCGAGTTGGCACTGGAGCTGGGCGTGTCGCGCCCATCGTTGCGCGAGGCGATTCAGAAATTGGCGTCTAAAGGATTGCTGCAAAGTCGCCAAGGCGGGGGCACTTTTGTGACCAACCGCTTGAACGCAACGTTTTACGACCCTTGGCAAGAAATGCTGGGAGCGCATCCCAATGCCCGCGAAGACCTGTTGGATTTTCGCCGGATGCTGGAAGGCCAAGCGGCGGAATGGGCAGCAGAACGGGCCACCGATGCCGATATCGAACGGATGTCGCAAGCTTATGAAGCGGTCAATCGTGAATTCCCTGGTGATGATCGCACTGAGCAAGCAACCTGCGATATGGCCTTCCACCAAGCGATTGCGGAGGCCTCGCACAATTTGTTGATCGGCCATTTGACCCAAACCATGTTGAAACTGATGGAAGACAACATTCGGCTGAATTTGACAGAGCTTGGCGCGGTGTCGCGGGCGGCGACTTTGTTGCGCGACCAGCACACGCAGTTGTTTGAAGCGATTCGTGATCGCAAGCCCGCTGCCGCTCGTGCAGCCGCTGAAACCCATATTGATTTTGTCCGCGCCACCTTGGCCCAGTCACTCCGCTTGGCTTCACGCCGGGAAACCGCTGAACGTCGTTTGAGCAGCGATTTCACCGCAGCAGCCCATTAATTAGATTCGCTTTTAACTTCAATTCATTTCAATCTTTCCCCTGAAAGGAACTCGCATGGAAGCCCTAGTTCTCCCGTTTGAAAAACTCCGAATGACCGATGTGGATCAGGTTGGCGGCAAAAACTCTTCGCTGGGTGAAATGATTAGCCAGTTGGCGGATTCCGGTGTGCGGGTTCCCGGCGGCTTCGCGACGACTGCTCATGCTTATCGTGAGTTTCTGGCCCAAAGCGGTTTGGATCAGCGGATTGCCGATGCGCTGGAACATCTGGATGTCGATGATGTGAATGCGTTGGTGGCGATTGGTCAGCAAATTCGCCAGTGGATTGTCGACACCCCGTTCCCGACCGATTTGGTGGTCGATATCACCGAGCAGTACCAGCGTCTGGTGGCGAAATCGACGGCGGATATGTCCTTTGCGGTACGTTCTTCTGCCACTGCGGAAGACTTGCCCGATGCCTCATTTGCTGGGCAACAAGAAACCTTCCTGAACATCGTTGGGCTGGAAAACATCCTGCACGCGATCAAGGAAGTCTTTGCTTCTTTGTACAACGACCGGGCGATTTCCTACCGCGTGCACAAAGGCTTCATTCACGCCGATGTGGCGTTGTCTGCCGGTGTGCAGCGCATGGTGCGTTCTGACAAAGGCGCGGCGGGTGTGATGTTTACGCTGGATACCGAATCCGGTTTCCGCGATGCGGTATTTGTCACTTCTAGCTACGGCTTGGGCGAAACCGTGGTGCAAGGCGCGGTGAATCCTGATGAGTTCTACGTGCACAAGCCGATGCTGGCGGCGGGCAAACATGCGGTGATTCGCCGCAATATCGGTTCCAAAATGATCAAGATGACTTTCTCTGCTGAGAAGGTTGCAGGTAAATCCACGATTACCGAAGACGTGCCAGAGGTGCTGCGCCACCAGTTTTCAATTACCGATGCGGAAGTCGAGGAGCTGGCTCGTTACGCGATGATTATCGAAAAACATTACGGTCGCCCGATGGACATCGAATGGGGCCGCGATGGGGTGGATGGCAAGTTGTACATCCTGCAAGCTCGCCCAGAAACCGTGAAGTCGCAAGAAGGCCACGGTAAACAACAGAAATTCAAGCTGAACTCTTTCTCTAAAGTGTTGGCATCTGGTCGTGCGATTGGTCAGAAGATCGGTGTAGGCCCGGTGCGTATCGTCAAAGACCCAAGCCAAATGGACCAAGTGAAGCCCGGTGATGTGCTGGTCGCCGATATGACCGACCCGAACTGGGAACCGGTGATGAAGCGCGCTTCTGCCATCGTCACCAACCGCGGCGGACGGACTTGCCACGCCGCGATTATTGCCCGCGAACTGGGGATTCCTGCGATTGTCGGTTGTGGTGACGCCACCGAAACGCTGACTGATGGCGATACCGTGACGGCTTCTTGTGCCGAAGGCGATACTGGCCACGTTTACCGGGGCCGTCTGGATTTTGACATTACGACGCGCGACATTACCGCCATGCCGGATATTCCGGTCAAGGTGATGATGAACGTGGGCAACCCAGAGCTGGCCTTTGAATTCTCTCAACTGCCGAATGCGGGTGTGGGGCTGGCACGGGTTGAGTTCATTATCAACAACGTGATCGGTATTCACCCGAAAGCAATTCTCGATTTTGAGCGCCTGCCTGCTTCCAAACGCGAAGAGATTCAACGCCGCGCCCGTGGTTATGCCTCACCGAAGGAGTTCTTCGTTGAAAAACTGGTGGAAGGCGTGGCGACCATTGCTGCTGCGTTCTGGCCGAATCCAGTCATCGTGCGCTTGTCTGACTTCAAGTCCAACGAATACCGCAAGCTCTTGGGTGGTGAGTTGTACGAGCCGGAAGAAGAAAACCCAATGCTCGGCTTCCGTGGCGCATCACGCTACATCGCGCAGAATTTCCGCGATTGTTTCGAGATGGAATGC
>JBEGTT010000078.1:0-14365 GCA_041179245.1 Pseudomonadota bacterium
AACCTTCTTTACCCTGTTGCTACTGCCTTTGTTATTCCCGACAGCGTGTAACGTTCCCGAACGACAAGATCGCCGCCAACGTCAAATAAAGGATTTCGATGGTGAAGATCGCCGTATGTCCAACAAGGACAACTAAGCTTTCTTAGGTGCGGGTACGGGGGCGAATTTATTACGAACGCGAACCATCAGTTTGCGAATTTCCCCCAGCTTCGGGTAACCCGGCGAATGTGACTGAACGGCTTGCTGTAAGGTTTGTGCTTTGCGTATTTTGCTCGGTTCAAGCCCGTTTTGCAGCACATCATTAAGCAAGGCAATCGCCGCATTAGAGCTGACTAACATATTGCCGGGCAAGCGCTTGGCTGCATCCATCAGTATCTCAGCTGCCGCTGAAAACTCGCCAGCTCTGGCACGCCGAACCGCATCGTTGTTCAAGGCCATGATTTCTTGAATGCCGCCTGACACCACGCTATCCACCAAAGACTCCGCACCATGCTGTTTGAGCAAAGTGGAAACATGGTTGTGCAAATCTTTAGAATCCGGATTATTTTGGACCACCACCTTCAAAAACTGCTGGGCCTGATTAGGTTTGCCATTGGTCAAACACGCTTTGGCAACCATCATCAATACGTAATTGGGCAACGCTGAAGCCTCCCCCGTATCCAATGCACGGGCTAAAGCCTCTTCGGCCTTACTCGCATTTCCCGCTTTTTGATGGACGATTGCCTCAACCGAGGCCAGCAGTGGGTTATTGCCTTCATTTTGAAACGTGACACGTGCATCTTCAAGCAGGGTAACCGCCTGCGTAATTTTGCCATTCTCAGATAAGGCATTTCCCATACGAGCGAAATCTTCAGATTCTCGCAGCAATGTGCCCTTGGTTTTTTTGATTACATGATCTAGCGCTGTTTCAACCCGTTTGAAATTACCAATTCGTTCAGCTACAGATGCGATAGCACGCTGACGCGCCAAGGAGTTAGGAGAAATGCTCCCCGCCTTATCCAGCGTTTCTAAGGCCAGATCATGCTTCCCCATTGCGGTATGCAGCTGGCCCAACACATCATAAGCCGCCATAAACTTTGGCGAATCTTCAATCAGGTCGCTCAGGATATCTTCTGACCCCGCCGAATCGCCTTGCATATGCAATGCCCTCGCCAAACCCAGCTTGGCCCACGGCAACGATTTTTCCCGAAGCATGAGACGGTAAAACTCGACGGCGGTTTCTGCCCTTCCGGAAGCAAGCAAGGCGCTCCCCTTAATACGCAAAGCATCAACCATATACGCATCTTTAGCTGCAATAATTTGGTCGCAGGCCAATACCACCCCATCCCAGCTTCGTTTGTCCTGTAGCAAATCAACCTTTGCCAGCCGCTGCTTTCGCTTTAACAATCCTTCCAGACGGGAGCGCAAAGCATCAGGGGTAAAAGGTTTGAGTAAGTACGCATCAGGCAAATGTTCAGCAGCACTTAAAACGCTCTCAAATCCTTTTTCGGATGTCACCATCACGAATATCACGGCCCGACCGATCACATTCCGGGTGCGGAGGTATTCCAAAAACTGCTGCCCCGTTGTGCCACCAGGCAAGTGATAGTCGCTAATAATAATGTCAAATGAATTTTTCTTGAATTGCTCCAGCGCTTCTTTAACCGTGCCGGACATCACCACTCGCTTACACCCAATTTCGCCAATTTGAGAGCGCAAAACACCCCGCATTTCCGGCATGCTTTCGACAATCAAAACACTTTTTTCAGCGTAATTTATGGGGGACGTCACAGATGGTTTACTGGATAAGTAATGGTAAAAATTCAATCCGCGATTTTACCCACATGCTTGCCATCAGTGGCGACGAATTGATCGATCCGCTGTAAAAGAATTGACCAAATGCGCTATGCTATATATATAATTTCAAAATTCTATTTTGGAGTGCACAACAATGAATCGAGCCACCCATGCGGCCTTGCTAACGCTGTTGCTAGCGCCCATAGAATCGATAAGTTTTGCCGCCCAATTTCAGGTTTCATTACCGAAGCTTTTTGCCGAACAAAGCACCGGAAAAAATATTACGTCCTATTGGATCAGTGAAAAATTAGACGGTGTTCGGGCCATTTGGGATGGACAAACGCTGCGGTTCAAAAGTGGTCGAGTAATCACAGCGCCCGCTTGGTTTACCGCAGGTTTTCCAAATTCAGCACTAGATGGTGAGTTGTGGCTTGGACGACAACAATTTGAAGCATTGTCCCGCATTGTTCGACGCCAGCAACCCAATGATGGAGTGGCGGCAAGTAACTTTTAACGTATTTGACACCCCCGATGATCCGGGAAATTTTAACCAACGTATCAACACCATCCGCACACAGCTTGACCAAGCTAATGTGCCTTGGCTTGATGCTATTCGGCAATTTCAAGTACCTGATGAAGCGGCACTAAAACGACAGCTAAGCACGGTAGTGCAGCAAGGTGGAGAGGGGTTGATGCTGCACCACACAGATGCACTATGGGAAGCTGGGCGCAATTCAAATATATTAAAATTGAAGCCCTACGATGACGCTGAAGCAACCATCATTGGCTACGAACCCGGCCAAGGGAGGCTAGCAGGTCAAACGGGCGCACTGATCGTACGTCTGGAAAACAACGGTGCAATTTTGCGTCTCGGAAGTGGGCTAAGCGATGCCCTTCGCCAACACCCTCCTCCCATCGGCAGCCAAGTCACCTATCGCTATCGCGGCACTACCAACAGTGGCTTACCAAGGTTCGCCACTTTTTGGCGGAGGAGGGAGGATGAATAATTATGTTTGACCAAATTGAAGCCGCTGGCACATTTCAGACTTTCAGCTAATCTGGTTTTACGTCGAGCGAGAAGGCCACCTTGATGTTGTGCGCTTAGTCCTGATGCATTTAAAGCAAAAACGTTTGGTATTTTTTATCTTCGATCAGTATGTGTTGATACATCCAGCCGTTGATGAATTTCTGAATGTGCGCAGCTCTGGCTGATAGCGAACCAGCGTCGTTGAACATAGTTTGAAAAAAAGCATCACAGTCGAGGTGCTGTTCTTGATGGTTTTTGAAGGCGGAATATTCAACGGATTTCAGCAGCGCTTCTTCATCTTGAAAATGCTGGCGTAGCAAAGCGTAGAGTTTGGCGACTAATTCGTTTAAGCGTTCTTCAAATTCTGGCGCGATTTTGGTGTCAGGTGTGTTAAGAAAGTCTGATATTGCCGCCCCTGCAGCGAAAATTGCTTGATGCTGCGCATCCAGAAACTCATTGCCCACACTGCACGCAGGCGACCATCTAAACAGCTTCATCCCTATTCCCAATTTAAAGGTTTATCTGAGTGCATGAGGTAATGATTTAGGTAACCGTTTGGAATTGCAGCAACCAAGGGTTATTGTAAATTATTTTTGCGAACCATTGGTTGCTCTGCTGATTGGTAGCTTTGCTCTCATGTCAACGAACAACCATTTTTATCGTTCTGCTTTTAGTGAACGTCTATGCGCAGCGCTAGCGGGCAAAGGGCTGCCTGTACATAGCCCAACCAAGGTTTCGCAAGCGTTTAATGAGGCCAACGAGTTGGATCCAATTACGCCTCAAACGATGCGAAAGTGGATGATGAGCGGGGCCATTCCCAGTCAAGGCAAACTTCTGGTTTTAGCAAAATGGCTAGGGGTTTCGGCGGAGTGGTTATCGTTTGGTACCGGTGGTCCGGTAGCCGTAAGTAACGGCGAAGCGGATCAGGTGCTGACGAAAAACAAACTCATCGTGGTCGCACCGGAGCACGTTCAGTTGATTCCGTTGATTAACCGGATGTTGCAGCTTGACCCGCACGATCTATCGCTGGTCGAAGGCATGGTCAGGCTGATGCTGGAAAAGAAGCGGTCGTAGGGTTAGCTTGGCCAACAGATTTAGTAAGGGTATACGCCCGCCGCCAGGGAGCCTTCGCTACGCGCTTCGGCTCACTACCTTCCGCATCGGGGTCATGCTCGACGATTCAAACCCGTGTTTCCGGTAAAACGACTGTCCGGCAAGGTTGTCGTGGTCAGTGAGCAGCGTGATGCGGTGGCAACCATCGCTTAGCGCTTGGGCAAATGCGGCTTCGATCAGCGCTGAACCAATACCTTGCCGTCGCACATTCGGTAGTAGTACCAAATCTTCCAGTATCGCGACGCGCTCGCCTAAAGCGGTTGAGACGGTAAATAGCAGGTTAACCATGCCCACGACTTGGCAGCTTTGCTCGGCAAGCAGAATGCGCCCAATGTTTGGCGCACTAATAATTTTCCCTAGGCCGCGCGTCTGGGCATCGGTGTCAGGCTTGAATTCAGCTTCTTGGGAAAATAGCATCGCCAGCAAATCACAAAGTGCAGGAATATCAGCAGGACTGGCTAGACGGTAAGTAGTGTGTGTGGTGTTAAGTGAGTTCATGGCGAGGATTCTAAAAGAGTCGCTACAATTCGGGCCTTCTATTTTCAGGTGAATCCTATGCGCCCAAGCCAACGCTCTGCCGACCAACTGCGCGAGGTCAAAATGACCCGCAACTTTACCTGTCACGCGGAAGGTTCTGTCCTGATTCAGATGGGCAATACCCATGTGTTGTGCACCGCCAGCGTGGAAGAAAATGTGCCACCATTTTTGCGCGGTAAGGGCCAAGGTTGGGTAACGGCAGAATACGGCATGTTGCCCCGTTCGACGCATACCCGTTCTTCTCGCGAAGCCGCCAAAGGTAAACAAACTGGGCGGACACAAGAAATCCAGCGGTTGATTGGTCGTTCTTTACGCGCCGTGACGGATATGAAAGCGCTGGGTGAACGTCAGATCACTTTGGATTGCGATGTACTACAAGCCGATGGTGGTACTCGTTGCGCATCAATTACCGGCGCTTGGGTGGCGTTGTATGAGGCCTGCCAAAAACTCGTAGATGCGGGCAAGTTGTCAGTGAATCCGGTGCGCGATCATGTAGCAGCGATTTCCGTGGGGATTTACCAAGGTCAGCCCGTGCTGGATCTGGATTACCCGGAAGATTCCGATTGCGACACCGATATGAACGTGATTATGACTGGCAGCGGTGGAATGGTTGAAGTTCAAGGCACCGCTGAAGGTGAGCCGTTTAGCCGTGCCGAGATGAATACCTTATTGGATCTGGCCGAGAAGGGTATTGGCGAATTAATTGCCGTGCAAAAACAAACCCTGGGAGTCTGAGCATGAACAAAATCGTTCTGGCTTCCAACAACAAAAAGAAAGTCGCCGAGCTGACCTCTTTGTTAGGGCCGCTAGGCATTGAAATTATTACCCAAGGTGAACTGGGAATTTCCGAGGCGGAAGAACCATTTTTCACATTTGTGGAAAATGCCTTGGCGAAAGCACGCCATGCCGCGCGTGAAAGTGGGTTGCCCGCGTTGGCCGATGATTCTGGCTTGTGTGTGGATGTGTTGGGCGGCGCGCCGGGCGTGTTGTCTGCTCGCTTTGCGGGAGAACCCAAGTCAGACGAACGGAATAACGAGGCTTTGCTGAAAGAGTTAGCGCATCTGTCTCGCCCAGAGCAAAGAAGTGCTCACTTCGTCTGTGTGCTCGTTTTGGTCAGGCACGCCGATGACCCACAGCCGATTATTTGCGAAGGGGAATGGCAGGGCCAGATTCTGCAAGAAGCCCAAGGCGAAGGTGGATTTGGTTACGACCCCTTGTTTTGGGATGCGACCGCTGAGGCGTCAGCGGCAGAAATGCCAGCCGAAATCAAGAACGCACGGTCACATCGGGGCAAGGCGATTGCCCAACTTGCCGAACGTATGCGCCAACTTTAGTCCACTGTGAAAATCATTCCGATCAAAGCGGTTGCACCAGCACCAGTGGGCGATAGCGACCCACTAAATTTTCAAGTGCCGCCGCCTTTGTCGCTGTACATCCACATTCCGTGGTGTGTGCAGAAATGCCCTTATTGCGATTTCAACTCTCACGCCAGCAAGGGGCTGATCCCTGAAAAGACTTACCTTGATGCGCTAATTGCTGATCTGGAAAGTGCATTGCCGCTGATTTGGGGACGGCCAATTGTCAGTATTTTCTTTGGAGGCGGAACGCCAAGCCTGATTTCACCAGAAGGGATTGATGGTCTGCTATCGCAAATTCGGATGCGCTTGAAAGTGTTGCCCGGGGCAGAAATTACGCTGGAAGCCAATCCGGGAACCATGGAAGCCAACCGTTTTGTAGGTTTCCGTGAGGCTGGAATTACTCGACTGTCACTGGGTATCCAGAGTTTTAACGAAAACCATCTTAAAGCACTTGGCCGAATTCATGGCCGCAACGAAGCCTTGGCTGCAGCGGTGCTGGCTGGTGAGCACTTTGAGCAATTTAATCTGGATTTAATGTATGGCTTGCCCGGCCAAACGATGGTCGAAGCGCTGGCAGATATTGAAACTGCACTTTCCTTCCAGCCAGCGCACTTATCTTGTTATCAACTCACCCTTGAACCAAATACCCACTTCGCCGCTTTTCCTCCCGATTTGCCGGACGGAGATGTGTGCGCTGACATGCAGGAAGCGCTTGAGGCCAGGTTAGCGTCAGCGGGCTTTCAACACTATGAAACTTCAGCTTTTGCTCAAGCGGGTAGGCGGTGTCAGCACAACCTGAATTACTGGCAGTTTGGGGATTACATTGGGATTGGCGCTGGGGCGCACAGCAAATTGACCCAGCATGACCGCGTGATTCGGCAAATGCGCTGGAAACACCCTGAAGCGTATTTGCAGCAGATTCAAACCGGAAATGCCGTGCAAGAAAACCGGGAAATTACGGGCAATGAACTCTCAGGAGAGTTCTTGATGAATGCCCTGCGTTTGGTTGATGGATTTGATTCAGCTTTATTTCAAGCGACGACTGCGCAGCAGTTGGTGCGAATTGAGCCGATATTGTACCAAGCGGTGAAGGACGGTTTGTTGGAAGTGAGCGCTAACGTTGTTAAGCCGACTCTGCGTGGGCAGCGGTTTCTGAATGTGTTGCTTCAGCGGTTTTTATAAGCAAAAGCCGCTAGATTTCTTCACGGCGTAGTGTTTGTTGGGGCCTTGAATATCCGCCACAACGAAAGCGCGTAACCCGACAGGGCGTAGATCACAAACAAGCCGAACAAGATTCCTGGCGGATAACTCGATACCAGCACAAAGACCAAGACCAGTGCTGCCACCATGAAAAAGGGCACGCTCTTTTTCAGGTTAATGTCTTTGAAGCTGGAAAATTTGCAGTTAGTCACCATGCTAATCCCGGCAAACAGGCTAACGACCAAGGCCACCCAACGCACGTCGTGACCGGCAATATCGTTATCCAGCACAACCCAGACAAAACCCGCTACCAGCGCAGCAGCAGCAGGCGAAGGAAGTCCTTGGAAATAGCGTTTATCCATCACTTCGAGCGTGGTATTGAAACGGGCTAAACGCAGCGCAGCACAGGCGCAATAGACAAAAGCCGCAATCCAACCCAGTCGCCCCATGTCGCGTAATGCCCACTCGTAGATGACCAAAGCGGGAGCAACACCAAAACTCACCATGTCTGACAGCGAATCGTATTCCGCACCAAAAGCTGACTGCGTATTGGTCAAACGAGCCACCCGACCATCTAAACCATCAAGCACCATGGCGATAAAAATCGCCACAGCGGCCTGCTCAAAATTGTGTTGCATCGATTGAACAATGGCATAAAAGCCCGCAAATAAAGCTGCCGTCGTGAACAGGTTCGGCAAGACATAAATGCCGCGCCGGCGCAGTTCCGGATTAAACAAAGTTTTGCGAGGTTTTAGTTCAGACATAGAAGACTCTTCAGGCTCAAAAAAACAGGCCAGCCAGCATTCGCTGACCGGCCTTCATTCTATCAGGTGCAACCTGAAACTTAGTTCTTGGTTTGATCGACCAGTTTGTTCTTACGAATCCAAGGCATCATGTCACGCAGTTGACCACCCACGGTTTCAATTGGATGAACCGCGTTCAAACGACGACGAGCAGTCATTGAAGGATAGTTAGTCTTGCCTTCCAGAATAAACATCTTGGCGTATTCGCCAGTCTGGATGCGCTTCAGTGCGTTACGCATCGCAGCGCGAGACTGTTCGTTGATAACTTCGCTGCCCGTCACGTACTCGCCATACTCTGCATTGTTAGAGATGGAATAGTTCATGTTGGCGATGCCGCCTTCGTACATCAGATCAACGATCAACTTCAGTTCGTGCAAGCACTCGAAGTAAGCCATTTCTGGTGCGTAGCCAGCTTCAGTCAGAGTCTCGAAACCCATCTTGACCAGTTCAACGGCGCCACCACACAGAACAGCTTGTTCACCGAACAGGTCGGTTTCTGTTTCTTCGCGGAAATTGGTTTCGATCACGCCACCCTTAGTGCCACCATTCGCCGCAGCATAAGACAATGAGATGTCCTTAGCTTTGCCAGTGACATCTTGGTAAATCGCGATCAATGAAGGAACGCCGCCACCCTTGAGGTATTCCGAACGAACCGTATGACCAGGGCCTTTTGGGGCAACCATGATGACGTCGACGTCCGCGCGTGGCACCACTTGGTTGTAATGCACGTTGAAACCGTGAGCAAATGCCAATGCAGCGCCAGCCTTCAGATTCGGAGCGACTTCCTTGTTGTAAACATCCGGAATATTTTCATCTGGCAGCAGAATCATAACCACGTCAGCAGACTTAACGGCTTCAGCGATTTCAGCTACTTTCAGACCACCAGCTGCTTCGGCCTTGGCCCATGAAGCACCACCTTTACGCAGGCCAACGGTGACATTGACGCCTGAGTCACGCAGGTTTTGCGCATGTGCGTGACCTTGTGAACCATAACCGACGATGGTTACATTTTTGCCCTTGATCAGGTTCAGGTCAGCGTCTTGGTCGTAATATACTTTCATGAAACATTCTCCAGAATAAATAATTAAATCAGTTTGTTATATCAATACAGCGGGTCAATTACGAAGTTTAGACGCGTAGAATACGGTCACCACGGCCAATGCCGCTGACACCGGTTCGCACGGTTTCCAGAATCAACCCAGCATCCAGTGCGGCAACAAAAGAATCCAGCTTGGCGCTAGTACCAGTGAGTTCGATAACGTAAGTTGAATCACTCACATCAATGATGCGTCCACGGAAAATATCTGCCATGCGCTTCATTTCTTCGCGATCTTTACCCGTTGCACGAACTTTAATCAGCATCAGCTCACGTTCAACGTGTGCGGCTTCCGACAAATCAACCACTTTGACCACATCAACCAGCTTATTCAGTTGCTTTGTAATTTGTTCCAGCACTTCGTCAGAACCACGGGTCACAATGGTCATCCGCGACAAAGAAGGATCTTCGGTCGGCGCAACGGTTAGCGTTTCAATGTTGTAGCCACGCGCTGAAAACAAGCCCGCAACCCGGGACAAAGCACCCGATTCGTTTTCAAGCAGAACGGAAACAATATGTCTCATTACGGTTCCTTTCTTTATAGCTCGTCAGCCAGAATCATTTCAGACAGGCCCTTGCCGGCGGCCACCATCGGGAATACGTTAGCCGTTGGATCAATGATGAAATCCATAAATACGAGGCGGTCTTTGTACTCGGTAAAGGCTTTTCTCAATGCAGGCTCAACATCTTCCGGGCGCTCAATCCGCATCCCGACATGCCCATAGGCTTCCGCCAACTTCACAAAATCAGGCAACGAGGTCACATAAGACTGTGAATAGCGTTTGGAATAGAACATTTCCTGCCACTGACGCACCATGCCCAGCATGCCGTTGTTCAGATTAATGATCTTCACCGGCAGTTCAAACTGCTTACAGGTCGACATTTCCTGAATACACATCTGGATGGAGCCTTCGCCGGTGATACAGGCGACTTGCGCACCGGGATTAGCAAATAAAGTACCCATCGCATAAGGCAAACCCACACCCATCGTGCCCAAACCACCGGAGTTAATCCAGCGACGGGGTTTGTCGAACTTGTAGTACTGAGCGCCAAACATCTGGTGCTGACCCACATCGGAAGTTACGAAGGCATCACCCTTAGTCACTTCGTACAATTTCTCCACCACGAACTGCGGCATGATGTGGTCACTCTGCTTGTACCGCAGAGAATCGCGACCACGCCATTCTTCGATCTGTTTCCACCAAGCGGTCATCTCAGCTGGTTTACCGCCGTCATCGAGCAGTTTGTTCAGCTCATCCAGTACATCCGGTAGATTGCCGACAATTGGCACATCAACCTTGACGCGTTTTGCAATCGATGACGGGTCAATATCAATATGGATAACCTTGCGGGGCACAGAAGCGAAATGTTCTGGATTACCCACTACACGGTCATCAAAACGGGCGCCCACCGCCAAAACGACATCCGACCCTTGCATCGCCATATTGGCTTCATAAGTACCGTGCATGCCCAGCATGCCGATATTTTGGGGATCAGTTCCGGGGAAGCCCCCCAAGCCCATCAGCGTATTGGTCACAGGAAAACCGAGTCGTTTGGCCAACTTAGTCAGTTTTTCTGCCGAGTCCGACAGAACGACACCACCGCCGATATAAATAATCGGGCGCTTGGCTTCTAGCAATAGCTGAACGGCTTTCTTGATCTGCCCCAGATGCCCCTTGATGACAGGGTTGTACGAGCGCATTTGCACCGATTTGGGGTAATAAAATTCAGTTCTATTTGCCGTAATGTCCTTGGGGATATCGACTACCACAGGGCCAGGCCGACCCGTGGTCGCAATGTGAAAGGCTTTTTTCAGCGTTTCAGCCAAGTCCTTGACATCTTTAACCAAGAAATTGTGCTTCACACAAGGCCGCGTAATCCCAACGGTATCGCACTCTTGGAAAGCATCTTGTCCGATGTAGAAAGTGGGCACTTGTCCACACAAAACCACCATCGGAACAGAGTCAGAATAAGCGGTCGCAATACCCGTTACAGCATTCGTTACACCGGGGCCGGACGTCACCAGCGCCACACCCACTTTTTGTGACGAACGCGAATAAGCATCTGCCGCGTGAACCGCTGCTTGCTCATGGCGCACAAGGATATGTTTAATTTGATCCTGCTTGAAAAACTCGTCGTATATATGCAGAACAGAGCCGCCAGGATAACCAAAGACGACCTCAATCTTCTCTTCCTGCAAACACTTGACTACAATTTCCGCGCCGGTCATCGACGTTGCCGTATTCGTTGCCATGCCGCTTCCACCATTTAACTTGGAAAACCCGCAAGGCTAATCGCTCAACCTACTTTGGTCAAGAAATGCGAAAGAAAAGGATGACGAAGAAACATCTCTGGAACTTTTCCAGCCAGCCCTTATCGAATACCTCAGATGGAAGCATAGCAAGGACGTTAAACCTGCGCTAACTTCCTGATTCATCATTCAAACCAAAGGAATTGTTATGGCCCATACCCTACCGCAACTGCCCTATGCCATCGACGCGCTAGCGCCTCACCTGTCGCAGGAAACCTTGGAATTTCACCACGGCAAACATCACAACGCTTACGTGACCAATCTGAACAACCTGATTCCTGGCACTGAATACGAAAGCCTATCCATTGAAGAAACCATGCTCAAGGCGCCAGCCGGCGGCGTTTATAACAACGCGGCCCAAGTCTGGAACCATACGTTCTTCTGGTCTTGCATGAAGCCCGCTGGAGGTGCTGTGCCAACCGGCGCGCTGGCTGATGCCATTACGGCAAAGTGGGGTTCTTTTGATGAGTTCAAAAAGGCTTTCCAAGCTTCCGCAGTAGGTAACTTTGGCTCTGGCTGGACATGGCTGGTTAAGAAGGCTGATGGCTCAGTCGATATCGTCAATACGGGTGCTGCAGGCAACCCACTGAAATCAGGCGAAGGCAAGCCAGTGCTGACCATCGACGTGTGGGAACATGCTTACTACATCGACTACCGCAATCTACGTCCAAAGTTTGTTGAAACTTTCTTGAACAGCCTCGCTAACTGGGACTTTGCTGCGAGTAATTTCGCGGGCTAAGCTACAACAGCTGTGCTTCTAAAATCAAACGGCTTATGGTTTTTGCCATAAGCCGTTTTTATTTTGGCAAAAAAATTATCGCTGGTAGTAGTCCCGATACCACGCCACAAACTTTGCCACCCCTTCACGCACCGGGGTATTCGGCGCAAAACCCACCCAAGCATTCAGTTCGTCAGTATTTGCTGCTGTCGCAGGCACATCACCCGGTTGCATCGGCAGGAAGTTCTTTTCGGCGACTATCCCTAAAGATGTTTCGATCGCATCGATGTATTCCATCAATTTGGTGGGTTGGTTGTTGCCAATATTGAAAACACGATAAGGCGCATTGCTGCGAGCCGGGTCGGGATTTAGCCCATCAAAATCAGGATCAATCTCAGCCGGTTTGTCGAGGACACGAATCACACCTTCGACGATGTCATCCACAAACGTGAAGTCCCGCACCATATTGCCGTGATTAAACACATCAATGGGTTTTCCATCAAGAATAGCTTTAGTAAACAGAAACAAAGCCATATCGGGGCGACCCCAAGGGCCATACACCGTGAAGAAACGCAGACCGGTGGTCGGCACACGGAATAAATGGCTGTAGGTGTGCGCCATCAGCTCGTTGGCCTTTTTACTGGCCGCATACAGACTGACCGGATGGTCGACGCTGTCATGCTCAGAAAACGGCAGTTTGGTGTTGCCGCCATAAACGCTGGAACTACTGGCGTAGACCAGATGCTCCACTTCACTGTGACGACAGCCTTCGAGAATGTTGGTGAAGCCAAACAGATTGCTCTCGATATAGGCGTGGGGATTAGTCAGCGAATAACGCACCCCAGCTTGCGCTGCGAGGTGGATGACCTGGTCAAATTTTTCTTCGGCAAAAAGTTTTGCCATACCATCACGGTCCGCGACATCCATCTTCACAAAACGGAAATTGGGAGATGGCTTGAGACGCGCCAGACGAGCCTCTTTAAGCGTCGGATCGTAATAATCATTCAGATTGTCTAGACCAACGACTTCATCGCCGCGAGCAAGGAGGCGGAGAGCCGCATGACTACCAATAAACCCAGCAGCACCCGTCAATAAAATTTTCATAATCACCCTTAAAAACAAATGAGGAACGGCGAACCGTCCCCCATTTCAGCTCACTAACCAGTAAGGTTTAGCCAGCCATTGCATCCTTGATTTGCTCCAACGTAGACGGATCGTCAATGGTTGTCAGATCACCCGGATCGCGACCTTCAGCGAGGGCCTGCAAGGAACGGCGCAACATCTTACCGGAACGAGTCTTCGGCAAACCCGTTACAAAATAAACCCGAGCTGGACGAGCAATAGCACCTAAAGACTCATCAACTACCTTGAAGACTTCCTTCTCTAGGACAGCACGCTGTTCAGCGGTTGCAATACGGGCAGCATCCTTGACCACAGCAAATGCCAGAGGAACTTGGCCTTTAAGCTTGTCTTCAACACCGACCACCGCAACTTCAGCAATCGCGTTATGGCCCTGAACCGCTTCTTCAATTTCACGGGTTCCAAGACGGTGACCGGCAACATTGATTACGTCATCGGTACGACCTAGGATGAAGTAATAACCTTCGTCATCCTTGATGGCCCAGTCGTAAGAGGAATAAACCAACGGTTCTTTGAATAACGCAAAGTAAGTTGACACAAAACGGGCATCATCGCCCCAAACCGTCGACAAACAACCTGGCGGCAAGGGCGGAACCACGGCGGCAATACCCTTCTCATTCGCGTCGCACTCCGAGCCATCCTCACGGAAGATTCGCAGGTCGTAACCATAAACAGGGAAGCTAGGTGAACCGTACTTAAGTTTGGTTTTCTCAACGCCGTGACAAGCGGCCAGCATTGGCCAACCCGTTTCTGTCTGCCAATAGTTATCGATGACCGGAATACCCAACTCGCCCATAATCCATTCATGGGTAGGCTGATCCAGAGGCTCACCCGCCATAAACAGGGTTCGCAGCGAGGAAATATCGTATTTGTGCATGTAAGCAGGATCCTGCTTTTTCAATACACGAGCAGCTGTCGGCGCTGAGAACATTACGCTAACTTTGTATTTCTCAACAATCTGCCACCAAATACCGGGATCAGGACGCAGCGGTGTACCTTCGTACATGATCGTTGCCATACCACGAATCAGTGGGCCATAAATGATGTAACTATGACCAACTACCCAACCAATATCAGATGTTGAGAAGAAGGTTTCGCCGGGGTCTCCACAGTAGATGTGCTCCATCGAAGCAGCCAACGCAACGGCATAACCACCGGTGTCACGCTGAACACCCTTAGGCTTACCTGTCGTGCCCGAGGTATAAAGAATGTAAGAGGGATCAAACGACTCGACCCCTTCGCAAGGCACATGAGCAGCCATGAATTGCGCGCGCAAAGCGGTGTAG
>JBEGTT010000079.1:0-9779 GCA_041179245.1 Pseudomonadota bacterium
CAGTCCAAATCGCGGCCATCGCAATCGACTGGTCGATACGGGTAAATACGCGATTCAGAAACTCTTGATCCAATGTCACTTCGGCGGAACGTTCCGCTTCCAGACAGATACGCGCCATAGCTTCAACCGTTTCGACCGGATATTGGCCAGAGGCAGTTTCAGCGGACAACATCACCGCATCCGTGCCATCCAGCACAGCATTCGCCACATCAGACACTTCCGCCCGCGTTGGAACGGGTGACTGAATCATCGACTCCATCATCTGCGTCGCCGTGATGGTTAGTTTGTTTTTTTCGCGAGCGGCCCGAATCATTTTCTTCTGCAAAGCGGGGACCGTAGCATCACCCACTTCAACCGCCAAATCACCACGGGCAACCATGATGCCGTCGGAGGCTTCGAGGATTTCATCCAGATTGGCGACTGCTTCGGTACGCTCGATTTTGGCAATCAGCAGTGCGTGACTACCGGCAGCACGCAACAGTTGGCGTGCCATATACATATCCGCCGCACTTTTGGGGAACGAGACGGCGACAAAGTCGACTTCCATCAAGGCCGCTGTTTTGATGTCATCCATGTCTTTGGCGGTAAGCGCAGGCGCAGTTAGACCGCCGCCTTGGCGGTTGATGCCCTTGTTGTTGGACAACTCACCGCCCTGTAAAACACGGGTATGAATTTCCGAACCCCTTACCGCAGTCACTTGCAACTTCAAACGGCCATCATCAAGCAGCAGAATGTCGCCGTTAACCACGTCTTTGGGTAGGTCTTTGTAATCAAGGCCAACTTTGTCTTGGTCGCCCATCGTGCATTGGGCATCCAGAACGAAATTAGCACCGTTTTCGAGTTTGATCTTGCCGTCAGCAAACTTGCCAACGCGAATCTTCGGGCCTTGTAAATCACCCAAAATCCCAATCGGCCGCCCAACCTCGGCAGCGATTTCCCGAATGGCTTTGGCTCTCGCGATATGGTCTTCGGGTTTGCCGTGCGAGAAATTCATCCGCACCACGTCAACGCCAGCCAGCACCAGCCTTCGTAAAACATCGGGTGCAGTAGAGGCGGGGCCTAAAGTGGCAACAATCTTGGTATGTCGGGACATGGCGATTTCCGGTAAGGGTATTCAAAAATAAGGTTCGGCGTTTTACGTTTATCCGATTAGTGGCTAAAACGTGCCTCCAGCGCTGCAATCGCTGGCAGGGTCTTACCTTCCAAAAACTCCAAGAAAGCACCTCCACCGGTCGAGATATAACCCACATCGTCGGCGATGTTGAACTTGGCGATGGCGGCCAAGGTGTCACCACCGCCAGCAATCGAGAATGCTTCAGAGTGGGCAATGGCAGAAGCCAGCATTTTAGTGCCGCCAGCAAACTGTGGCAGCTCAAATACGCCAACCGGCCCATTCCATACGATGGTGCCGGCATTAGCGATAATTTGGGAAAGTGTGGCGGCGGTCTTTGGGCCAACGTCCAAAATCCGGTCATGGGCGGTCACATCATCAACGGAAATCTTATTGGCACGAGCCAGTGCAGAAACCTCATCAGCGACAACCACATCGACAGGCAAAGGGACTTCGGCACCCCGTTCACGCATGATGTCCATGATGGTGTGTGCCTCTTTGACCAAATCGGCTTCAGCAAGCGACTCGCCAATACGTTTGCCCGAAGCAAGCAAGAAGGTATTGGCGATACCACCGCCGACGATCAGTTGATCCACTTTGCTGGCTAGGGATTTCAGAATCGTCAGCTTCGATGACACTTTTGAGCCACCCACAATAGCCACCAAAGGTCGAGCCGGGTTTTCAAGTGCTTTGCCCAACGCATCGATTTCCGCACCCATCAAAATACCGGCACAGGCGATAGGAGCAAACTTGGCGATGCCGTGGGTCGTGGCTTCAGCACGGTGGGCAGTGCCAAACGCATCGTTAACATACACATCACACAACGCGGCCATTTTCTTGGCGAGTTCTTCGTTGTCTTTCTTTTCACCCTTGTTGCAGCGGCAGTTTTCCAGCAGGACGACCTCGCCCGCTTTGACCTCAAAACTGCCATCGACCCAATTCTGGATCAAGCGCACAGGTTTGTGCAGCAACTGACCCAAACGAACGGCAACGGGCATTAATGAATCATCGGCGGTCACTTCGCCTTCGGTTGGACGACCCAAATGGGACGTAACCATCACCGCAGCACCCTGTTCTAGGGCATATTGAATGGATGGCAACGAGGCTTTGATACGGGTGTCTTCGGTAATATTGCCCGCTTCGTCTTGCGGCACATTCAGGTCAGCACGGATAAAAACACGTTTCCCCGCCACATTAAGGTCGGTGAGTTTTTTGACTTGCATGAGGGTCTCCAGCGAAGTTGTTATGGGTGAAAGCCGGGATTTTATAAGGTTTAACGGTAGCGTGTTTGCCAGCAAGCGAGAACATCGATCATCCGGTTAACAAAACCCCATTCGTTATCAAACCAAAGAAACATATTAACCAGCTGCGAACCGACAACCCGCGTCTGACTGCCGTCGACAATGGCAGAGTGAGGGTCATGGTTGAAATCGATAGAGGCATGCGCCGCTTCTGAATAGGACACCAAGCCCCTCAGCGGTCCCTGAGCTGCTGCTGACAACAAACGGTTAAGCGTTGCTTTATCAACCGGCACCTTGGTTTTAATCGTCAGATCAATCGCCGACACATTTAAGGTCGGCACACGAATAGCTTTAGCATGCACTTTGCCCGTCAATTCCGGCAACAAACGCTCAACACCCCGAGCCAAGCCAGTAGAGACTGGAATAATCGATTGCATAGCCGAACGAGTCCGGCGCAAATCATCGTGGTGGTAACCGTCAATCAAAGGCTGATCATTCATCACTGAATGTAAGGTGGTGAGCAGGACTTCTTCTAGCCCCAACTCGCGATCGAGCAACGCCAGCACGGGTACTACCGCATTGGTCGTACAAGAAGCCGCCGAGACCAGCACCTCGTCCCCGGTGAGTTGCTGATGATTGACGCCATAAACTACGGTGGCATCCACATCCGACGCACTATGGCCCGGCTGCGATAACAGCACACGGGAACAGCCCGATTCAACAAAGCGATTTAACTCACGCCGACTACCATAAACCCCGGAACATTCCACCAGCACATCGGCAGAGAATGCTTTCCAATCAACCGCTTCCGGATTTCGCTCATGGCGAACCGCTATCGAATGGCCGTTAATAATCAGTGACTGCCCATCAATCTGCAAATCGCCATGAAAACGCCCGTGCGTGGAATCGTACTGTGTGAGGTAAGCCATGCTTTCCAGATTCGCCGGCTCATTGATGGCCACAACGTGCATAGCCGATGTTCCTGAGCGTTCCTGCAAAGCCCGCAAAAAGCAACGGCCAATCCGGCCATAGCCATTGATGGACAAACGCAATCCACGCTCAAGCGCCATTTAGTTTTTCCAGCGCCTCGCGTAACTTCTGTGGCTCTTCCAACCGGAGCATCCGGCGAACTTGGGGTGTCACTTCTCCGATATCCGATTTCAGGACACGGCTTTTTACCGACAAAATCTGGGAAGGATGCATGGAAAACTGACGTAAGCCCATGCCCAGCAACAAACGGGTCAAATTGGGATCACCCGCCAGCTCACCGCAAACAGAAACGGGAACACCCACCTTTTCTGCACTCGACAGGGTATGAGCAATCAACATCAGCACCGCTGGGTGAAGTGGATCGTACAAACTAGAAACCTGTTCATCCATCCGGTCAATCGCCAGCGTGTACTGAATCAAATCGTTGGTACCGATCGATAAGAACTGAAGTCGCCGCAGGAACATGCCAACAGCCAGCGCAGCCCCCGGAATTTCGATCATTCCACCGACTTCAATGTGTTCGTCAAAGCTTACTTTTTGCCCACGCAAACTGGACTTCGCTTGTTCAATGGCGGCCAAGGTCGCGTCAATTTCTGAGGCGTGCGCCAGCATCGGAATCAGCAGTTTGACTTTGCCGTACTTGGAGGCACGCAGAATCGCTCGCAGCTGGGCCTGAAACATCTGCGGTTCGGACAAAGACAGACGAATAGCCCGCAACCCCAATGCTGGGTTGGTGGCAGTCCGGGTTTTATCAACGGTTTTGTCGCCCCCCAAATCAAAGGTACGAATGGTCACAGGACGACCATCCATCCCCTTAATCACCTTCTTATAGGCTTCAAACTGCTCTTCTTCAGAGGGCATATCGCCTCGCCCTAAGAACAAAAATTCCGTACGAAACAAGCCAATACCATCGGCACCGCCCTTTAGGGCACCGTCCACGTCACCGGGCAATTCGATATTGGCCAACAAACTGACCGGCACTTCATCCAGCGTTGCGGAAGGGGCCGTTAGCAGTCGCTTCAGCTTGCTTTTTTCGAGTTCGAGACTGTTCTTGCGGAGGCGATATTCTTGCAGAATCTGCTGATCTGGATTAACGATCAGTACGCCGCGAACACCGTCCACAATCAGTGTTTCGCCCTCCCGAATCAGGGCGCGAGCGTTGCTAACCCCGACGATGGCGGGAATCGCCAAACTCCGCGCCAAAATGGCCGTGTGCGATGTCGCTCCACCCACATCGGTAACAAATGAGGCAAAGCGGTGTTCTTTGAAAGCAATCACATCCGTCGGAGAAAGATCGTGGGCAATCACGATCAGGTTTTCTTCCTTGATGCTTTTGCTTGCCTTGAGCGAACGCCCAGGCTTGCCCATCAACTCCTTCACCACCCGCTCAACAACCTGCACCACATCATGCTTGCGTTCGCGAAGGTACGCATCTTCAAACTGTTCAAACTGGTCAACCAGATGTTCCATCTGTTGAACCAGCGCCCACTCCGCATTACACCCTCGTTCTCGGATAATCGACTTGGGAACCTCTACCAGATCTGGGTCACTGAGGAACATACAGTGCAGATCAATGAATGCATCTAACTCCGGAGGCGCATCAGGCCCGGTGTGTTGCTTCATAGCCAGCAACTCTTCACGCACCACCGCAATAGCCGCCTCAAAACGCTGAATTTCTTTATCGACCAAACGAGGCGCTAGGGTTAAGTGAGCCACCTCCAGCGTGGCGTGCGAAATGAGCATTGCCCGCCCAATGGCGATACCACCGGAAACACCCAGACCATGGAGCGTGAAGCTCATTCACCTTCCCCAAATTTGTCGTTAATCAACGCCAACACGGCATCCATCGCGGCCTGTTCATCGACCCCGTTTGTTTCAATGGCTACCATCACCCCCTTCGAGGCCGCCAACATCATCACGGCCATGATGCTTTTAGCGTTAGCGCGTTTTCCACCCCGATCCAAGATAACCTCGCAGGGAAACTGACTTGCAGTCTGAATTAACTTGGCCGAGGCACGAGCGTGCAAGCCTAATTTATTAACAATTTCAACTTCTTGACGGAGCATGTTGTCCTCTGAAAAAGGGATTCTGCATGGGAATGACCGTAGAACAATTTTTGCGGGGCGGATTCTAGCTGATTAGGGTTCGGTTTTTTCCAACTCAAGCGATGCCGCCAAGGCCGCGAGTCGCGCCACGACACCATAGGCATAAAAGCGATTGGGGGGCGCATCGGGCGTATCGGCGTGATCGGGCAAATTACAGCAGGTTTCAAAACTCAGCGGCTCAAAATGCATTCCTGGCGCATTCAGGTTTTCATCCTTGCCGCGTCCTGTATGCACTCGGTAAAACCCGCCCACCACGTAACGATCTATCATGTAGACCACCGGTTCAGCAACGGCTTCACCCAGCGTTTCAAAGGTGTGCACGCCTTCCTGGATAATGACCTCGCTAACCTCAAGCCCTTCCTTGACCACACTCATCTTGTTGCGCTGTTTACGGTTCAGCCCAACAATTTCGCTGGCATCCCGCACGGTCATCACGCCCATGCCGTAGGTTCCAGCATCCGCCTTTACCACCACATAAGGTGTTTCATCCACGCCATATTCTTGATACTTCTCCCGAATTCCCTGCAACATGAGATCAACTTTGGTTGCCAGACAATCCTCACCTTGGCGCTCGTGAAAATTGACGCTTCGGCACACATTAAAGGCAGGGTTGATCCGCCAAGGATCAATTCCAATGGCCATAGAAAACTCATTGGCAACCTGATCGTAGGCGGCAAAGTGATTTGATTTACGACGAACGGCCCAGCCAGCATGAACCGGCGGCAGTACAACCTGCTCAGTCAGCCCTTGCAAAATCTCTGGAATACCTGCGGACAAGTCGTTATTCAACAAAATAGCGCAGGGATCAAAATCCACCAGCCCCAAACGGTTACCTTTGCGCACCAAAGGTTCCAGCCGCAAGGTTAAACCGCCAGACAATTCGACCATCGTTGGCTGAGTAATCTCCGGCGAAAGCGAACCCAAGCGAACATGCAAGCCGGTCTGACGCAATATGGCCGCTAACTGAGCCACGTTTTGGAGGTAAAACTGGTTGCGCGTATGGTTTTCAGGAATCAGTAATAGATTCTTGGCGACTGGGCAAAACTTCTCGATAGCCGCCATCGCCGCCTGCACACACAAGGGCAAAAAAGCTGGGTTCAAGTTATTAAAACCACCGGGAAAGAGATTGGTATCGACCGGTGCCAGTTTGAACCCCGAGTTACGCAAATCACACGATGAATAAAAGGGGGGCGTGTGTTCCGACCATTGCTCACGAAACCAGTGTTCAATCGCCGTCGTGTTATTCAGGAAATGCTGCTCAAGCGCCAGCAAAGGTCCCGTCAGGGCGGTCTTCAGGTGGGGAACCATACGGACTTCTCTCCGGAAAGTTTATTGTTGTATTGAATGAATGGAATCAGGCTAACTTAGCGTTTTATCGCTCGGGTCTTCTTGGCAAGCTGCCACATTTGCCACCAAGTCTTCGCACCATACCCCAGAATGACCAGACCAACCAAGGCAGTCGCCAACAAGGGTAAGCCTATGGCCATGACACCCCAGTGTAGGTCACGGTTTAGGATGGACTCGGATGGATTTTTCGGGTTAATCCACACCTGAATCTCCTGCTTACGGTGCATGGTTGCGGCGGCATAACGCTGAGCATCTCCGTCATCTAACCCTTCAAACAAACCGTATCGGTTGCCATCATAGATTTCTTCGCCAATGTAATAGTGGTAGCGCACGGCCAATTTAACAATTCCCGTTGGCATGATCGATGCGCGCTCGGCAACCGTCATGTTTGGGTCATTAACAATAGGGATTGGCGTCCCATCCGCTGCCAGCAACTTGATGTCATCAAGAATAGCCGGCATCGCCACCCAATCGCGGGTTCGCAAGGATTCTTTTATCGGGGTAAATACGGCTTGGTGAACCCCTAACACACCACCCACAAACATCACAAAAGCCACCAATACCAGCAACGCTGGTGCCAATCGAACATTCAAGCTCATTTCACACCCCCTCCATTTTCATGCATCAAAACCGCTACCCCAACTTGTCTACGCTGACGAATCACCCAAATTAACAAGCCGCCGAGCAACACGCAGGCGGCTAATGTCGACAATACAGACGACTGCCAAAATCCCGCTACCCCCTGTGGTTCTGGTGCCATAAAGGCTAACCAATAACCGACACCCAACCCGAACCCCCAAAATGAGGTCACGTGGATTAACAAGGGTAAAAAAGTCACTTTGTAACCTCTCAGTGCAAATCCGGCGACGGTTTGGATGGCATCAGGCAACTGATACACCGCGATATATATCACCAGACCAGCCGCCAAGGCGGCAACGGATGGATCGGCAGTTCCAAGATCGGCAATGGGTTCTCGCAAAAACCAAACCATCATGCCGACTAGCACCGTACTACCACTGGCCAGCACAATACCGGCGAAGGCCATCCTTGAAGCCTCACCTTCCTTCCGCGCACCAGTGGACTGCGCCACCAACGCGGAAGTTGCCGTAGCAATAGCCAAGGGAAGCATATAAATAGCCGCCGAAAGATTGGTCACGATACGGTGAGCACCAACAACCTCTGCCCCAAGACGCGCGACAAAAAGGGCGACAAATGTAAATGCCGTAATTTCGACCATGTAGGAAATCCCCATGGGGACGCCCAAACGCAGCAAAGCTCCTAACTGCTTCCAATCAGGATTCGACCATTGTTTTAAACAGGCATAAGGCCGCCAAAAGCGGCCCCAGAGAAGAATTCCCAGCCCAGAGAAACAAGCACACCAAGACATGACCGCCTGCGACAAGGCAGCGCCTTTAGCGCCCAACGCGGGCACCAACATCGTGGCCAGCGCCGCATGCCCCAAGGTTTGGGCAATACCAATCACCATCAGCGGACGGGGCTGCCCCAGCGCATTGGCGGTGGCATGAAAAGCGCGAAACATCAGCGAAGCGGGTAAACACCACGCTAGCACCATCAGATAATCTGTCGTGCTGTTGACCACATCCGGTGTCGCACCCGCTAACGCTAATATCCAACCCGGATTCAACAATAGCAGGCTACCCGGCAAGGCTAAACCCAAAGCCAACCAAAGCCCCTGACGCATATGTTCACCCAGAACATGATGTCGTTCAGCGCCAAAATCATGCGCTACAACAGGCCCTAATGCCTGCACCACGCCGGCAAACCCCAGCATCAACGACACGTAAATACTCGAACCAATCGCAACCGCCGCCAAATCCTGTGTCGAATGATGACCCACCACGAGGGTGTCAATCACCATCATCGTGATGGACGCCAGTTGCGCTACCAGCACCGGCCAAGTCAAAGAAACAATCCGCCGGTAACAGCCCCACCAAGATTCGATGAGCCTGTTATCAGACGGATTGATTTGCTGAACGAGAGACAACGATCTCACCTAGCCTTACAGGCTTAACGTGATTCCTTAATCAAACGGCCAGAAGGCTGCTGAATCGGGCGGGCATTATTGGAATAAAAACGAGCAAAGGTGTCTATTTGGTCCGCAGAAACACTGACCGGTTCCTTCATGACAATCCAGACAATACCTTCTGTACAAGGTGGCGTGGTCAATGAACCCATGTAGTTGAAGTAACGCTGATCTTTAGGAAGCAACTGGTTCAAATCAACCGGAATGCTATCGATGCTAACCAGCTTGTTCTTTTCCAGCGGAATGCCATCCCAGAATGATTTGACGACGGGGTTATCCTGACCTTCTTGCAGCAAAACAGCAACGACAGCCAGCTCACCATCAGCCGCTTTGTGCACCAGATGGGCCACCATGGCATAGGCGCGCCCATCAACACGCTCTTCCGATGGGCGATGGAAATGTAACTGCAGCAGTTGGTAGACCTTTCCATTCAGGCTCATCACATTACCTGGCACAAACGCCTGAATGGTGTGTCCGTTATCAATAATCTGGAAACCAGCCGGCCCATAATTAAACTGCACAGCCATCAAATCTGCGCGCATTCCCTTCTCGATATTAATCGGCGACTGGCGCTGGCCTTCGCGGCAAAGACGATTAGCTGGATCTAGGTCAGCCCATTTATCTGGGCCACCTTCCCCGGTGTAACTCCAGTGTGCGTGCTCGGCATGCCCTTTACCTTTTTTGTGTGACTTGCTGGACTTTTTGCCTGTAGCAGCAACCCCATCATGGTCGCCAGTAGATTTTGCCGGTGTGGTCACCCCGTGCCCATCGGCACCGGCTTTGGGTGCCTTTTTGTCGGTAGCGGCAGCTTCGGCCTTAACTTCTGGCATTTTGCAGACTTCCAGCATTAGGCGCTCATCAACCGTTCCAGAGCGTACGGGAATATCCTGTTTTCCCTTCCCGTCTTCTTCTCGCACCAGCTCGTCATTCGCTTTGCGCAA
>JBEGTT010000080.1:0-15480 GCA_041179245.1 Pseudomonadota bacterium
GTAATAAACCACTGCGGGCGCTGGCGCCTAGCAGCGGGTTCAGTGCGGCTGGATCTTTGGTGGCATAGAAATATCGGATATTGGTGACCGCGCTAAAAATCGATAGCAGCGCAAATGTGCCCCCCAAATGCCCTTGGGTAACCAGCACAATCAGCAGCAAATAGGGCAACAACATTAATGTGGCGTAGAAATGGGCCACCTTCTCGCGCCCTAATACCGCAGCCAAGGTACGACGGCCAACCCGTAAATCCGCATCGAGATCGCGGGTGTTATTGACCAGAAGTACCGCAGCAGCAGGCAAACCACAAATAATCCCAGCAAGTAAACAATCTAATTGCGGTGTTTGGCCTTGTAGCCAGAAAGATCCACCGACGGCAAAAATGCCAAAAAACAAAAGAACAAATACTTCACCCAAGGGTGAGTAAGAAATGGGATATGGGCCACCAGAATAGGCCCATCCTGACAACAAAGAGCCAAGGCCAATGGCGACAATCGGCCACCCCCCTTGCTTAGCCAGATAAATTCCGAGGACAAATGCCGCAACAAAACAGACTAAAGCATATAAACGAACCGTATTGGGTGACACCCAGCCCGCAGCCGTGACTCTAAGCGGCCCAAGTCGATCCATTTGATCGTTGCCTTTTTCACAATCCACCGCATCGTTGTGAAGGTTGGTACCGATTTGAATCAGAACCGCACAGCACAACGCTGCCAATAAAGGCAGCAACAACAAACCACTCCCGTTGGCCCAAGCCAAGCTGGAACCTACCAGCACGGGTGCAACAGAAATCGTCAAGGTGTGAGGGCGTATTGCCAGCCAAGCGACTTGCCAAGAAGAAGGTTGGCTAATAGCCGGTGTGAGATAAAGGCTACTCATTACTCTCTATCATGAAGTTAATTTGAATTTTTCTACCGCCGCTTTTAGCCCCTGAGCTTGTTCCTCAAGGCTTTAGCAGCATAAGCTTACACGTTCATTCTGGGGGCTCAGCCATTGAACTGCATTGATAGGAATCAATTCAAAAATTCTACGTACCCTATCAGAACGAACAGAATTCAATCGATAAGTGCTAGGCAAAATGTCGGATTTCTCCGTACATAAAACATCGAATAGGGTGACTTAGCGGTTACTTGATACTCGTCATGTTACTCATGATTTAACTCGGATACTCTTTAAAACTTGTTTCAATGCTTGTTTTGAAGCTCCCTATTTTTCCATCTGACCCAGTTATCCTTATGTTTCCGCCTCTTGCTTCCAAGTCAAAATTCCCGTGGACGATCTAGCAATATTTCGAGCGCTGCATGTTGCAGGCGTAGTGCTATGGATTGGCGGGGTGGCATTTGTTACCACCGTGCTTTTGCCAGCAATCCGAAACCTGAAATCCCCCGAGGAACGGGTAGCATTTTTTGAATCCATTGAAAATAAATTTGCTGGGCAAGCGCGGGTAACCACCTTACTGGTCGGCTTAACTGGTTTCTACATTATTTATCAGTGGAATCTCTGGGAGCGTTTTTTAGACCTTAATTTCTGGTGGCTTCATGCAATGCTGGCTATTTGGTTGCTGTTTACGATGATGCTGTTTATTGCTGAACCCTTGTTTTTGCACCGCTGGTTTCTGGAAAATGCAAAACACAAGCCTGAGGCCACATTTCAACGGATTGAGTGGCTACACCGCGGATTACTTACGGTTAGTTTGATCACTTTAATCGGAGCTGTAGTGGGTAGCCATAGTCTTCACTAATCACTCGGCGTAAATCGATGCTAGCAGCGGTTTGGGTAAGTGTTCGCCCTCGCAAAACCACGCCTAAATCGCCATAACAACCTTTATTCACGCTTTATTTCACCTTGTACAAAGGAGTTTTATGTCTAACTGCGCCAACAACCACCGTTCTACAGATGCCATTTATCCCTTTGACGCCCGAGGCGTTGCCAAACGATTCCGTCATGCTGCTATTTTTGGCGCCTTGGACGCCTTACGGTTTTGTAATGACCATGATCCATTGCCGTTACTTGGGCAACTCGAACAACGTTATGGAAATGCACTTGAAATCGCCTACCAACATCGCGAAATTGGTGCCATCGTGATCGATTTCACCAAGCTAGCGAGCACATAAGGGGTTGCATTTATAAGAGAAACTCGTAAGCAGCGATGATGAATGTGACTACCCTCCCCCTTTGGGCCGTGGGATTTCGACCCTTTTTTGCCTTAGCCTGTCTCTCGGGGGCATTGCTGCCTTTACTCTGGATAATGATGTATTCGGGAAGCGCAGCAACGCCGGCCACATTCATCGTCAGCGCTCAACAATGGCATGCGCACGAAATGTTTTTCGGGTTTGGATGGGCGGTCTTGGGCGGGTTTTTGCTCACCGCGAGCAAAAACTGGGTAAGCATTCGCGGTTATCACGGCACGGTTTTGATCGCACTGGTTGCGGCATGGTGCTTGGAACGGGTAGGCATGGTCGCAGGTCAGTCATGGCCCCCCGTGCTGTTCTGGTTTTCCAACCTGCTTTTTGGGGCGATGTTGATTAGTTTGTTAGTCGCCACCTTGGTTCGCCATCGTAAGACGGATAGCTACCCAGATAACCTTTATTTCATTTTGCTACTGCCGTGTTTTCTTCCAGCAAAGTGGTTAATTCTGTCGCCAGAGACTTTCACGGAAGGCTGGGGAATGACGTTAGGGCTGTTTCGTTTGTCTTTCTTGCTGATGCTCGAACGAACCCTGCCGGCTTTCATGAAGGGGGCGTTTCAAGTGAACTTGCGACGTATCCCCTGGTGTGAACACATCGTCAAAACATTGGCCCTGTTACTCGTATTTGGGCCATTTCTACCGGTGAACGTTCAGATAGTAGGCAGCCTAGTACTTGCCGTTATGTTGCTTACCCGCTGGTTGGCTTGGTATCCACTGAAAGCATTGAGCCGTTTAGAGATTGGCATCATGTACCTCGGCTATCTGTTGATCGTGGCGCAGTTGCTAATCGAAGCGCTTGGGCATATTTCCGGCTTTCCTTGGGTTGGGAATGTGTCGGTACATGTGTTTGCGCTGGGCGTGATTGGTCTGGTGACGCCAGCGATGATTCTTCGTATTTCCAAGGGACACACGGGGCGCAAAGTCGTGTTTGACCACTTAGACAAAACCTGTCTGTGGATGGCCCTAGCCGGTTTTATGCTCCGGGTCGTCGCCCCTCAAATGGCACCTGATTTCTACCTGCTTTGGCTGATGTTGTCGGCGAGTTGCTGGCTGTTTTGTTTTGGATTGTTGGGGTGGCGTTATATTCCTTGGCTATTTCAGGCAAGGGTTGATGGCAAAGAACACTGAACACAGGACAACCGCCGGCAGGCGTAGAGAAGGTCGGTATCATGCTGGCCGCGAACAAATTTATCGGTGAAAACAACAATGAATAATGTATTAAAAATTGGGCTAGTTTCGATCAGTGACCGGGCAAGCGGTGGTGTTTATGAAGACAAGGGGCTGCCCGCGCTGCAAAACTGGTTTGAGAAAGCACTGACCTCACCGTGGAAAATGGTCAATCGCCTCATACCAGATGAGCAAACCGAGATTGAAAAAACACTGATTGAACTGGTGGATACTGAAGGCTGCCATCTGGTACTCACCACGGGTGGTACAGGTCCAGCACTTCGCGACGTAACGCCAGAAGCAACACTTGCCGTCGCCGATAAGGTTATGCCTGGTTTTGGGGAACAAATGCGCCAAATCAGCCTGCAATTTGTCCCTACCGCAATTTTATCGCGCCAAGTAGGTGTTATTCGTCAACAGAGTCTGATTCTCAATTTACCCGGCCAGCCCAAAGCTATCGCTGAAACGCTCGAAGGTCTAAAAGATAAAGAGGGCAAAACAATCGTTTCGGGGATTTTCGCGGTCATACCCTATTGCATCGACTTAATTGGTGGCCCGTATGTGGAAACGAACGAGGCCGTGGTGGTCGCCTTTCGCCCCAAATCAGCGGTTAAGCCCATACCCCTTTAATACTGAGGGGCTGGCTCTTAAGGCATCCAGAATTTGGCATTTTCTACTACCTTCACCGTATCGTCCTGAATATCGCGGGCGATGAAACGTATCGAGTTAGCACCTGTCTTGGCGCTGTCCTGATCTACTCGAACTGAGGTGGTCAGCGCACCAATTTCCCCTCCAGCAATCGTCAGCACCAGCGGTTTCTCAAAGTGAATGCTGGTGATCCCTTCGACCGATAGTTCAAAAGTACGGCGTTGATTACCCGTATTCATCACCAATAGCTGGAATACGTTCTCGATGGCACCATCTTCGACCTCTCGCGCCAGTGTGGCACGGTCACGAATCACGTCTAGCTTTAGCGGCACACGCGTGGCTAAAGACCAAGCCACGGCGGCGGTCAAACTCACAAAAATCGCAATGTAGGCCAATACACGAGGCCGCAAAGCACGGTGCAGGATTTCTTTGGTGCCCTGATGGTTAGCCACAGCATTTTCCGTGGAATAACGAATCAGGCCACGCGGGTAGGTCATTTTGTCCATGACCTGATCGCAGGCATCAATACAAGCTGCACAGCCAATACATTCATTTTGAAGTCCGTTACGGATATCAATACCCGTTGGGCAAACCTGAACACAAATTCCGCAATCAACACAGTCGCCCAGCCCCTGAACACGCGGGTCGATAGATTTGGTACGTGCCCCACGAGGGTCGCCGCGCAAGTGGTCATAGGCAATGATGAGCGTGTCTTTATCCAGCATAGCGAACTGAAAGCGGGCATAGGGGCAAATCTGCCGACACATTTGATCGCGCAAAAAACCCGCGTTACCGTAGGTCGCGAAGCCATAAAAAAGCACCCAGAAAGCGGACCAACCACCAATATCTAGTGTCATCAAACCATCGAGCAACTCGCGGATTGGCACAACGTAACCAACAAAAGTGATCCCCGTCCATAGTGAAAACAGTAGCCATGCGCCGTGTTTTGCCACTTTGATACGTAGTTTCCTAGGCGACCATGGTGCAGCATCAAGCCTAAGCCGGGCAGGACGGTCACCTTCAATATGGTGCTCCATCCAAAGAAATATCTCGGTATATACGGTCTGCGGACACGCATAACCACACCAAATACGTCCGGCGATGGCGGTTATCAGGAAAAGTGCTAATGCACATAAGACCAGTAGCAAGACAAGATAAATAGTGTCTTGTGGCCAGAGAATCAGGTCAAAGAAATAGAATTTACTGTCTTCAAGATCAAACAAAATTGCTTGATGGCCTTCCCACTGAATCCAACAGAGTCCGTAAAAAACGGCCTGTGTCATCCACACGCAGGCCCAGCGCCAACTGGTAAAGAAGCCCGAAATGGAACGTGGATAAACCTTGGCGTTGTAATCTGGCGCCGCTTGAATAGGAATGACTTTGCGAATTTTTTTAGGCATAGGGCTTAATCTCACTCAACGCTGCCAAGCACAGCCTTTTAGAACCTCGCCATCGACGGTGAGTTCAGCGCGCCAACCATACAGCGTGCCGCTAGTCTTATCTTGGCAATACTGGCGCAGGATGCGCCAGCCGGTTTCCGGTTTTTCTGGCGTGCTGAGAACAACCGCACCACCTTCCCCATTTTTAACCTTATAGGCCAATTTCAATTCTGGTTTTCCGGGGCGCGTGAGCAACAACTCATCTGCCGCAACAACCAACTGCCATGCAGTTTCTTGACCCGTTTGACTACCTGCCGCGCGCCAAACCTCATCAGGCCCACCAGCCTCGTGGCAACGAGCTTCAGTCCGTGCCAAATTGATATGTTTGACCTGCAACTGGTCTTGTACGATAACGCTCAGAAATTCCACGTAAATATTTTTACCATCAGCCAACCCCAATTGGGCTAACTGGGCACTCACCTCGGCGTTCGGAGAAACATCTTCCAATTGATAATAACTGCGGTGTCGGCAAGGCGAAAAAATCTTCCGACCTTCGTGCTGCAACAGCAAACCTTTGGCAATTTTTTCTTCACTGCTTGCAGGGGCTGTCGGTTCGACAGAAAAAGCAGCGACAGGCAAAAGCACTGTCGCTAGCCAACAAAGCAATACCTTTAATTTCATAGTGTTATCCGATTGAACAGGTTCAATGTGCTTGGATGAATTGTAGAACTTCTGCCTGTAATTCATTTAGCGGTTTGCCGTAGGGAAATTTTTTGATGAATTGCCCATCCGGCCCAAGCAGAAACATACCCGCCGAGTGGTCAACGGAATAATGTTCAGCACTGCTGCCAACAGGGTTTACCTTGGCATAACGCACCTTAAAGTTTCTCGCAGCACGGCTCACCAACTCAGGTGAACCGCTTAACCCAACAATGCGTGTATCAAAAAAAGTCGTATAGGTCTTTAGGACGGACGGCGTGTCGCGCTCTGGATCGACGGTAATAAAAATCAACCTTAGCTTTTCCGCATCAGCGACCGGCAGCGACCGCAGAACTTGTGTCATTTCCGCCAAGGTTGTTGGGCAAATATCCGGGCAAAACGTATAACCAAAGGTAATGAGTTGGAAACGCCCCCGAAAGTCATCTTCACTAATCGCTTGCCCGCTAGGGCCAGCCAATAAATAACGAGGAATGATTCCGCTCGGTTCGGCCTGCACTAGCGCTGGAAAGATGGCTAACCCCACACATACCCACCGAATCAATTTCAGGGTTAGATAAGTATTCATGGTTTGATCACTGCCAACACCCGCCCCGTCTGCGGGTCAAAAAACGTCACTGATTTGAGTGTTGACATTAAATAGCGTTTTTTCAGGGTGAAATCTGTGGGCTTGGCATAGGTCGCTTTCCAGAACGTCGTGCTCTCGCTAACCACGGGATCGACTAGACAAGCATGCGCCCGCATACCGACTTGGCCAGACCAACCCTTGGCAAAGTTAGCAACGAAACCCGCATCATCATCAATCTTGCGCGGGTAAAAATCATAAAGATTTTCAAAGGCCAGAAAATAGTCATACCGCCAAGTCCGGCGCATGGTTTGTTCAACGCCAATTTTGTCTTCACCGCGATATTCACCGCGCTCTTCCAACACTGACTGCAATGGCAAAAACTTGAACTGGTAATAATCTTCATCCAGAGAGGCAGCCCCTTCGTGCCAACTCCACCCTTCCGCCACATTATTGAAGGCCATGCGGTAGCGAAGTTCTGTGGTGTCTGCCACTTGCGCTTGAGAAAATCCTAGGCTATTCGTCAAATCTACTGCCACATCTAGGCATTGGCCGGGCTGAGGTGAGAGTTTTTGCTGTACAAATAACTGTTCAGCCGTTTCAGCAAAAACCAACACTGGCGCACTAGCTGCAACAGCAAAGGCCACAGAGGCCAAAGCGATTCGGAAATAAGGTGTTATCAAGGAAATCATTCTGAGATTGTCACATGTTGAACGCTCAGGAAAATTGACCAAAATCACGCAAAACCAAGTTGCCCCGCCATACCCTTTGCCCAGTGAATATCTTCGTCTTGCGCCTGGGGATAGTAGGTTTGCTTAACCGATTGCAAAATCAAACCATCGGAACGAAAGCGAAATGAGGTGTCAATCTGAGCAATTTCGAGCGGTTCAACCCGGTTGACCACATAACAACTACCGTCAGGTAAAAGGCTTGGCGGAGTTTCCCCGGCGGCTCTTGCGACAATTTGCTGTGCGGCAATAACCCCAAGACGGGCCGCAAGTTGCCCCGTTTTAGGATAAAAACCAAATAGCGGCGAAGCTTTATCGAGCAAATCGCCAACCAGAAACACCCGCTCATCACCTAGCGCATGCAAATGCACCGGATGTTGCCCTGCCCAGCCGGTTGGTTTTCCATCCGCACTACGACCAATCAACCCCGCCTGCCAAACAATGTCAGCCGCCTGCTGAGGCGGCATCAGAATCGCATCCGTAAAGTCCACGGTATCGAAATCGGTAACAATCTGTTTTTTGTAGGGGTCAATCGATTGCACCCGTGACTGCGGCAAATATGTCACCTGTTCGCGATAAGTGTCACGAAATACCCGTTCAAAAGACAGTGCGGGCTGATTCGGGTCAAGAACGATCAACCGCCCCTTAATCTTTTGCTTTTTCATCCACCAAGCCAACATCCCTACCCGCTCATAGGGTGCGGGCGGGCAACGATACGGCATAGGGGGGATGGTCATCACGAGATCCCCGCCTTTGAAATTTTCCAGCTTGGCTTTCAGCCGGAGATGCCCGTCACCATCTACAAAGGCCGAAGGAAAGTGCAACCGGGTAAACGCTGCCGCATGGTGATCCTCACCATACCAAGCGGAAAAATCTTCACGAACCCCGGCGGCAATAATCAACCAGTCGTAGCTCAGTGTTTCGTGTTGAGTAATGACTTGCCGAGACTCTCGATCAATCGAAAGTACCTCGGCTTGTTGAAAACGGTAGCCATTGCGTCGTGCCACCGTTGAATAATCCTGAACCAAGGTTTTGCCATCGGCTAAACCGACCAGCCAGCGGTTAGACAAAGGTCGTGACCAAAACGCCGCCTGCCGCTCCAGCAAAGTCACATCTATCCCCGGCGCTAACTGGCGTGCCGCCGCCAAACCGCCCCAACCGCCACCAACAATCACCACGCGACCGATGCTGGCGCGGGCTTTTTGCATGGCAGCCAAGGAAACTAAGCCGCATGCTGCTTTCAAAAATCTACGGCGTGAAAACGGGCGTTCAATCATTGGACACTACGGACGAAGCACCTTGGCGTTTATCTGCTTACGGCTACCATCGTCGAGCGTGAAGCTAAGCGGTACCACGTCGCCTTCTTTAAGTGGCGTTTTCAGGTCAATCAACATGATGTGCAATCCACCTGGCGCAAGCACCGCTTGACCCTTGGCCTTGACCTCAACGTATGGCACCTGCCGCATTTTCATCATCCCGTCTTCGTGTAGATGAGTGTGCAATTCGGTCAATCTAGAAACGGAACTCTCCGCTTTCAGGATTTTGATGTCCTTGTTCCCCTGATTTTTGAGGACCATAAAAGCTCCGGCAACCGGGGCATTAGGCGGAGGCAGACGAACATAAGGTTCCTGCACAAGAATCTGATCCGCATCGGCAGCCAATACACTCACTGAAAACAACCAACCGACAACCATTAACCACTGCTGAATTTTCATGGCTGCTTTCAATGTCCGACCGAGGTCAAACGAAACGGAATGGCAGTTCGCAGACGGCCACGTTCCACAAACAACGTGACCAACCAATCCATTTGTCCACTAATACACACCGGTAGGCTAGCTTCCGTCGAATAAGCACCATCAGTCTGCAGAACCAAGGTTGGACGATTCAGGCCCATATTCATATCAACGCCCGTAAAATCGACCTCTAAGCGCTTAGGCACAAAACCATCGGCTTTTACGCTGACTATAAAGGGGGTGATCATCGGAACCGGTTGTGTCCCCATGGTTAACGCGACTTTTGTGCCATCCGACAACGTCACCGTGCAGGTCTGTTGTTGCAAATTGCACCCCGGATCGGGCAAAACTGTTTCATCGGTCTGCGGTAACAGCAAGGGCAAAAATTGATAAGCGCCGATCAAGATCAGCGCAAAAAAAACCAAGCCCACAATATTCAAATTTATTTTTTTGATCACTCACTTACCTCTAAACGCTGCACCCATCAGCAGCCTGCCTATTTTCCAATAACGAGGTTTAAAAAACTTGACCAGCATCATTTTTTCTGGGGTTGGGCAAGCATACAGTGTGCGACAAATTGTCGCAGGGTGTTTCTGAACTGTGCCAATGAAGTGCAAGAAGTTCCATTTCTCGTTTAAAGAGGGAGAATCAAATGAATAAATTCGCTGTAAAAACCAGCGTTCTGCTCGTCGCTGCAGGGATCGCATCTAGTGCGTTTGCTGCCGAGTCATTGCAAGACGTGATGAAGCGCCGGGGCCTGAGCCAGCAAGACCTGCTCGCCGCATCAAAAACTTATGTACCCACCGGCAAACGTGACGATTTCCTCGCGTTCAGTTCCGGCGGCCAATCGGGTCAGGTGATCGTGTACGGTATTCCGTCCATGCGTATTCTGAAGTACATCGGCGTGTTCACGCCAGAGCCATGGCAAGGTTATGGCTTCGATGAAAGCTCAAAAGCCGTACTACGCCAAGGCAACATCGATGGCAAGGAAATCAACTGGGGGGACACACACCATCCAGCCATTTCCGAAACCCAAGGTAAATACGACGGTCAATATCTGTTCATCAATGACAAGGCTAATCCTCGCCTTGCTGTGATTGATTTGCGCGACTTTGAAACCAAGCAAATCGTGGTGAACCCGATCTACAAATCTGAACACGGTGGTGCCTTCGTTACGCCCAACACGGAATATGTGATCGAAGCCGCGCAATACGCCGCGCCACTCGAAAACAAGAAGTTCTACCCACTCGAAGAGTTCAACGAAAAATATCGTGGTGGCGTGACTTACTGGAAGTTTGATCGCAAAGAAGGCCGTCTCGATCCGAAAGAATCTTTCTCCGTCGAACTGCCACCTTACTCACAAGATTTGTCAGATGCCGGTAAAGGCCCATCTGATGGCTGGTCATTCACCAACTCTTTCTGTTCTGAGCGTTACGTTGGCGGTATCGAAAAAGGTCGCCCACCCTATGAAGCCGGTTGTTCTGCAAAAGACACCGACTACATGCACGTGATCAACTGGAAAAAAGCCGCTGAACTCGTGGCTGCGGGTAAAGCCAAAGTCATTAATGGTCACAAGGTGTTGCCAATTGAAGTGGCTGTCAAAGAAGGCATCCTGTTCTTAGTTCCAGAACCAAAATCACCTCACGGGGTTGACGTTACGCCAGACGGCAAGAACATCATCGTCGCCGGTAAGTTGGATACCCACGTTTCTGTGTATTCATTCGAAAAGATCCAAGCTGCTATCAAAGCTGGCAAGTTTGAATCCAAAGACCCGTACGGTATTCCAGTGATTGGCATGAAGGATGCGCTAGACAAACAAGTGCAACTTGGCCTTGGCCCACTGCATACCCAGTATGACTCCAAGCCATGTATCGCATACACATCCTTGTATGTGGACAGTCAAGTGGCGAAGTGGAATTACTGTGAAGGCAAAGTGGTGGACAAGATTTCCGTCCATTACAACATCGGCCACTTGATGACCATGGAAGGTGATTCCGTTGATCCAAAGGGACGTTACCTCGTCGCGCTGAACAAGCTGTCTATCGACCGCTTTAACCCCGTTGGCCCCTTGCACCCACAAAACCATCAGTTGATCGACATCAGCAATGACAAGATGCAGTTGCTGTACGACATGCCACTGCCACTGGGTGAGCCACACTACTCAGTTGCCATTGACGCGGCCAAGCTGAAACCAGGCGTTCGTTACAAAGTGGGTACTGACTCTCGCACCGACAAACCACATCCAGGCGCTGTTCGTGCTGGTGAAGAGCACACGGTCAAGAAGGGCAACAAGATCACGGTTTATGGCACGCTGATCCGTTCGCACATCACACCGGAAACGATTGAGGCTGAAGTCGGTGATGAAGTCACAATTCACTTGACCAACCTTGAACGGGCTCAGGACGAAACCCACGGTTTCACCGTATCCACCTTCAATGTCCATGCTTCTGTTGAGCCAGGCAAAACAGTCAGCGTGAAGTTTAAGGCCGATAAGGAAGGTGTCTATCCGTACTACTGCACGGAATTCTGCTCTGCACTGCACTTGGAAATGCAAGGCTACTTGCTGGTTAAGCCAAAAGGCTGGAAACCGACGAAGACCGAAGGTGCTGCAAAAGCCAACTACACCGAAGCTGACTACAAAGCGACAGTGAAGAAGGTAGCAGATACCCAAGCGGTGATTGACTCCGTAGTGGGCTACATCACCAGCGTCAACTTCAAGGATTTCCCAGATGTCGTCGCCATGGTTGAGGATGCAACTGACCAGCTCGGCAAGATCAAGGAATCCAAAGCTAAAGCTGACGCTGCTGCTGCCAAGAAGGATTGGGACCAAGCCAATCTGTGGTCTGAACAAATCTGGCAGTACCAGGTTAAGGCGGCTGATATTGGTCTCCGTGCCAAGACTTATCTTGAGCAAAACGGCGCCAAGAAGGTTAAGTAATCTAAAAAGTCTTGATATGACTTAAGGCAATGAACGGGGAACAGAATCACTCTGTTCCCCTGTTTCATTTCAGGAGGGAATAACCATGAAATTTGTAATGACTTTGATCGCTGCAACACTCGTCGCTTCGCCTGTCTTCGCTGCAGAGGATGGCGCCAAGCTTTATGCTGAAAAAACGTGTAACGCCTGTCACGGCGTTAAAGCGGACAAACCGCTGATGCCGAATTACCCAAAGATTGCCGGCCAGAATGCGGCCTACATTGAACAGCAAATGCAGGACATCAAAAGCGGAGCGCGCAATAACGGCCAAACCGCAGCCATGAAAGGTGTGATGCATTTGGTCAACGATGAAGAAATCAAAGCAATTTCTATCTTTCTTTCCAAGCTGAAATAAGCAGAAAAACCTAAACAGAGGAAACCCACATGAAAATATCACTATTGCTCATTGGCTTGCTCAGCGCAGGCATCGCCTTTGCCAGCCCACCTTCCCCTAAACAAGAAGGCATTGAAGGCAAAGATTACAAATGGAATGCGCAAGGCGGCGAAAAGAGCGAAGCGCTGACCAAAAAAGGGAATGCTAAGGACGGCGAAGAAGGTTATGAAACCTGCGGCGCATGCCACCTACCCTCTGGCGCAGGTCGTCCAGACGGCACCTTCCCTCAACTTGCCGGCCAGCACACCACCGTGCTAATCAAGCAGATGGCGGATATTCGTGCCGGCCTGCGTGACAACCCCACCATGTACCCATTTGCAGCCACCCTGACCGATGCCCAAGAACTGGCTAACGTCGCTGCTTACATCGAAAAACTGTGTATTCCACTGGAACACGGCCATTACGACTCCAAGCCGGGTGATGCAACCAAGGATTGGAAAGTACCCGCTGACGCAGAAAAACGGGTTGCTGAAGGCCAGGCTCTGTATGAAAAAGAATGCTTGGAGTGCCACGGCAAAAATGGCGAAGGCGACAAGGAAAAGTTTTATCCGGTTATCGCTGGCCAGCATTACAAATATCTGCTGCGTCAAATGACTGAGATTCGCAACGGCCATCGCCGTAACGCCAATCCGGACATGGTCAAGATCATCAAGAAATACTCCGATGACCAACTCATCTCCATTTCGGCTTACCAAGCCAGTTTGGTCATGCCAGGCAATATGTGTAAACCAAAAGCACCCGGTAAAAAGAAATAAGCCTGAAACGTAGGGGATGGCCCGCCAATAATGGGTTGCCCCCTACGCCACCTAACCGAAGGCAAAACAAAAAGAGAACAACATGATGGACAAGGAAAACAAAGTCATAAGCGGTTTAACCCTAATCGCCCTCCTCGCGCTGTTCGCAGCCTATTTTGCCCCGATTTGGTGGGTCTCTCTCACCGCCCCAAATTACCCTGCCGATGCTTTTCCTGATGGCATCCGCATTCACTTCCATTTTGATGGTGTCTATAACGGCTGCACCGCCGCTGGTACAGGCACCCGTATGGCCAATGAAATTATCCAAAAAGATTTGTCAGATGAAGACGAACGCTACAACCCCATCACGGATGCCAAACAAAATCTGAACAAAGGCGCACAGGGCTTGGATTGTGTCCATGAGATGAACACCATTAACCATTATGTGGGCATGTTCCCGATTGCCACCGGTGCGCCGGTTGAAAAACCACTCGCAAAATTCTTCTTTGGTTTCTTTGCCGTGATGCTGGTGGCGTTTGCCATCCCCAAGAAAAAACCACGCTTGCTGGCACTCGCCGCTGGGTTTTCCCTCGTTACCGCTTGGATGATTACCGACCAGTTCGTTCTTGGACATCTCGAAAGCCATGTGCAGGATTACATGCAGGAATCCGGTACTTTCTTCAAGGATATGGACCGTATTCAGAACTGGGGAAATAACGTACGCAACGTGTCGACGCTGGTCGTCTTTGGACTTATCGCCGTCATGGGCATCGTCATTGCTGGTGTCGCCAAAATTCGGCCTTTCCAGTTACTGCTGGCGCTAGTGCCCGCCTTGTTACCCGTTTTCTTTGTCATCACCTACGCTGGCTGGCTGTGGTTCTTCGGTCACAACATGCACCCGTGGGGCGCTTTCACCGTCAAACCCTTCATGCCCACCGTTTTTGGCGAAGGTAAGGTGGCTCAATTCTCCACGTTCTCTTATCCCTATTGGGGTTACGGCCTGCTGGTGGTGATTTTTGTCTGCATGATGTTGGCGCTACTCATGCGTCGCAAACAATTACGCGAAGGGCGGGCGGAGTAAAACCGCATGAGTTTCCTAAGGTTATTCTGTAAAACCGGAATCGCTGTCTCACTGACGCTAGTGTTGACCACCGGTTTTTCTCAGCAGGAAAGGGACTCCAATGCTGCCTCAAGCATGGGAACCCGAGTCGACGTTGACCGTGCAAAACCAACGTTCATGCTCCATGAAAGGGATAAGCGCGTACATGGCTTAAAACCTTTTCAGACGCTGATCGACAATGCACCGGAAGGTTCTGTGCTGCGCCCACCGCCGGGGGTTTATGCTGGCCCGGCGGTAATTGACAAGCCGCTCGTCATTGAAGGCAACGGACAAGTCACGATCGACTCAGGTGATCGAGGAACGGTGATGATGCTTAACGCCAGCAATTCCACTGTGCGCGGCATTCGCCTAACCGGCTCCGGCGATTCGCACGATACGGATGACTCTTGCCTTGACGTGCGCGGCAACCATAACGTGATCGAAAACATCAAAGCGGATAACTGCCTGTTTGGTTTTGACTTCAAACAATCGAACAACAATCGCATTGTGGGTAATGAAATCCGTTCCAAAGATCGGGAACTGGGCGTGCGGGGTGACGGCCTGCGGCTTTGGTACAGCAACGACAATCTGATTGAAAACAACAAGATCATCGACTCGCGTGACATGGTCGCTTGGTACTCACATCGCAACACCTTCCGCAATAATCTCGGCCAACGTAGCCGTTACTCCATCCATTTCATGTTCGCCAACGACAATGTGGTCGAAGGCAATCGTTTCTACAACAACGCGGTGGGTGTCTATTTCATGTACACCGAAGGCGGCATTGTGCGAAACAACATCATTTCCCACGCAACCGGTGCCACCGGCATGGGCCTTGGTTTCAAAGAAGCCTCTGGCACACTGATTGAAAACAACGAAATCATTTATTGCGGGCTAGGTATCGGCTCCGACCTTTCACCATTTCAGCCCGACAGCACCATTGAAATTCACGGCAATCGCTTTGCCTATAACGGCATTGGCATCCTGTTTAACAGCGAAACCGGCGGCAATCGCATGCGCGACAACAGCTTCGAGGGCAACTTAACGCAAGTCAGTTACGGCGGGCGGGGAGATAACAACAATAACGAGCGCAATTTCTGGGAAGGCAATTTCTGGGATGACTACCAAGGTTTTGACCGGGATAACGATGGTT
>JBEGTT010000081.1:0-4940 GCA_041179245.1 Pseudomonadota bacterium
GTACCGCACCCCCTTGCCAATCGCCATAAACGTAAGGCACGGAAGCCAGTGCAAGCGAAACCAACCCGCAGCAACACAAAGCGCATCGCCAACAATAGGTAACCAAGCCAAAAGAAGCGCTGGGCTACCCCAGCGTTGCAAACGATTTAGATGGGGAAAACGCTCCAGTTTTTGCCAGCGAGGCAGCTTAAAACCACACCACCAAGAAGTCATACCCCCGGCCGTATTCCCCGCCGTGGACACCAGAACCGCAAGTAACGGCGCTTCCGGTTGAGCGGAAAGGAAAAGGAGCAGAAATGCTTCAGACCCGCCAGGCAGAATCGTCGCGGATAAAAAACTGAACAGACCTAACCCAGCAAGCCCCCAAGCTGGATCAAATTGAAGAAGGTCTAAAAAGGGCACAGAAAGGCTTATTTTTTCTTGGCGAGAAAATCAAGGTATTGACGCTTTTCCCCCTCAGACAAACCCGCCACGCCTAGGCTTCTTGCTTTAGCTTGCAACTGATCAAACGCCTGCTGCCCTGGGCCATGAGAGAGTTTTGCCAAAATATCGGAAAACTCTTGCTCCATTTCATCTTCATTTTCTTGGGGCTGTTCAAGCATCTGGCCGATTAGCGTTTGCACCATCGCAGCACTTCCCATGCCCCGCAAAGCTTCGCGAATCAGCGGATAGGTTGGCACCTGCCCCGTATTTTCAACGTGGTCACACACGCAATTGGCAATATCAGTCAAGGCAACATATTCAGGCGTATTAACGTCCGCCAGAGAGGCTGCCGGAAGCGGTGATGGCAGCCGCAAAGCCAGTGCGGGTTTGCTTAACACGCACTGCAACAGCGTACGATTGATCGAGGGCGCTTGGCGAGGTGCGCGGGCAGGCGCCCGCTTGGCAATGGGGCGCAAATCACAAAGCCGCTCTACCTCGGCCTGAGAAAAACCACTGATGTCGCTGAGTCGCTTAACAATTTGCAAGCGCAACGATGGCGTGGGCAACAAGGTTAGCAAGGGCTTTGCTTCGTGAATCAGTTTGGCCCGACCTTCCGCAGAGGCCATGTCGCAACGACTGGATAATTCTTGCAGCAGAAAATCAGACAAAGGGGTTGCTTGCTGAATCACCCGCTGAAACGCCTCGGCCCCATGCGCCCGAACAAAACTATCGGGATCATCGGCTTCCGGCAGAAAAACAAAACCAACCTGCTTGTTATCTACCAGCGTTTCAAGGGCATTTTCCAAAGCCCGCCAAGCAGCCTTACGCCCAGCATTGTCGCCATCAAAACAAAAAACGAGTCGATCAACTTGACGCAACAGCTTACGGATATGCGTCGGCGTCGTCGCCGTACCCAACGTGGCGACGGCATTTCCCACCCCATGCTGGGCCAGCGCCACCACATCCATATACCCTTCAACCACAATCGCCGTATTCGTTTCACGCAACGCCTGACGCGCCTGCGGCAAACCAAACACTTCCTGACCTTTTAGAAATAACGGGGTTTCAGGGGAGTTCAAATATTTGGGTTCCCCCTTATCAAGCACTCGCCCGCCAAAACCAATCACGTCACCCTTGGGGTTGATGATTGGGAACATGATCCGTTCGCGAAAACGGTCATAGCGACGCCCCTGTTCGTTTTCGATGACCAACCCGGCCACCACCAAATTGGGATCGTTATATTGCGGGAAAGGCACCATCAAGTTTTGAAATCCAGCGGGGGCATAACCGATCCCAAAACGAGCCGCAATTTCGCCCGTCAGTCCCCGTTTTTTTAGATATTCAATCGCTTGCGGACTTTGTTTAAGCTGGGTTTTATAAAACTGGAGGGCCTGCAACATGATGTCTGCCAACCCACGAATTTTGCCCGGTGAAACCACTGGCCTCGCTGACTCACCACCACTACCCGCAAAACCAGCCGAGTGGCTTTGCTCTTGAGGAACCGCCATCCCTAGCCGATTTGCCAAATCGTGCACCGCCTCAACAAAACCAAGGCCAGCATATTCCATGATGAAGCTAATCGCCGTGCCATGCGCCCCGCAGCCAAAGCAGTGATAAAACTGCTTATTCGGACTCACCGTGAAAGAGGGGCTTTTTTCGTTATGGAAAGGACAGCAGGCCGAATAATTGGCCCCAGACTTCTTGAGTTTTAGATAAGACTCCACCACGTCAACGATGTCAGCGCGGGCCAGCAGGTCCTGAATAAAGGAATCTGGAATCATGGAGTATTTATCAGTGGGCGCAGTGAGGAATGGTGGGAAATGCGAAATGGAGAAGAACATCAACAGAAAGAACTTTTGACTAGTTTACCTGAGACCTTTGCTGGCTCGACAGTATCCGGCCAATAATTCGGAAACAATCATTTTCTGGACAATCTGCTGCGAATTACGGCAAACTTGCAGACATGAAGAAGGAAAATACATCTTCCCGGAAATCCACACAGCAGGCTGACGGCGCACTGAACAAGGCCGACATTCTAGTTCTGCATGGCCCCAACCTCAATCTTTTGGGTACCCGAGAACCAGAACACTACGGCCATCAGACGCTGGATGACATCAATCGCGAACTTACATTGCGGGCCGAACAAGCGGGTTATGTGCTCGAAACATTTCAGTGCAACCACGAAGGCGCACTGATTGAGCGCATTCACGCAGCCCGTGCCCAAGGTATTCGATACATTCTGATCAATCCCGCAGCCTTTACACACACCAGCGTAGCCATTCGGGACGCGCTTTCGGGTGTCGCCATTCCCTTTGTCGAGGTTCACCTCTCCAACGTTCATGCCCGCGAACCCTTCCGCCAACATTCGTATTTTTCTGACTTGGCGATAGGGGTGATTTGTGGGTTTGGGCATCACAGCTATTTGCTGGCGCTGGAATATCTCATCAACAGAATCAATACCGATTAATGACGAGCCGATGGCCGCACCCGGTGCAGCTATCGCCGTTTTATCTATTCACTTTAATTTTCCCAAGGAGTTTTTATGGACCTACGCAAACTGAAGAAGTTGATTGATCTGGTCGAGGAATCAGGCATCGCTGAACTGGAAGTGACCGAAGGTGAAGAAAAAGTCCGGATCGCCAAATACTCGACCCAAGCACCCATGATGCAGTCCTATGCCATGCATGCGCCACAAATGGCAGCACCTGTTGCGGCTATTGCGCCACCAAGTGCCGCCGTTGTACCAGACGAAAATGCACTACCCGAAGGCCATGTCGTGAAGTCTCCGATGGTTGGCTCTTTCTACCGCTCTCCGTCACCTGGCGCCTCCTCATTTGTTGAAATAGGCCAAAGCATTAAACAAGGTGACACCATCTGCATCATTGAAGCCATGAAACTGCTTAACGAAATCGAAGCTGATGCTTCAGGCGTCATCAAGGCCATTCTGGTTGAAAACGGCGAGCCAGTTGAGTTTGGCGAACCTCTCTTCGTGATCGGCTGATCATGTTTGATAAGGTTCTGATTGCTAACCGGGGCGAGATTGCCCTGCGAATCCAGCGCGCCTGCCGCGAACTGGGCATTAAGACAGTGGTCGTCCATTCGGAAGCAGATCGCGAAGCCAAATATGTAAAGTTGGCCGACGAATCCGTGTGTATCGGGCCAGCCTCATCCCTACTAAGTTACCTGAACATGCCGGCGGTAATTTCCGCAGCGGAAGTCACCGATGCCCAAGCGATTCACCCGGGTTATGGTTTCTTGTCCGAAAACGCCGACTTTGCCGAACGCGTTGAAGCTTCAGGTTTTACCTTCATTGGCCCCCGCGCCGAAACCATTCGCCTAATGGGTGACAAGGTTTCCGCCAAGGACGCGATGAAAGCAGCCGGTGTTCCTTGCGTCCCAGGTTCGGATGGCGCCTTAAACGACGACCCCAAAGACATTATCAAGGCAGCTAAAAAAATCGGCTATCCGGTCATTATCAAAGCCGCCGGGGGCGGTGGTGGTCGCGGCATGCGCGTAGTGCACACTGAAGCGGCGCTGATTAACGCGGTCAATATGACCAAAACCGAAGCGGGTGCTGCGTTTGGCAATCCCACGGTGTACATGGAAAAATTCTTGGAAAATCCACGTCATGTGGAAATCCAAGTGCTTGCGGACAAACACGGCAACGCCATCTATTTGGGCGAACGCGATTGCTCCATGCAGCGTCGTCATCAGAAGGTCATTGAAGAAGCGCCGGCGCCACTGATCCCTCGCGAACTCATCGCGATGGTCGGCGAACGCTGTGCTGCTGCCTGCCGCCGCATCGGCTACGTTGGTGCCGGAACATTTGAATTCTTGTACGAAAACGACGAGTTTTATTTCATCGAAATGAATACCCGAGTACAGGTTGAACATCCAGTCACTGAAATGATTACCGGTGTCGACATCGTGCAAGAGCAGATTCGCGTGGCCTTCGGTGAACCGCTCCGCTACAAGCAGGAAGACATTGTTTTCCGTGGTCACGCCGTCGAATGCCGGATTAACGCGGAAGATCCTTATACCTTCGTGCCTTGCCCCGGAAAAATCACCTTCTACCACCCACCGGGCGGCCCTGGCATCCGGGTTGATTCACACATTTATCAAGGCTACACGGTGCCTTCGCACTACGATTCCATGGTCGGCAAAGTGATTGCTTACGGCGACACCCGCGACCAAGCAATTCGTCGGATGCGAATTGCTTTGTCCGAAATGGGCATTCAAGGGATCAAGACCAATATTCCCCTGCATCAAGAACTGATGATGGACGGTAACTTTGTGGTTGGTGGAACCAGTATTCACTACCTTGAACATAAACTTGCCGACAAAAACGAAGTCAAGAAATAAGCACCATGGCCTGGTTATCGCTCAGCCTACAGACAGATGCGGAACACGCCGAACGGGTGTGTGATGCCTTGATGGATGCGGGCGCTTTATCGGCCAGCATTGAAGACGCCGATGCCGGCACGGCAGCGGAAGAACCTCAATTTGGTGAGCCGGGT
>JBEGTT010000082.1:0-14126 GCA_041179245.1 Pseudomonadota bacterium
CTGCCTCGCTTCGCCCGTGTCAGCCACGCTCGCGGAGGGGAGGCTGTGATCATGGTTGAAAGTACCCGCCTGCTTTACGACACGCTCAAACGGTATGAGCGACCACACATTTCTCGCCACAAAAGCAAACCCAAAGAAAATACCCGACACAAATAAGGGCAATTAGAAGGTCGGTACCAAGCGATCTTCCGGTGAGCAATCAACCTGAAATATTTGCCGATCTTCAAGACGCACTGCCGTCAACTTGCCCCCCCAGAGGCAGCCTGTATCAATAGACAGCAGATTATCGGTCGTCCGTAACCCCAGCGCAGACCAGTGCCCCACCAACAGGGTATGGTCAAGCGATTGGCGATCTGGCAGATCAAACCACGGCACCAAATCTGCCGGCGCTTTTTCCACAGGGCCTTTAGCCTTAAAATTAAGCGCGCCATCCAGCGTGCAAAAACGCATCCGAGTCATCACATTTACCACCATCCGCAAACGTTCAATCCCGCGTAACTTCGGTTGCCAGCGATTGGGGTCACTACCCCACAATTCGCTCAAAAATTTGGGGTAATTTTTACCCTGTAATTTCGCTTCGACCTCCGCAGATAGCGCAAGAGCTTCTGCCACAGTCCAGTTTGGCAACAAACCCGCGTGCACCAAGCAAAAGCCCTGTTCGGCGTAACACAGAGGCTGGTGCCGTAACCACGTTAACAGCTCATCAGCATCCGGCGCTTCCAACAAAGGAGACAGCGTATCGTCCTTCCCCCGCTTGGCAAGCGCACCATAAGCCACCATCAGCAGATACAAATCGTGGTTGCCCAGCACTACTTTGGCAGCAGGCCCCAAATCCCGCACATAGCGGAGCGTTGCAAGTGAATTCGGCCCACGGTTAACTAAATCCCCAACCAGCCATAGCACATCATGACTAGGATTAAATGCACACGCCTTCAGCAAATTCCGAAATGACGCAAAACAACCTTGTATATCGCCAATTGCATAGGTACTCATGGGCAGAACCTTACCTCTCACTCACCGATTACTCACAGGCTTGCATCTTATCAAGAAGCCCGAACTCGGGCTTAGAACCCGCCGAATATCACCAATAAATAACAAGCATTAGCGTTTTTGAAATATCTAGCATACGCGCCGAACATAACGGATAATCGCCGATCGTTGGAATCGTTACATTCGCGGACAAAGGATGCGTAATGCTTGACAAAATGTCTCTCCGTTTAAAATTAACGCTGTTTTCGTTGTTTGCTCTAATTGGCCTCTTAGCTGCTGTTGTTACAGGCATCTTCGGCATTCAAAGTGGAATCCAGGGCATTAAGGAACTGGGCCATTTGCGCTTACCGTCCGTCATTGCGCTTCAAGCTATCCGAGAAGGCCAAACATCTCTTAAATCAAGTACCTTTGAAGTCGCACTGTGGGAAAACGACACTGAAGCTCAAGATCAATTTGTCGAGATCGCCAAGGACAAACGAAAAACTTGGGCACGAATTGATGCCGCATGGAAAGACTACGAAGCCATTCCAAAATCACCCGAAGAAAACGATATTTGGAACAAGTTTGTTCAGGAATGGAACGTCTGGAAAAAAGTCGACCAACAAACCATCAATCTGATTGACCAACTGGCAACGAATAAAAACGCTAGTAAGCAAGCCACTTATTTTGCCAACTACTTTATGCTGGGCGGACAACAACGCATGCCCTATCTTTCATCTGAGAAACTGCTTGACCAAGCGATTGAGATGAATACAAAAATTGTTGCCACACAAACCACTCAGGCGGAGTCATCAACACAATTAGCTCAGTTCATCATGTTCTTTGTGGGAGGCTCTGCCGTCTTTGTCGTGTTGGGGCTAGCAGTACTCATCACGAGCAGTATCTTCCGCCAAATGGGGGGCGACCCATCCGAAGCGGTAGCGACAGCGCGCGCTATTGCCGAAGGCGATTTGCAGGTTCACATCCATGTAGCCTCAGGAGATAAACAAAGTTTGATGGCATCGATGGCCTATATGCAGGAACACCTTCGATCCCTGATTAGCCAAATTCTCAGCAGTGCCGATGAGTTGTCACGAAGCTCTCATACGCTGGCACAGGATGTCATCAAGGTCTCACAAAGTGGTTCTGCAGAAATGCACGCCGCCAGTTCAACAGCAGAAGCCGTAGAAGGCATCATCACCCGGGTGAATCAAATTAGCCGTGCCGCCGAATCTGCGCTGGATCTCTCAGAAGATGCGGGCAAGCTCTCCCTCGAAGGCCAAGATGTCGTTAATCATGCGGCCGACCAGATGGGCAGCACGCTGGAATCCGTCAGAGAATCTTCAGAACTTATTCACAAGCTTGGCGTTTATTCAACGGAAATCTCTGCCGTCGTTAGCGTTATCCGTGACGTGGCCGACCAAACCAATCTACTCGCCCTGAACGCCGCGATCGAAGCGGCTCGGGCCGGCGAACAGGGACGCGGCTTTGCGGTGGTCGCTGACGAGGTTCGTAAGCTTGCTGAACGCACGGGCCAGTCAACACAGGATATTTCAAACATGATTGGCAACATCCAGTCTGCTGTTACTGCTGCGGTCAATAGTATGCAAAACGGGCGGCAACGGGTTGAAGAAGGTGTTGACATGGTTCACACCGCCGCCAGTAAGATGGGAAATATTCATGCGGGCGCCAAGGATGCAAGCCAAGCTGTTAATGACATCACGGGTGCCCTACGCGAAAGTGATACGGATCTTCACGAAATCACCCGCTTGATGCAAAACATCGTCAGCATGGTCAATCACAATGCCCAATCGATTCAGACGATGTCTCATTCAGCGAGCAAAATCGAGCAGTTAGCCAGTCAATTAGGCCAATCTGCTCACCGTTTTAAACTGTAGAACGAAAGACCTCACAAAAGGAGAAGCTGTGTTTTCACCCAACTCTCGTGCCATCCACTCATTGCTACATGCGCTTCTAGCATCCGCGTGTGTCCTACCAGCGGCCTCTTCACTCGCAGAAGTCGTTGTGGTTACCAACAAAGCTTCACCTGACATGACCAAGGAACAAGTCTCTGACGTGTTTATGGGCAAGGCGTCAAGTTTGCCCGGTGGCTCTGCGGCAGCTCCGTTGGATTTACCAGAGTCCAGCCCATTGCGTGAAGAGTTTTACTCCAAGCTAACGGGTAAATCGGCGGCACAGGTCAAGTCCTACTGGGCGAAAATGTCTTTCACAGGCAAGGGAACCCCTCCCAAAGAAGCACCTAACAGTGCCGATATTAAGAAGGCAGTTGCAGCGACTCCCGGCGCCATTGGCTACGTTGAGAAATCCGCTGTGGATAGCACCGTAAAACCCGTGCTAACACTGAATTAACCACGCCGTCTGTTCAAAAAATACTGAAAAGCATTCAGGAGACCACCATATGTCTTTGAAAAAAATATCGTCAACAGCCGCTATTGCATCCGTGCTGTTACTTGGAAATACAGTTCACGCCGCCGAAATTGGCGGAATTGAAGTTACTGGGTCTGGCTTTGCCACGCTTGGCGCTGGCATGATGCTGAACAAACAAGATGGACTTGCCAGCGGATATAAAAAACCTTTTTTTGTTTCTGACTACGCCCAAGGCGGTGTTTACGAAAGTACTAGTGGTTTGCAATGGCAACCAGACTCCAAAATTGGCTACCAAGCTGTTGCCAAGCTACCCGGAAGCAATTTTTCGTTGACTGGACAAGTCGTTGCACGAGGGTCACGTAACGGTGAGGCTGCAATTGAGTGGCTTTACGGTAGCTACAAACTCAATGACAACTACACGCTTCAGGTCGGCCGAAAACGCATCCCGATGTTCTATTACTCAGATACGCAGGATGTCGGTTTGGCCCTACCTTGGACTCACCTACCCTCACAACTCTACGGATGGGAAGCGGTTAACTACAATGGCGTCAACCTCAGTTACCAAGATCAATGGGGTAGCTGGTCAAGTGCAGTAAACGTCATGGCCGGTAATGAAGGTCGTAACGATACCGGCTACTGGAAAGTTTATAGTGGTAAACATAGTCGTACCGACAGTAAGTGGGACCAGATCGTTGGCGGCGACATTACTCTGTCAAAGGGTTGGTTTGAAACACGCGCCGTGTACTTGCAATCAAACACGAGAACAAAAAATTCTGGCGTGTGGGACTCCAACCCGGGCAGCGCATTTGGCACATATAGCCCAGGAGATAACGTATTCTCTGATCCAGGGACCCAAAAAATTTATGGTTTAGCCTTCAATATTGACTACAACAACTGGTTCGTTCGAAGTGAGTTTGTCCATATCAACTACAACGAAGAATATGGAGGAGCCGATCAGGCCCAAATTTTTGGGGTTGGTTATCGTGTAGGCAAATGGACGCCAATGGCAACCGTAGCTAATTACCGTGCAGTTGCAACCGGCAGTAGTGAATCTGATGCACAAGAAGCTCACCGCACCACATCGCTTACTCTCCGTTATGACCTAACCACCTCTAGTGCAATCAAAGTGCAATACGACTACCAGAAGGACTTGAGCGGCGACAAATTTACCCTTGATCAAAAATATGGAGCCCCCACAGTAGGTGCTTCCACCAATCGCTTTGGTGATGCACGTCTGCTAACCGTCACCTACGACACCGTGTTCTAAAAACACTGGATTTTTTTTAAGCGCGTCTGTATCATTCGCGCCTCGTTTGGGTAGCAAGTCATCCGAACGAACTGCTGGGGAGTCGCCAAGCTGGTTAAGGCACCGGATTTTGATTCCGGCATGCGAAGGTTCGAATCCTTCCTCCTCAGCCACCGAATTCGTCGGGCAGGCAAGAGCCTGCCCGTTTTCATTTCCAGCACGCATTCCCAAGGGGCAGCGCAGTGGCTTTGAATAATTTGATGGTCTTTACCGGCAACGCCAACCCAAAACTGGCCGAGGCCGTTGCAAAGCAACTCAATATCGATCTGGGACGGGCTAAAGTAGGCCGTTTCTCTGATGGCGAAGTTAGCGTTGAGTTGGACGAGCACGTTCGGGGACGCGACGTATTTGTGTTGCAGTCGACCTGCGCGCCAACCAACGACAATCTAATGGAACTGCTGGTCATGGTTGATGCGTTGAAGCGCGCATCGGCTGGTCGAATCACGGCAGCCATTCCCTATTTTGGTTATGCTCGCCAAGATCGTCGCTCACGCTCATCCCGTGTTCCGATTGCAGCCAAACTAGTCGCCAACATGCTTGTCGCTGCTGGTATTGACCGCGTACTCACGATGGATTTGCATGCCGAGCAAATTCAGGGATTTTTCGATATTCCTGTTGATAACATTTACGCGCTGCCGATCTTACTGACGGACATCCAGAAGCAATCCTTTGAGGATTTGATGGTGGTGTCGCCCGACCACGGTGGTGTTGTGCGTGCCCGGTCCTTAGCCAAGCGCCTTGAGTGCGATCTAGCCATCATTGATAAGCGTCGTCCGAAAGCCAATGTGTCTGAAGTCATGAACATTATTGGTGATGTCTCTGGTCGCACCTGCGTAATCATGGATGACATCGTCGATACGGCTGGCACGCTGTGTAAGGCTGCCACGGCGTTGAAAAACCGTGGCGCCAAACGCGTTCTCGCCTACTGTACCCACCCCGTTTTATCCGGTGCCGCCGCTGAACGGATTGGCTCGTCCGACCTTGATGAACTTGTCGTGACTGACACCATCCCGTTAAGGCCTGAGTCGGCTGCATGCGGCCGAATTCGCCAGCTATCAACGGCCGAAATTCTGGCAGAAACGATCCGCCGAATTAGCAATGAAGATTCTGTTTTTTCGCTATTTTTAGACTGATTTTTAACCTGTCGTCCTGGTCGCGGGCCGGCAAATTTTATTGGAGCTTTTATGAAATTTGAACTTAACGCTACTGTGCGTACGCTATTTGGGTCGGGTGCGAGCCGCCGTCTCCGTCGCGCAGGCAAAGTCCCAGGCATCGTTTATGGTGCTGCAGGTCAAGCTGTTTCAATCGAAGTCGACCACAACACCCTGTTGCTGGCACTTCGTAAAGAATCGTTTCACTCTTCCGTGATTACGCTGAGCATTGATGGTCAAACAGAATCTGTTCTGCTGCGTGACAACCAAATGCACGCTTACAAGCCACTCGTTCTGCACGTAGATTTCCAGCGCGTAGATGCTAACAAGCCACTGCACCAGAAAGTTCCACTCCACTTCATCAACGCCGATTTGGCGCCAGGTGTTAAGTTGGCAGGCGGTTCTATCTCTCACGTGATGACCGAAATCGACATCTCTTGTTTGCCCGGCGCACTACCTGAGTACATCGAAGTTGATCTGAAAGACCTACAAGCCGGTCACTCGATCCACGTCTCTGAACTCACGCTACCAGCAGGTGTAACGATTGTTACGCACGGTACAGGCGGCGACACGGCTGTTGCATTGATTAACGCCAAGAAGGGCGGCGCTGCTGCTGAAACGACTGAAGCTTAATTCATTAAGTTTCTTCGCTTAGATCAACCGCCCAAGGTCTTAGGCTAAGGGCGGTTTTTTATTCCTCTGTTTTACAAGCAAGGTGTGGCGTGGAAAAGGGATTCAAACCATGGGATTCAAACTAATTGTGGGCCTCGGCAACCCCGGCCCCGACTATGAAAATACGCGGCACAACGCGGGTTTCTGGTTTGTTGATCGACTAGCCGCAGCCCTAAAAACTCACTGGCAGGCCGAAGGAAAGTTCTTTGGCCGGATTGCCAAGGCAGGCGATCGCTATCTGCTGGCACCCACCACGTTTATGAATCGCAGTGGCCAAGCGGTTGCTGCCGTTGCTCGATTTTATAAAATCGAGCCTGAAGAAATTCTAGTGATTCACGACGAGCTAGATTTAATGCCCGGTGAAATCCGCCTTAAACAGGGTGGCGGCAATGGCGGCCATAACGGCCTGAAAGACATTCAGGCCCAGCTCGGCACGCCTGACTTCTGGCGTTTGCGGCTCGGGATTGGCCACCCGCGAACGCTGGGATTACCGCATCCCGTGGTGGATTTTGTCCTTCACCCACCAAACAAAGAAGATCAAGAACTGCTGGATCGTGCGCTAGATCGTTGTTTACTCGCTTGGCCACAGCTTTCCGCAGGGGATGTCGCTGCGGCCCAGCGACTATTACACGTTAAAGACAGCTAAGTTTTTAAGCGTTACGCGGCATCCTTGCTGGTGCACATCATCGTCGCTTCGCCTTCGATGACAACTTTGCCAGCAACGGTACAAATGGTCTCCACGATGGCCCGTTTTTTCGCCACATTAACCTCTTTGATCGTGGCCGTTGCCGTAACGGTATCACCTGGACGAACCGGCGCTTTGAACTTCAGCGTTTGGCCCAGATAAATCGTACCGGGGCCAGGCAAACGATTCCCCAGCACGGCGGAAATCAAACCCGCCGACAACATACCGTGGGCGATGCGGCCACCAAACATTGTTGTTTTCGCAAACTCTTCATTCAGATGGACCGCATTGGTATCCGTTGAAACCGCTGAGAACAACACAATATCAGCGTCGGTTATAGTTTTACTCAGGCTTGCTGTCATACCAACTTCTAGGTCTTCGATGTCATAGCCATGTTGTGCGTTCATACTGTTTTTCCTTTAGGTTGTGATTCGATAAGAATTGATACTGTCGCGCGTCGCCAAAGCTACCTGACGAGCCGCTGCTGCATAGTTTTCGTCTTTACCTGCGTACAAAATGGCACGGGAAGAGTTAATCATCAACCCCGCCCCGGGCGTTTTACCCGCTGAAGTTTGCCCTGCCGTGACAGTCGCCTGAATATCCCCCCCCTGTGCACCGATACCGGGCACCAGCAACGGAATATCGCCAACAATTTCACGCACCCGAGCGATTTCTGCCGGGAAGGTTGCACCGACCACCAAAGCACATTGACCCGTGGTATTCCATTCATCAGCGACAAGGCGTGCCACTCGCTCAAAGAGCTTTTCTTCGCCACCGGCGTTGCCCACGTTCAAAAATTGCAGGTCAGAGCCACCGGGATTCGAAGTGCGGCAAAGCAAAATCACGCCCTTATCCGGGTAAGCCAGCCAAGGCTCTACCGAGTCGCGGCCCATATAGGGGTTAATCGTCACCGCATCGGCCTTAAAACGTTCAAAGGCTTCGATGGCATATTGCTCGGCCGTATTCCCAATATCTCCCCGTTTGGCATCCAGAATGACCGGAATCCCGGGATGTTTTTCGTGGATATATGAAATTAACGCTTCCAACTGATCTTCGGCTCGACGAGCAGCAAAGTAGGCAATTTGCGGTTTGAAACTACAGACCAAATCAGCGGTAGCATCCACAATCCCCGCACAAAACTCAAATATCGCATTTGGCTTGCCTTGCAAATGGGCAGGAAATTTTGCGGGATCGGGATCAAGACCGACACACAACAGAGAATTGTTTTTATGCCAAGCGGTTGCAAGTTGTTCAGTAAAAGTCATACGGTTTCCTTGGGAAGAAAACAGGAAAATTTTTCAGGTAAGCGGCAAGTCTGCAAGCTACGCTGGGTAAGTAGAAAACGCCCGTCACACACGAAACCCAGCTGTTGCCAATCCACCTCTTCGTTAAGCATGCGTGCGCATTCAACCAGCTCCCGTTTTGATATCTGCTGGTTTTTCAGAAACAGTGCCAAGATCGCGCCATCAAAATGGTTACAGTCATGCAAAAAAAACGGCTGCGGCCGGCGAGTACGGCCATTCACATAGATTCTGGGGAGGCGGTTAATCGGAAATGCACGCCCCCACAACCACCAATTGCTTTCATCAAACTTTGTCACACGTCGGGCTAGCAATTCGGTTTTATGGGCCGCCAGATGCGCATTTTTGACCCCATAGAACATCCGCCGCGTTTCGCCGGTATCCCCCGTTTTCGAGCAAACGAACTCCATATTGCCCTTGGGGTGAGTGAAGATACTGTCTGCGCCGGATACCGCGCCAACCTTGACCTCAAACACATCACTAAACGGCAAGTTGAAGTCACCGCGTAAAAACATCAACTGGCCGTCCACTTCAGTAAATATCCGACCATCGGCCATTTGACGGTCGGTGCGCCCCTTTTCAAAACGGAAAATCGCACAATTTGGCGTGTGTTCCCCAAAAACCCGCGTATCGCCAGTTTCGTGAAAATGGGTAATCGATCCCTGTTCAGCTAACCACGCATTGAGTTTACGGGCAGACGTCAGTTTGATGAACTCACGCGGTACGATAAACACCAGCTCACCACCAGGCTTCAGGTGACGAACACTCTTTTCAATGAAAAACAGAAACAGATTGCTGCGCGCATCAAACAGCCGAGATTTCAGCTTGGGCTTGGTTTCCTCCGCAATATCCTGAAAACGGACATAAGGCGGATTGCCGATAATGGTGTCAAATTGCTGCGTCAGCGGGTAATCAAAGAAGTCGCCAACTTGCACCCCTGGCGCGGCAACATTGGCATCAAACTCAACCCCTACACAATCCGCTTGGCGAGCTACTAGCGGATTGAAAAAAGCGCCATCCCCCGCCGAAGGCTCCAGAATTCTCCCTGAGTTCTGACAAAGCCCCAGCATGAACGCCACCACTTGCGGTGGCGTAAAGACTTGGCCGAGCTGTTCGATATTACGGGGCGGCATCGCTAAATTGACTAGCAGAGCCTAGTGCCCCGCCTTGCCCCACGAATCTTTCAACGTCACCGCACGATTAAACACAGGCTTACCCTGCTTGGAATCCACCGAATCAGCAACAAAATAACCGTGGCGTTCAAACTGGAAACGATCTCCCGGTGTCACCTCCTGCAGCGCGGGTTCCAACTGAGCCAGAATCACTTGGCAAGCACTTGGGTTGATGTCGTCGAGGAAGTTCCGCTCCAAATCCGGCGCATCCCCTTCGCGGCGAGCGCCCGGCGCGGGCACCTTAAATAAACGGTCGTACAAACGAACCTCAGCCGAATAGGCGTGGAGCACGGACACCCAATGCAGGTTCCCTTTCACCTTGACGCTATCGGCCCCTGGTGTACCGGACTTGGTTTCCGGCAAATACTCCGCAAACACGGTGGTCACTTGTCCATTGGCATCAACCTCAAAACCTGTGCAGCGCACTACAAAACCATAACGCAGGCGCACCAAACTGCCTTCTTTGGCTTCGCCCGTATTGGGATTGATATGTGGAGGGTACAGACGGTGGAACCCTTTGCTTGGCACCGGCAAAAAATCCTCACGCTCAATCCACAATTCGCGGCTGAATGGCACATGCCGCTTGCCCAATTCTTCGTGCAGCGGATGGTTGGGCGCAAAACACTCTTCTTCCTGCCCTTCCGGGTAATTCGTAATCACCAGTTTCATCGGATCAAGTACGGCAATACGACGCTCATCGGATTCATTCATCACTTCGCGCATACAGTCTTCCAGCAAACCGTATTCGATCAGTGAATCGGATTTGGACACACCGATGCGATCAGCAAATAGCTGGAAGCCTTGCGGCGCATATCCCCGACGACGGGCCCCCACCAAGGTCGGCATTCTGGGATCGTCCCAACCGCTGACCCGTTTTTCTTCGACAAGCTGAATCAGCTTGCGCTTGGACAGCACAACGTAAGTCAGATTCAGGCGGGAAAATTCATACTGATGTGGCAATGGCTGTTGCAACAGCCCACCTTCGGCCAAGCGGTTTAATAACCAATCGTAGAACGGACGTTGGTCTTCAAATTCCAGCGTACAAATCGAGTGGGTAATGTTTTCCAGCGCATCTTCAATCGGGTGCGCGAAGGTATACATCGGGTACACACAAAACCGGTTGCCGGTACGGTGATGTTCTGCGTGGCGAATACGGAAAATCGCGGGATCGCGTAAGTTGATATTCGGTGCGGCCATATCAATCTTGGCCCGCAGAATGTGCACCCCATCAGCAAATTCACCCGCCTGCATGCGCTTGAACAAATCCAAGTTCTCGGCAGCCGAACGGTCGCGGAACACGGAGTTTTTACCCGCTTGGGTCAAAGTCCCCCGATTAGCCCGCATTTCTTCGGCATTCTGGCTATCAACATAAGCGTGACCGGCAGAAATCAGGTACTCCGCAAACTGCAGCATCCAGTCGAAATAATCCGAGGCGTAGTACAGATTGTTTTCGACATCATCGTGCCATTCAAAACCCAACCAACGCACTGCCGACAAAATCGCATCGACGTATTCCTGCTCTTCTTTCTCTGGGTTGGTATCGTCAAAACGCATGTGGCAACGGCCACCGTATTGCTGGGCCAACCCAAAATTCAGGCAAATTGACTTGGCGTGCCCAAAATGCAGATAACCGTTGGGTTCAGGTGGAAAACGTGTGCGGATTTTTGCAGGGTCCACGCTACCGTTCGCGTGCTCACTCGCCGTACCAGGTTGGCCTGCCCAACGACGGCTAGCATATTTACCGGAGGCCAAATCCGCCTCAACGATATTTCGAATGAAATTGGCTGCCGGCACGGCAGCGGGTGATAAATCTTTAGCTGAACTCACAAGCGCAATCCTCTGAAACGAAGCCGCCATTCTACCGGCCCTGCGCCTTGTCGTCGTCTTTCACGATGACTTGTATTTTCATTCCAAGCCACAGACACCGAAGACACAAAGGAACTTTTGCATAAATTAACTCGCCCTCTCACTATTCCGACCAATTTCTGAGAAACTCTCGCCTACTAAGCAATTTTTGCACTATTTCCGACCCACTCCCAACCCTCTCTAATTCAGGGAAATCTCATGGTCAACAAACACGAGCAGCGCGCCGAGACTGCATTTTTGCGGGAAGCACTCGCGCAAAAAGACAATCAGATTCGCAATCTATCTGAATGGCAGCGTGCAATTCTGGACAGTGCTGCTCACGCCATCATTGCGACAAGTCCCAGCGGCACCATTCTCAGTTTTAATCCCGCCGCCGAAAAGTTACTGGGTTACGCATGCCGCGAGGTCATTGGTCAGCACTCGCCCGCTTTATTTCATGACTTAAATGAGGTTAAAGATCGAGCAATTTCCCTTAGCGAGGAAATTGGCCGACCGGTCAAAATCGGGTTTGAGGTTTTTGTCGCCAAAGCTATCCTAGGCGAGCACGAAGAACGAGAATGGACTTACATCCGCAAAGATGGGCTTCGCGTCTCGGTGCTGTTATCCGTTTCAGCCTTAAGAAATAGCAACAATACCGTCATTGGTTTTTTGGGTGTTGCGGTGGATCTCCGCCTACAAAAGGCACTGGAAGCGAGCAACCGAGTCGCTCAGGCACATGAACTGAGTGCCAGCATCATTGGTGCTGTAGCCCAAGGTATCCTTTGCCTATCGCCTGAGCAGCCCCACACCATTCGATTTGCAAATCCCTTTGCTGCAAACCTAGTTGGTCTATCAGGTCAATCGCTGAAGGACCGCCCCTTAAATGATGTGTTAGAAATCCACGCAGACAGTATTCAAGGCCCGGATGGGCACTTAGAAAAGCTAAAACCAATGGATTCAACTGCGTTTGAAGCGGAAGTTACGACACCTTCTAACGCCAAAGGATTTCCTGCCGCCATCACCATCGCGCGTACCGGCGAAGGCCCAGAGGCACTGGTAGTACTCACAGTTCAGGACATCACGCTACGTCGGCAAACCGAACAAACACTCCTTTTATCCAATAAGGTATTTGAAGTCTGTAGCGAATCTATTATGGTCACCGACCCCAACGGCACCATCGTCAGCGTTAATCCAGCGTTTACGTGGCTCACCGGTTACCGCCCTGACGAAGCAATTGGACAAACGCCGCGTATGCTGAAATCGGGCAAACATGATGGTGCGTTTTACAACGAGATGTGGTCAAACTTAAAAGCTACCGGCCAATGGCGGGGGGAGATTTGGGATAAGCGTAAAGACGGCTCGCTCTACCCCAAGTGGGTGAATATCGATGCGGTTCTTGAGAATGGCGAAATCACCCACTATGTTGCCGTCGCGCACGACATTTCTGAAACCAAGGATAACGAGGCACGCATCCGCCATTTGGCCGACCATGATGCGTTAACCGGCCTGCCCAATCGCCGAGTCTTGGTACAACGGGCTAACCGCATCATCGAATCCCAGCGCCAAACCGACCAACACTTCGCCGTCGTCCTGATTGATTTGGACCGCTTCAAAAATATCAATGACACCTTGGGGCATTTGATCGGCGACAAAGTGTTGATTGAAACGGCGCGCCGCTTGAACACTTCTGTTCGCGATTCCGACACTATCGTTCGCTTGGGGGGCGATGAATTTGTTATTTTGTTAAACGGGGCGGGCAACCCACAAACCATTTCAGATGTCGTCAGTAACATCCATTGCGCCCTGAGTGGTGGTCTCCCGATTGATGGACGAACCCTTTATGCACCGCCTAGTATTGGTATTGCGTGTTACCCCCAAGATGGCGATAACATTGAGGTTTTACTACGCAATGCAGATGCTGCGATGTACCAAAGCAAGTCTCGCGGTGGGTGTATCTGGACTTTTTATACCGCTCAGATGAATGAGCAGATTTCAGACCGAATGACCTTGGAATCGGCATTGCGTGAAGCGCTTGATGAACGATCATTAAAACTGCATTTTCAACCGCTGTTTGATGCCGCCACAAAAACCATTTCCAGCTGGGAAGCCTTGTTACGTTGGGACCACCCCACCCTTGGCGCCATTTCACCCGAACGCATTATTCCTATCGCGGAAGACACGGGGTTGATTCACCGGCTTGGTCACTGGGTTATTCAAGAGGCCTGCGCTCAAGCACGACGCTGGGCTGACGAGGGCTACGGCAATTTCCGCATCAGCGTGAATGTTTCACCCTCGCAGCTCGATTTTGCTGACTTGTGCGACGTGGTACTTCAGGCACTGGAAACTTCGGGTATTGCGCCACACCAACTTGAAATTGAAATTACCGAAGGGGTCCTGCTTAGCCATTCGCCCATTGCCATGAAAACCCTAGAAACCTTACGTTCCCACGGTCTACTGTTGACTCTGGACGATTTTGGCACCGGCTACTCTTCGCTGACTTACCTCAAGTCCTTGTCCATTGATCGTATCAAAATCGACCGCTCCTTCGTCACCAACATTATCGAAGACAAGAAAGATGCTTCGTTTGTTAAGGCGGTTGTAATGATAGGCAGTGTTATCTAGATTGGGGTATTGTGC
>JBEGTT010000083.1:0-3066 GCA_041179245.1 Pseudomonadota bacterium
CATCGCCAATCACCAAATGACGACATTTCAGGCGATCCAGCAGAATGACCTGAATAAAATCATCGGCTGACACCTTGGCCAACACTTCGTTAAATGGACAAACAACGACTTGCTGTATGCCACATTCGGCAAGTAATTCCAGCTTTTCTCGCAAGGTCGATAGCCGCGTGGGGGCACTGTCCGGGGTAAAAAATTCTCGCGGATGCGGCTCGAAGGTCAATACCGTAGGCACCAGACCCTTTTCCGCAGAAATAGCTTTCAACCGCTGCAGCAATGCACGATGCCCTAAATGGACACCGTCAAAATTGCCGATCGTGAGCGCAGTGGGTGCTGACAAGCACTGGGAAAGACCTCGATAAACCCGCATGGAAAAACCTAATCCTGCCTAATAACTGACAAAGGGCGCGATTATAACGGTTTGGAACCGTGCGCTTTCACTCAAGCATGCCTGTCAAGCCTGTCTAGACTTAGGTGGCGGTGGGTTTTTAATGAAATAACCCCGAATACCCTTAAGCACCGCTTCCGCCACTTTGTCCTGATAACGCTCATCGGCCAGTTTCAGTTCTTCCTCTGGATTGGAGATAAAAGCCGTTTCAATCAGCACCGAGGGAATATCTGGCGCTTTTAGTACGGCAAAACCCGCTTGCTCAACGCCCGATTTATGCAATGTGTTAATCGTACCCAGCTCACCTAACAGCGTTCTCGCCAGCTTCATACTGTCGCTAATCGTCGCCGTTTGAGACAAATCGAGCAGGGTTCTAGCGAGTACGGGGTCTTTCACACCGATATTCACCCCACCAATCAAATCGGCTGAGTTTTCCTTTTGTGCTAACCAGCGGGCCGCCGAACTCGTGGCCCCCCCTTCTGAGAGCACAAATACTGATGAACCACGGGCTTCGGGTTTAATCCACGCATCTGCATGGAGAGAGACAAATAAATCAGCCTGCAGCCGACGCGCTTTTTGCACTCGCAGCCCCAAGGGAACAAAAAAATCCGAATCTCGGGTCAGCACCGCCCGCATATTCGGTTCGCTATCAATGTGCTGTTTCAAGCGGGAAGCAATCGCCAGCGTGACATTTTTTTCGAACGTGCCGCGTTTGCCAACAGCACCGGGATCTTCACCGCCATGCCCCGGATCAAGCGTAATGGTAACCATCCGGTCGACAGCCGCAGTTTTCTTAGTGGTATGCACGGCCGCAGAACGGGGTTCAAGTTTTGGCTCCTCCCGATTTTCGAGTAAGGCCAGCAAGGGATCGGTCGGATTTTGTGGATACACATCCAACACCAAACGATGCCCATATTCGAGAACGGGTTTCAGCGTAAAAACCTGCGGAACAACTTTGGTTTTCAGCTCCATCACCAAGCGGACAACGCCCGGTTTAAAACGGCTAGCGCGCAGCAACTTGATGTAAGGGTCATCCGGGCTAACTTTCCCGGACAAAGACTCCATCACCTTATTCAGTTCAATTCCTTCGATATCGACCACCAGCCGATCCGGGTTTTCTAACAAAAAATTAGAAAACTTGAGGGGTAAATCATGTTCCAAGGTGACACGGGTGTAATCGCTGGCCGGCCAAACTCGAACAGCCAAAATAGAAGGCGTCCCCGAAGAAGCTAACTCGGCAGCCCAACTCGCCAAGGGCGTTACCGAACACACCAACGCCGCCCCTGCAAAATGCAGCACGCGCCGGCGTTCGTTATTCGCTAATTCAGTTAGATCGGACTTCTCACACGACATACCACCACCCTTTATTCCAAGAAATCCAAGCAGGCTTGCCCCCGTTCGCTTATCGCCCTGATCGATGCCTTCCGACCCACAGGCTCATGGCTTAATTCCAACACCAAATCAGCTTTCGGCAAGAATTGCCCCGCTTTATCCGGCCATTCAACTAAACAAGTCGCACCATCCTGAAAATATTCTTCCAGCCCAGCTTCCAGAAATTCATCTGCTGATTCAAAGCGATAGAAATCAAAATGATGAAAAATACGCCCATCAAGGTCATAGGTTTCTATTAGCGAATAGGTTGGGCTCTTCACCGGGCCAACGTGCCCATTGGCATAAAGCAAAGCCCGCACCAGCGACGTCTTGCCCGCCCCCAAATCACCCTCTAAAAAAACCCGAAGGCCAGAAGCCGGATCGGCACGACTCAATTCCAGCGCTTTAGCCAACGCCGCCCCTAAGGCTTGCGTAGCAGCCTCGTCCGGTAAATATAAATTCATCTGTGTTTATGCCTTAACAAAGTGCAGATTTTATGGACGTCTTTGGTTTGCCACATCAACAATAGTTCGGGCATTGCAGTTCTTCCCATTTAAGAATGGGTTGAGCGTCGACAACTAAATTGCATCCAGTGGGGAAACCACCCCTCGCCCGCCTTTGTTCAGCACGTGAGTGTAAATCATCGTGGTTGCCACATTGGCGTGCCCGAGTAATTCCTGAACGGTGCGGATGTCGTAACCCGATTGCAGCAAATGAGTCGCAAACGAATGGCGCAAAGTATGCGGCGTTGCCAGCTTGGTTAAACCTGCTGCTTGAACCGCCTTTTTCATCGCCCGCTGCAAACCCTTCTCATCGCAGTGGCGTTGTTTTTCTCGGTCGCAGGATGGGAACACGTACTCGCTATCGGCTTCATCCAAAGTACGTAGTTGTTTCAAATGCGCCTGTAATGTCGGCACAAGCAATTGGGGCAACATGGTCACACGGTCTTTGGCCCCCTTGCCATCGCGCACCATCACCTCTCCGCGCTCAAAATCCACGTCCTTCACCCGCAAACGCATGCACTCCATCAAGCGCATGCCAGTGCCGTACAACAAACGCGCCATCAAGCCATGTGTGCCTTCCATCCGATCCAGCACCGACACCACCTCTTGGCGAGTTAGTACCACCGGCAAACGCGCCGGGCGCTTGGCCCTCACCACCTCATCCAGCCAAGGCAAATTGATGTCCAGCACTTCACGGTACAAAAACAGCAAAGCCGACAAGGCCTGATTCTGCGTTGCAGCCGCCACCCTGCCCTTCACCGCCAAATGGGTCAAAAAGGCTTCCACCTCTTTCGCCCCCATCGCTTG
>JBEGTT010000084.1:0-17550 GCA_041179245.1 Pseudomonadota bacterium
ATGTTACCGAAACCACCGAGGTCATTCGTTTAATCAAGACCACCCGCCCTAATCTCATCGTTATCCTCGGTGGCCCCGAGGTTAGCTATGAAACCAACGAGCAAACCATTACTCAGCTTGCAGATTATGTGATTACCGGTTGGGGGGACATCAGTTTTGCGAAACTCTGCAACGCGCTGCTGTCTGGTGAAAAGCCTTTACATAAAATCACCAACGGCGAACAACCCCCACTTAATCAAATTCGATTTCCTTACGCAGAATACACAGCCAATGATTTAGCTCACCGGCTTCTATACGTCGAAGCGTCTCGGGGCTGCCCTTTTAAATGTGAATTTTGCTTAAGCTCACTCGACAAAACCGCCTGGTCTTTCGATTTGGAAGGCTTCCTTGAACAAATGGACGTGCTTTACCGGCGAGGCGCTCGTCACTTTAAATTTGTCGACCGAACGTTCAACCTGAAAGTTGATACCTCAATCCAGATTCTGCAGTTCTTTCTAGATCGACTGACTGAGGACCCAACGTCTCACCTATTCGTTCATTTTGAAGTTATCCCAGATCATCTCCCGGAAGAACTCAAAGCGATAATCGTGCAATTTCCACCGGGTACCCTTCAGTTTGAAATTGGTATTCAGAGTTTCAACCCAGAAGTTCAGCAACGTATTTCGCGCCGACAAAATAATCAAAAGACAGCCGAGAACTTACGTTGGCTGCTAGCACATTCAAACGCCCATTTACATGCCGACTTAGTGTTTGGTTTACCCGGCGAAACAATAGAAAGCTTCGCTGCCGGATTTGACCATCTATACGCCCTCAGCCCGCACGAAATACAGCTCGGAATTTTGAAACGCCTACGCGGGGCGCCCATCACCCGACATAACGCCGAATACGGGATGGTGTACGACCCAGCCCCACCCTATTCCATCCAGCAAAATTCCGATGTCGATGCGTTCACCGTTCAACGCTTTACACGCTTTGCCCGATATTGGGACATGATCGCCAACTCGGGCCGCTTCAAACAAGCAGTTGTGCTGCTCTTTAGCAACCCAAGCACAGCATCCCCATTTAACACTTTCATGAATTTTTCTGACTGGCTGTGGGAACAAGTCGGCAAAACCAATACCCTGACCCCTGAGTGCCTTACAGATGCACTATTCGACTACCTCTGCAACATACTCGACTATCCTGTGACTCAAGCTCAAACTACGTTGCTAAATGACTATGTAGCCAGCGGCGCCCGCAGCAATCCTAGCTCTCTCGAAGGCGTACTCCCGAAACGCCCACCACTCTCAAAAAATGCAAAAAAGCTTATAGAACGTCAAACCCAATGGAACTCAGTTTTGAACGGGCGCGACAATGGGTGATGCGTCAGCTGATTTTTTTACCTTTGCATGATGCTTCTTAACGTGATGGTGTTTGGCCTGGTGCTTTTTATGCGGTTGTGCGTAGGCAGACAAAGGCGATAGCACTAGACCCACGGCAACAGTAAACGCAGCGATTGTTCTAAAAGAGTTCATAATTTTCCTTAAGTTGATTAATACAAAGAACAGACCTCGAAGACCACCGAAGAGTTCCATTCACCCTCTTTTACCGACTGACGGGGTCAGCCAGCCATTTTAGCAGGGTCGCGTACAACACTTCCGACTCAACGGGTTTTGTGATGAAGTCATTCATGCCAGCGTCCAAACAGCGGGCACGATCTTGACTATAAGCATTAGCTGTCATAGCCAAGATGGGGACAGAAGCCAAAGCGGGAATTTTGCGGATTTCACGGGTTGCCATGACACCATCCATTTTAGGCATCTGCATATCCATCAAAATCAGGTCATACGTTGAACTCTGGGCTTTTTCTAGCGCTTGTAGACCATCGTCAGCAGTCTCAACCACTAAGCCCGTTTCACTGAGTATTTCGACGGCAATTAATTGGTTAATTGGCTCATCTTCAACAAGGAGAATTTTTTTACCAAAGTGATAACGTGCCAAGGCTGTTTCAGGATCTTCCTTATTTTTGAGGGAGGAAGACACCGATAGTGGAACGGTGCTTCTTCCAAGCTTCACCGTAAACCAGAAGGTGCTGCCCTCACCCTGCGTGCTAGTAACGCCAGCATCCCCTCCCATGAGTTTTGCCAGTTGTTTGGTTATTGCCAAGCCCAAACCCGTTCCACCATATTCACGGGTCGTTGAACTATCAGCCTGCTCAAACGCGGAAAAAAGTCGGTTTTGTTGTTCTTGGCTTAGCCCAATACCCGTATCAATCACCTCAAAGCGAACCAAGATTTCATCGCCGATTTCTGACAGCAACCTACTTCGAATGGTAACTGAGCCATGTTGGGTAAACTTCAGTGCATTGTTTGCATAGTTCAACAATGCCTGCGATAACCGAGTCGGATCCCCTCTCAAAACAAATGGGAAGCTTTGCGCATCCATTATCAAAGCCAAACCTTTTGAGTTGGCTTGAGGAGAAAGAATACTGACAATACGCTCCATGATTTCTGGCATAGCAAAGTCGGTAACTTCCAAAGTGAGCTTTTCAGCCTCAATTTTTGAAAGATCGAGAATGTCATTAATGATGGACAGCAGGTGCTCTGCCGCAATATCAATCCTGTCTAGCTGAGTAGCTTGCTTGGCCGTTAGTTCGGTGCGCCGCATGAGTTGCGCCATACCCAAAATTGCGTTCATAGGCGTTCGAATTTCGTGGCTCATATTGGCCAGAAAGGCACTTTTGGCCTGTGTTGCCCCTTCCGCAGCATCACGCTGAGTTCGGGTTTCGAGCATTTCAATTCCATAGGCGATATTGCTGGCTAATTTCTCTAGCAAGACAATTTCGTTTGCAGGAAAAGCCTCTGGTGTACTGGCGTAAATCGTTAGGGCACCAAGTACTTGCGCTTGACTAATCAAGGGAACAGCGATGCTTGATTGGTATCCTCGTTTGCTGGCTTCGGCGCCCCACGGTAGGACATTCGGATTAGTCAGGTAATTCTGGTTTGCCTGTGTAACACCTGTCCGAATAGCGGTTCCTGTTGGTCCTCGACCTAGGTCTACCGACTCACTCCATGAAATCGTTATTAAGTCTAAGTAACCATTTTCAAAGCCGAACTTGGCAGCAGGTAAAACTGATTTTTCTTCATCGTTCTCGGCAAATCCAATCCACGCCATGACATAGCCACCTGATTCAACGACAAGCTGACAGATGGCAGTTAGCAGCGCTTGTTTGTCTTCTGCACGAGCAAGCAGCATGTTGCATTCGCTCAATAACCGTAAAGCACGATTTGACTGTTGTAGCTCAGCTTTTTGCAGTTGGAGTTGACCGCTGAGACGGTTAAAACTGGTAAGGAGTTGGGCAACCTCTTGCCCGCCCGATTCTGCCAAGCGTTCCAACGGGGCTTTACCGCTGGACATGGCATCAAGTTGCTCGCTAGCCAAGCTCAACGGGGAAAGTAAGCGTTTGGTTAACCAGCGAATAATAAGCAGGGCAAACAGAGTAGCCAACGCGGCAGCCGCGTAGACCGTCCCGATAAGCAAATGAATCGGCTTAAATGCGACTTCAGTTGGAATGGCAACACTAACAAGCCATTCCGTTGTTTCTAAACGTTTTCCAGAAAATAGTTTCTGTACGCCAGCAGAACTTACGCCAATTGAACTACCTTCGAATCCAGTTCGATAACGATCATAAATTTCACTTTTGCCTGGCGCGGGTACATCACCGAGCGTTTTCGAAGAATCTGAGGTGGCAATGATTAAATTATCGCGTAATGAAAAAACGTAAACCTCCGAGTCGCCTAGCTTTGCGTTATAAATTGGCCCCAGGAGCGATTGAGAGGTTAAGTCGGAAACCCCGCTGAGTACGGCTACAACCTTACCATTTCGGTCTGTGATGGGCGCTGACATCACCAATACAGGTGTCTTAAGTGCTAGGCCTAGTGAAGGTTTACCAATAAACGGCTTTCGAGTCGTAATGGCCCCCTGAAAGTGCTCCCGATTAACAAAGTTAAGTCCTTTGCGACCTGGGACCACAGGGAAATCCGCTTTGGCTACACCGTCAACGCCAATGACCACTAAACCACCATCAAATAGAGACTCGTTGCTGTAATGAAGAGATAAAAAGCGTTGCAAATAGGCTTGATCGTCAATCCGGTAAGGATCGATGTCATCGGCTAACTCACCAATATTTTGTAGCCGGGTTTTAATGTCCTGATCCAGATCATTGGCCAAATACTTGGCCACCTCAAACTGTTGAGCTGCTTGGTTTGATTCCATGTCAGGCTCAATGACAAAGGTAATAAAGAACAGCAGAGCCCACACAAAAATGATGACCAAGCTTGAACTGGCTAGGGTTAATTTTGTTCGCAGCGAATTCAACGAGTTAAGCATTCTGATAACAAGTCCTAGATATGTACACTCTTGGTATGGATGGAGAATTGATTAGTATTTATGGACATATTCAAAAACGAGAGCTTTGACGCTCCTATCCCCTTCGCCCTTAACGTAACGAAGCTCAAACTCATTATGTGCGTCCAGATCAAAACTTGGGCCTGTAATGAATTTACCAACATGCTCGCCGGTTAGTCCATCAATCGAATTAATTTCTCGATACGCCACCGTCCAAGCCCACTGATGAGTAATTTTGTATTCCACACCAGGTTCAACATAGGCGTAATTAAATGACCTCGTATCGTTGTATGCACGTCCAAAACCACCACGGATATAGTATCCAAAAGACTCACTAATATCTCCGTCATGACGGAATCTTAAGAACAGCTTGTTTTCTTTGGCAGTTACCCCACGGCTGTCAGCGGAAGTATCTTGATTCCGTTCGAGCAGCAATTCAACTCGATTAATCAAACTCTCCTCAGAAAATTCCCAGCCAGGAATCACGGTGAGTGCTTGGTTAGTCAAACCTGATTTGTTGTCTTTTTCAGATTCAAACTCCACACCAATACGAGGACCCTCAGCGAAGGCGTTGCCACAAATTAAGGCGATAAAAATCAGAACGTATTTCATATATTCCTAACAGTTAGTCATTGAGTTAAAAGTTGTATCAATTAAAAGCTAATTTATTCAGATTTTGAAGTGGTCTACGGCAGTTTTTAGATCTACCGCCAACTGGGATAAGGCTCTTGCGCCTGCTGCACTTTGAGTCGAAGTATGATTATTCTCGTCGGTAATCAAAGAAATTTGCTCTATTTCAGATACGATTTTTGAGCTTTCTTTTCCTTGGGTACTAATCGCTAGAGATATTTCTACAGCACTTGCATTTGCTCTTTCCGCACCGTTTCGCAGGAAATGAATAATGTCATTTGCTTTTTGTGCAAGAGCAACAGATTCTTCAACCCGAGACACAACATTTCCCATCGTTGCAACAGCTTCATCGCTACTTCCAAGAATCTGATTTACCGTCAAAGAAATCTCATCTGTCGCGACCGAAGTTCGGTCAGCAAGTTTTCTTACTTCATCGGCAACAACGGCAAAACCACGTCCGGCCTCTCCCGCTCTGGCTGACTCAATAGATGCATTGAGCGCCAGCAAATTCGTCTGAGTTGCAATTTCCTTAATCGTTTTCACCATTGCAACAATAGCGTCTGTCTTGCTATGTAGATCCAGCAGACTGGAAGACGAGCTGGTTACAACCGATGAAATCTCATCCATGCTGGCAAATACGGTGTGTATTGCTTCGCTGCCATTAATAGCCAGTGCCCGCGCCTCATTCGAGGTATTTTGAGCATTGGCGGCATTCAGGGCAACCCGTTCCATATTCGCGGACATATGTTCGACAGAGGCCGCCACTGCCTTAACGCCCTCGCGTTGATTATTTGAGCTGCTGGCAACTTGCTCTGAGGAGGTTGAAAGCTGTGTGGAGGCTTGGCGAACCTGTTCGGCTCCTGCCAATACTAAACCGATCGAGGCTTTGAGTTCGTTTTGCATGGCTGCAATATGACCAAGTAAGCTATCCCGATCCTGGTTTCTGACTTTGATATGACCAGTAAGGTCACCTTGAGCAATCCGCTGAACGACTTCTTCCGCATAAAGAGGCTCGCCACCCAGCACATTTAATACGCTACGGCTGATACGAATACCGACGATCACAATCGCGGGGAGGACTATCAAGAGACTCAAGGCAAGTTTCCAGCGAGAGTCGACGATGATCCGCGATGTTTCTTTTCTGTTTTCCAACAGAATGGCATTCGTACTCTCGAAGATTACCTCTGCAAGTTTGGACATTTCCTTGGATACGGGTTTTTCAATGACAGGTACGGCCAAATCAACTTCCAGCAAGCTTGAAGGTTTGTGAGGGTTGTAATACTCGTGAATCGCAGCGTTATATCGATCAGTCATAGATTGGTGGTGTGCGATCAGTTTTTCTATGATGTCCAATTCCCCGCTATCTGCTGTAATTGAGCGTAGCTCCTTTAGTGTTTCACCGACATTGCCACCCAGTTTCTGGAATTCAGTGTAGTAACGATCAAAGTCTTCATTTTCAGCCCCTCGAAGCATTACGTTTTTCCATGCTCTAACTTGCTCCAGCAGTAGCCTCTGAGCTTTTGCGGCCAGCATTGTTCTTTCTGATGCTTGATTGATTTGGTCCAACGCAACATGCACATCATCGCCGATGTGATTGACTGCAAATATCCCAAGTCCAGAAAGAATAAGGGAAGACAAAACACAAGATGCAACCATGAGTTTCATCTTTGAACTAACGCTACTGAACATATAAACCCTCTGGTTATGTCTGGTGTATTGGCGAAAAAATCACCCGAATGCAGGTTCCTTCTTCTTGATTCGTATCTAGGAAATGAACGGTGGCATCGTGTTTTTCAGCGATTTCTTTAACGATAGCTAAGCCTAAGCCACTTCCGTTAATCGATGGATTTTCTGGTCGGTAATGGCGAGTCCCAATTAACCCTAATAGTTTTTGGGGAATGCCCGGGCCGTTGTCCTTGACCTCAACAAAGGGACAGTTATTGAGGTCAATACCGCTGCTTATCCAGATCGTTCCATTGACTTGCGTGTATTTGATAGCGTTATCAATGAGGTTAGATATCATTTCCCGAATGTGCCAAATACTTCCGCGAACAAGACATTCATTTGGTTCAAACTCAATGGTTATTCCCTGAGCGTTCGAGATATCAAACCAGTGAGATGACTCTTGTTCGATGATTCTTGCAAGATTAATGTCCTTGAGATAAGGGGCGATTGCGAGTGCGTCATTCGATCTTGCCAGCGCAGACAACTGGTGAATGTAATGGCTCAATCTTTCAGAGGCTTGCAATGCAAGATTAATTCGGGGAATACTTTCTTCAGAAACCTCACCCTTCAATAGCTCCAACTGTGTATTTATACCCGCTAGTGGAGTTTTGATTTGGTGGGCGGCATTGGCCACAAAATCTTTCTTCTCTGCATTTGAAATTCGTAAATTATCGATCAACAAATTGATTGAAGAGATAAGTTGAAGCGCTTCAACGGGAACAGAGTTTTCCGGTAACGAGCTGAAATCATTTCGATCCCTGTTCTTGATTTCTGAACTGAGTTCGTTCAGGGGGCGCAAACCGCTTCTAACGCCAAAATACACAATCAAAAGTGCTGATATAAAAAGGAACAGACTGGGGAAAATCATGCCCGTGAGGATAGTGGTTGCAGCTTCCTCCCGATGTTTAATCGTCTCGGCAACGACGACATAATATGCAGATGAGGGGGTTGAGACTTTATAGGTTGCTTTGTTAATTCTCATCCCTTGATAAATATCATGAGTAATGTATGGATTTGTTTTTCCAACTTTGAAAGTTAACCCCGGGGCACCGAAAACTTGATTGCCGTTTACGTCAAATACGGCGAAAAACTCGTCATCGCCACTATTTTCAGCAAGTAATTTTTGGACCGACTCAGGGAAATCGACATAAACCTCATCTTTTTGAATAGACACTCTGCCTGAAAAAGCAACGACATCATCGAGTAGTGCATGATCGTAGGCTGCATTTACAGGCAGAACAGATAGTTTGTAATCAACAAATACGCTGAAAGATAAAAGCAATATCAGGGGAATAGCCAGAGCAGCTATCAGCCGGATCTTTAATGATTTAAAGCGGAAGAAGGGTGGTTCAAATTTCATCAAGTCTGTACCCAATCCCTCGGATAGTAGTCACCAAAACCCCTGAATCACCTAGTTTATTTCGGAGTCGAGAGATATAAATTTCGACTGCGTTGGAGGTGATTTCACTATCCCAACTACTTAGCGTCTCGGTCAGTTTGTGCTTCGTCAGAACATTGGGGCTAGCCAGCATCAATTGCTCCAATACCCCCCACTCCCTAGCGCTCAGACTAAGCGGTTGTTCGTAAATAGTTGATGTGTGTGTTGATAAGTTCAGACATACGCCGCCTAGCGAGAGAATTGATGAAGAGGCTGATTTGCTTCGGCGCACTACGGCTCTAACTCTTGCAACCAGCTCTTTTACTTGAAATGGTTTAACCAAATAATCATCTGCACCGAGATCTAGTCCCTCAATGCGGTCATCTAGTCCATCTCTTGCGGTCGTGATAATGACCGGTAATGAAATTTCCGATTTCCGTAACCAGCGCACTAAGTCCAGCCCGCTCATTTTAGGCAGCCCGATGTCCACAATGGCAAGATCATAGGGAACTGCGGTTATTGAATATTTCGCATCCTCACCTGTGCCAACGCAATCAACGTGAAATTTCTCCAAAGTCAGCGCATCTTTAACGCCACTTTGGAGAACGGGATCATCTTCAACAAGGAGTATTCGCATAAGAAAAACCCGGAGTGAGGCTCCGGGAAAGGTTCATTTTAATGACATGATAAACGCGATGACATCTGACCTTGAGCGAGGATCATCAAGACCTTCGTATTTCATTTTTCCACCAGAAACAGTCTTCTTAGGTGCCGTGATGTAGGTGTCAATTTTTTCAGCAGACCAAGTGATGCCACTGCTTGTCATTGAGTCTGAATACCCAGTGAAATCAGCGACCGTACCGGCTTTACGCCCGATAACCCCAGTCAAAGCCGGACCCTTTTTATTCTTGCCAGCGATTGTGCTATGACAATCCCCACACTCGTCAGCAAAAACATCCGCGCCCTTCTTAGCATCCCCAGCGAAACTAGTCGTCGCTGTCAAAGACAGCAGTACCGCAAACAATAATTTTTTCATGGTTTTTCTTTCGTTTTTTACAGTTAGATAGACGTCCAGGCGAAGAGCATCAAGGTGTTGTTATCTGAAGCTTTACGATCTGTATGGTTGGTTGGGTCAATGAGATACCGGGACCCGCCGTTAAATTTGCTGTAACCCGTGTATTGGACACCAAAACGAACATTGGCCAAGGGGGCCCCCCAAGAACCGTCTTTGCCCCAAGGAGTATAGTCAGCCTGCAAGACATACCCAGAGGTGGAGAGGCTATTGTTGGCATATGAATTGGCATTGGAGAAAAGTCCGGCATCCTTGCTGCCCTTCGTTTCAAATAGCGATCCAGTGACACCCCACGTTTGATCGTAGTGATAGGAGGCGGCAACTTTATAGTTGTCTAGCTGGTTACTTTTGTTGTCTGCCCCGTTATTCACTGAATAACCAAGCTTTTGCCACTCCCTGATGACGCTGGCGTTAAGCGCAACGATGTGTTTCCTATTGCCCAAGTACTGATATGAGGCATCTAAACCGATGTCTTGGTAACGATCTACCGTGCTTCCTAGGCTTTGATCCACTGGTTTAAGTGCCGCATTGAAGCCAAACAACCCTACTGAATAATTGTCGCGCTTCTGGTCTTTGAAATAAGCGAAACGCCAATATGCAGCTGGATTGCTTAATTTTGCTAACGACGAGTCACCTAACATCGAAATACCGGCTGTTGAGCCATCGGCGGGGTGCATAAATTTTCTACCCGCACCATTGAGCGAGTTATACAGACCCAATTCGAAGTAATACTTATCATCGTGGAAGGCGTATCCGTTTAAGCCTATAACGTTGCCGGCAAGATTCTCGATCATCGGCCCATTGCCTTGCCCAAACCCAAAAGCTGACTCTGCATAAGGGAATCGCCATTGCCCCATCGTATTAAATGGATCGGTCAGCGTTGGGTTGGAGTTCAGCGAAACCCCAAAGACGGTATCTTTATCGCCGACATTTACAGTCTTGGCGTAACGCACATCCATTTGATCCAGTGAAGTACTTCTATCAACGCCTGAATAAGTTGCTTGGATAAAAGTACCCACATTTTCAGCAATGCGCCCTGCTAAAAATACAGAAGTTTCTGAAACCGTCGCATTATTGTTAGGGCTAAAACCGGCGAGTGGTGTGTCTGGTGAGTCTTTTGCCGTTCTCGTCCAGTTAGCGACCATCATGGCAGATAAAGGCGTTTTGCCACTTCCTCCATCGGAGTCGGTATATCCGCCGATTTTGAACCGGATACCATAGGGCGTGAGCTGGGGACCAAACCCGCCAACGTGGCATGACGCACAGTCCGATCCAGTTTGCCGGGCATAGCTAGGGAGCGCATTTGCAGGTTGCACCAGACTCAATAAAACAAGCATTGCTCCGGATAGCAGGGCTATCGACGAGCGCAATACCGAAAAAATACCCATTTTCAGCTTCATTACTTTCTCCAAAGTTGACGACAAATTTTGTGCTACCGAATTGTCGTTGGCAGAACCTTTCAATTTCCTGTCGTCATGAAAGTTGCTGTCAGCAAATGGAAAGGTTATGGCTGGTAAGGTAGTTGCTGGTCGAGTTTTGAACGACAAACCGAAAATTGATAGGGTGTTATGAAGTCGCTAATGCAAAAATTTTTAGCTCAGAAATTATGGGTTCGCTTTTTTGAGGTCGAGGCAATTGTTTTGATTGTCATTGGTGCTCTGCTGGTAATCGGCGGAAAAATTTCCATTGATCATACAAATACCATTGAGTTTTGTATCTCTTGTCATGAAATGAAGGACAACAATTACGAAGAGTACTCGCACACCATCCATGCCAAAAACCGTACAGGGGTAAAGGCAATTTGCTCAGATTGTCACGTGCCCCATGAATTCGTGGATACGATGGTCAGGAAAATTCGGGCTGCCAACGACGTATTTCAACATTTCACAGGAAAGATCGATACGCCTGAAAAGTTTGAAGCGCACCGCTTGGAATTGGCGAGTAAGGTTTGGTTAAGGCTAAAAGAAACAGACTCTCGTGAATGTCGGAATTGCCATGATGTCAAAGCGATGGATCCAGAAAAGCAGGGCCGAACTGCCCAAAAGCAGCACCAGAAACTGCTCAATGGTTCAAAAACTTGTATCGATTGCCACTATGGCATTGCTCACAAAGAACCACAGGGTGGTGTTGAACCACAAGATGTGGTTGATCAACAAAAATAGGGAAAAGGAATAAAAATGCCTTCAACAATAGCTGGCGCCAATGGCGCATCTGGAAGTTCGCAAGTCTGGTCTGGCGCAAGTATGCGTAAGCCCATGGACCAAAAAATGTCGGATCTGTTTAGTCAAATTGATTCTACGGGTTCTGGCTCGATAACCAAATCTCAGTTCGAACAAGCATTTCAATCGACTTCGGCACCATCTGCTTTTAAGTCGGCAGGAGCAGATGCAGTCTGGGCAAAGCTAGATCCAAGTGGTTCAGGTAGCGTTACTAAACAGCAATTTACAGATGGCATGCAAGCGGCCCGTTCCCAAATTAGAGGTGGTGGCCATCATCACCATCAATCTTCGTCGGCGACACAAACACCACCATCTAAAACAGTAGGGCAGAGCCTTGACGCCTTGTCAGCGGTCGGCACAAACATAAGCACCAAGGCCTAAATAATTGGTGATGCTTACCGAGGCAAATAGCCCGATGGATCCACTGGCTTGCCCAGTTTACGAACTTCAAAGTGGAGTTTCACCCGATCAGAATCTGAACTTCCCATTTCAGCAATTTTCTGCCCTTGGGTGACGCTTTGACCTTCCGTGACCAGTAATTTCTGGTTATGAGCGTAAGCGGTCAGGTAGGTACTGTCGTGTTTCACAATCACCATCTGGCCATATCCACGCAGACCTGTACCCACATAAACCACCTTACCTTCAGCGACGGCTTTGACCGGGTCGCCTGCATTACCGGCAATATCAACACCTTTACCACCCGCTTCTCCGAAACCCCCTAGCACTTTCCCATTCGCCGGCCAAATCCAAGACCCTGTATCTGCAACGACTTTTGGGGCTTCAGGGACTGCCGCCGCTGGGGCTGATTTGGTGGCTAGCGGATTACCCTGACGTTGCAAACGGGCATAAGCCTCAGCTGAGTACGGTTGTTTAGCCACCTTGGGCTCGGTCAGAAGTTTGCTGAGCGGTGCATGAGTTCCCGCCGGGGATAGCGGTCTTTCCTCAACGAGCGGTCTTGTTTGGCTCGCCGCAACGGGCGAACCCGCCTGAAGCGGTTTAGCGACAGCACTACCTTCTGGTGGCGATAAACGAAGCTGCTGTCCAATCAGAATTCGATTGGGGTCATCCAAACTATTCCAACTTTGCAGGTCTTTGTAATACACCCCATTGTCCAGCGCGATGGAATACAAGGTATCGCCCTTTTTTACGGTATGAGAAGGGCCAGTGATCGTTGAAGCCACGGTAGTGGCAGGAACTGCTGATGCATCAACCTTGCTCTGCCCAACCATTTGCCGATCAACCACAGTCGTCGCAGGCTGAACGCTCTGACAACCTACCAAGCCGATCAAAATACAGACTGACCCCAACATCAAGGATTTCGGTTGGCTTATCCAGCATCTCAAGTATCGGTTCATGGCAGTGATGACCTCAAACTATTCAGTTCCCGGAAGCATGGGTACAAATTTCACCGGATCAAGACGTTTTTCAACAATCCCGTCCACCTTCCGCTCCACCAAGAGAAGATGTTGGTCTACCGTGCCCACCGGCAAAGCAATTCGCCCACCAATCGCTAACTGCTGCAGTAATCCATGCGGCACTCGGTTAGCCGCTGCCGCAACGATAATGGTGTCAAACGGTGCGGCTTCAGGAATACCAAGATGTCCATCGGCATAACGCAACTGGACATGGCCCAAGGCAATTTTGGATAAATTGGTTTTGGCTTGCTCCAAAAGCGCTTCAATACGCTCGATAGAATACAAAGTGTCGGTTAACTGAGCCAGCACGGCGGTTTGATAACCGCAGCCCGTACCAATCTCCAGTGTTTTACCCAGACTTTGGCGGCCTTCAAGCAGCACTTCAATCATCCGAGCGACAATAAACGGTTGCGAAATGGTTTGTGAATGCCCTAGCGGCAAAGCGGTATCTTCATAAGCTCTTGAAGCCAACGCTTCATCAACAAAGAGATGGCGAGGAACGGCTGCCAGCGCGCCCAACACATGCTCGTTACGGATACCTTTATCACGCAAGCGCTCCAGCATACGTGCCCGAGTGCGTTGAGAGGTCATACCAATGCCGGAAATAGAAGGACTCATGTTGCTAACCAAGAACTCACAAAGGCCATCTGTTCGCGATGGGTTAAATCAATTTGTAAAGGCGTCACGGAAACCCGATGATTGGCTACCGCATGAAAGTCTGTCCCCTGCCCGGCATCTTGAGCACTACCGGCAGGCCCAACCCAATACACAGTTTCACCGCGTGGGTTAGTGGTTTTAATCACCGGTTCTGCTTTGTGACGCCGCCCTAGGCGGGTGACCTCGGTCCCTTGTAATTCAGCATAAGGAACATCGGGCACATTAACGTTCAACAGGACAGGCTCTGAAACAGGATGTCGAATAAAGTTTTGCACCAGCTCAACGGCTACGCGAGCAGCCGTCTCAAAATGAGCGCCACTCTTGCTGCACAGGGAAATCGCAATCGATGGAACACCAAGCAAATACCCCTCGGTGGCTGCAGCTACTGTTCCGGAATAGAGGGTGTCGTCCCCCATATTGGCACCAAGATTGATACCGGAAACCACCATATCTGGCTTTTGTTCCAGCATTCCCGTCACGGCAAGATGAACACAATCGGTCGGCGTACCATTGACGAAATAAAAGCCACCGCAGGCATTACCCATATTGGCAGCTCGTTTGAGAGAAAGCGGACGATCAAGCGTCAAGGAATTACTGGCGCCGCTACGATCACTTTCTGGTGCCACCACCACCACTTTGACCTCTGCCATTGCCCCAAGATGGGCCGCCAGCGCCTCAATCCCGGGCGCTGAATAACCATCATCGTTGCTGATCAAAATTAGCATTTGGCGTTTTAAAGTGTGGTCTGAATGAGGAACAAAATGAATATCCCGAAGGGGCGCAAGGATACCAGAAGCCGTGCCAATTCGGGACTTGGCGACACTTAGTGAAGGGTTGGCCCGCCACTTGTTGCTGCTGCCATTGCGGATGGCGAAAACAATTCCGCCACATCTGCTGCCGAGAATCGGTATTCCCGGTTACAAATATCGTCCAGAATCAAAATCTCACCGTGCTCCGATAAAATAGCCTCGGCTTCAGCCTGACCCAGCGAGCGCAGCATCCCTCGCACTTTTTCCCAGTCTTCTGGGCAATAGTAAGAAACGGGTCGAGGATCGAATAACCGGATGCCACCTTGCTCCATTTCCTCATGAAAAAGGCGCATTAGTAATTGATCGGGCATCAAACCGAGCAGCTCTTCAGGTTTAACGGTACCCGCCAAATGGCTAATTCGATCCCAACCATCAGCATCTTTTTCGGCTGCCGCTGGAAGTTTTTGCAAAAATAAGCAGCAGGCAGCCTGATCACTGGATTGCAAAAATAAGCGCGAAGGCTGTTGTTCTGATTGTTCTAGGTAATACTCAAAAATCGCGGCGACGCTATCGCCCACCAGGGGTACATAACTTTGGTAAGGCTGTTTGGCTGATGGCAAATCCAGTGACAACATCAACTGTCCGCCACGAGCCGCGCCTAATAATTCTGGAACCGGCAGATCAGCAACCTGCAGGTCGGCATGCGCCATTCCACGCATTTGCAAAGACTCATTGCAATCCATCACTAAACGCTTAATCGCCCCGGGGCCTCGCAACTGAAAAGTAAGCCGTCCTTCTTGCTTCATTTGCCCGCCGATCAAAGCCGTCACTGCGGCCATTTCCCCCAATAACCTAGCCACCGGCGGTGCGTACATACGCCCGGCCTGCATCGCTTGCCAACACTGGTCAAGACGAACAAAGGCACCTCGAATATCAAGCCCTTCGAACAAAAAACGCTGGACGAAACCTTGAGTTTCTTCTTTATTCTGATTGGACACTGGCACGGTAAAACCTTCTGCATGACTGAATTTCGGAAGGCGATTCTAGCGGAAACGGTGAATAACACTCAGCCCCAGAAAATAGCCCAGGTAATTGGGAGGAATTTCAGACGTTCCCAAAATACGGTTTGAAGATGTCGCGCCCACTAAATCATAGGCATAGTCGTGATTACGCTGGTAATTCACGACCCCCATCAAACGCAGTGATGTTTCTGATGTCAGACTGTAACGGGCATCGGTCCGCAGCAACCATTGGCGTGAACGCACGGTAGGTAAATCTGCAAGGCTGGTTGGTTTCGTAGTGCAGGTGCTATTTGTACAAGCCCCACCTGACATCAGATACTCACTCTGCGTTTGAACCAAGCTCAGGTCTGAACTCAGTTCCAAACGCCCAGCCATTAACCCTTGGTGGCGAAATCCAACCCCCACCGCATCAACGCCATCACGCATTCTGGCCTGCCATTCCTGATTTGGCTGAACTGTCACTATATCGGTAACGTTTTTGGAGTAGCGACTACCCAAACGTGACCCAATTTCCTGCCGACTAAGGTAACCATAGAGACTGAAATCGTCGTTAACCGCGTAATTAACATCCAAGTGAGCGACCCAACTCCCCGCGTGGTCCAAACCATACTGTGACTGTGTATAACGATCATCGTTTAAGTCTAAGCGCGCCCCAAAGGCCAGTGACTCAGTCGCCAACAAGGTGGCATTGGCCCATATCTGTTCACGAGAACGATCAGCGTAAATGAATTTACGCATCCCAGCGAGTTCAGTGGTGGCATCGACAGGGGTGTAATCGTCCACATGTCGATCGCCGTGCCTAAACCCTAGCCGCCCAGAAAACCAGTCATTGAAGGTCTGACGAATCTCACTCCGCCATGCCTGCTCGGTACTGTGTTCAGAATCTACGCACCGCACTCCATCTTGCCGACAGGTACGCTGAATCACTTCCTGCTCGTTGCCGACCACAAATCGGCTCGTACGCGACAAGGCATAATCAGCCTCAAGCATCGTCGTCGTGCGCTGACGGCGATACGGCGTATTTTGAACCGTTGCCGTCGTTGAAACCGCCTCGTTACTTACCCGCTGATAGGTCCCAATGGGGGTCTGGTTATCCCGGTCATCGTAACGATAACTAGCCAATAAATTGAGGTCGCGCCAAGGCTTGCTGGTCAGTTGCAAAAAGCGGTTTTCCGTCAGCACCAGACCATTAAGTGATGTCTGTGGTAAAGCCGCCAGCGTTGAACTGGTGGCGTAAGGCAAAAAAGCTTCGCTTTGCGTCAGGCGTCCACGGCTGAGTGCCCCGGTCAGACGAGTATTGCTAGAAAAATTCATGCCCCCATCCAGCTTCAACTGGTGCAACTGGTTATCGGGTGCAACACCCATTCGGTTATCCAGAAGCCCAGCGCTAAAGGGATTTTGAAAATCAATTTTATCGACCTGATTCTGGAAGATAGCCCCAACATAACCGAGCTGAAAATGCTGCCGATTCTCGCCATAAGCCAGATTCAGATTAAATCTATCCGTTGCCTGACGAATCGCCTCCGGCAAAATCATGACCGTGCCCCCGCTGCTACCGGATAAAGCGCCAGTTCCCTTCGTACCTTCTCTGGACTCGTGTTGAAAACCAGCGCGTAATGTCCAAACATCATTGAGCAAGGTATGAAACTTGACACTGCTTTGTGTACGCTGAATGTCTAGCGTATGCCCGGAAAACACCGTTGAAAGTGCAGGTAAGGCGGATGGGCCTACTGCTGTTCGGCTGGCAAATCCCGCCGGAAGGGTCAAGCGATCAGTCCCTGCACCTAACAAGGGCGTGCGATAGGTATCGCTCAAGAGGAAATACTGCTCATCGTGAGCAAATCGAAATCCATATCTCCCCTGCTCACCAACTTCACCCAACAAGCGACGCATCCCAATACCGGATTCTTCAAGTTGTAGCCGCCAGCGCGAAGGATTTTCTTGGAAATACAAGCCTCCGCCCCGAAAATCTAATTCACCAATTCCAAATAAAGCCTTATTTTTACCCACATCCCCCATGCCAAGACTGGGTGCCAAACCTTTGCGGTTGCCTTCGACAGCCGCTAGTCCTAGTTCAATTTGTTGTGTAGGCAAAACAAGTTCGGCCAAATCTTCGTTGTTTGATGGATCGTCATTGGCGGCTGCGAAACCCGGCAAGGGCAGGAACAGCATGGCCATGGCAAAGCAAACGGGCTTAGATACAACCAGCTTAGACGCACGAGAGAAATGAATCATCACAACGGTTAGCGCAAAAGACGTGCGCCCCCCGGATGGTTAGAGCCATGAATTTGACTATG
>JBEGTT010000085.1:0-10474 GCA_041179245.1 Pseudomonadota bacterium
GGCACATTTGCGCTGCTATCGATTTTTAGCGCGGTCACCAATATCCGATATTTCTATGCCACCAAAGATCCAGCCGCACTGAACCCGCTGCTAGGCGCCAGCGCCCGCAGTGGTTTATTACTCGCCTTGTTGTTGACGCTTGGGTTATTGATGGAAACGTGGTGATGGATATTTTGCTGCCATTGGGCCTAAGCCTAATCATGTTTTCGCTGGGGGTGAGTTTGCAGCCCGCCGATTTCCGTCGCGTGTTTTCCCAACCACGGGCCATTGGCATTGGGCTTTTTGTACAAATCATTTGCCTCCCGCTGCTGGCTTTTGGTTTATTGAAAGTCTTTGGCGTCAGCGGTGAAATGGCCGTTGGCGTGATGATTCTTTCTGCCTGTCCTGGCGGAGTCAGTGCAGGCTTGCTGACCCTGCTTGCTGGTGGCGAAACCGCGCTTTCCATTTCACTCACCGCCATCACCAGTCTTGGGGTTTTAATCACCCTGCCAGCAACGGTTGGTCTAGCGCTCAGCCATTTTTCTGGAACCGAATCTGTATTACACATGCCCGTAATGCGGACCGGTGGCGGTGTGTTTTTGATGACCTTATTTCCGGTACTAATTGGGATGCTCTTCCGGCAGTTCAGAACAAATGTTGCCAAGCGGTTCGAGAAATCTTTAGCGCGACTGTCTACCTTCTTGTTTATTGCGATTGTGGTAGCGACTTTCATTGCTCAACGGGAAGTCATCGTGGCCAATTTGCAGACGCTAGGCCCTTTGTTGCTGGTACTGAACGTGCTGATTATGGGACTAGGTTCAATGGCGGCCGCATTGAGTGGACTAGGCCGTCGGGTACAGATTGCCCTTGCGATGGAGTGTGGATTGCACAATGCCGCGCTGGGTATTTTTGTCGCCAATGTGCTGATGCAAGTCCCCGCATTAGCGGCGCCCAGCGTGGTCTATGCGTTCCTGATGAATATCACGGCGATTGCGTTGGTATTGCACCAGAAAAAACGCGCTTAGCGGTGTCGCTTAGTTGTGTCGTTGCCCTAGCCAATAGGCAAATAAGATCAGGCTAATGACAAAAACCAACCAGCTGATAATGCCAAGTTTCCATTTTGTTGGTGCATGGCGCAATTCCATGTAGTCGTAAATAATCAAAAAACCTTTAACAAAAGCTAGCCCAAACATCGCCCAAACTGCGCGTGTACCATTGTTATTAGTCATACCGCTTTCGCCAACCCAGTAAGTGGTTGCCGTCGCGATAATCAAAATTACCCAGACGCGGTTAGCGGTTGAATTCATCGTTGAATACATTTTTATCTCATTACGTAAATCAGCGGAAAAAGCACGATCCACAGTAAATCGACCATGTGCCAATAGGCAGCACTGCTTTCAAGGGTGTTGTGATTGTTTTTCCCGTACTCTCTTCGCCACGTTTTTGGTAGTACAACCCCGAGGAAAACGAGGCCGACGATGACATGCATAAAGTGGAAAAACGTCAGCGAAAAATAAAAGGTATAGAACGTGTTGGTGGATATATCTAGCCCAGCGGCAGATTTATCACCGTACTCCAACCATTTCACGCCAAGAAAAGCGAAGCCACAGGCCATTCCTGACATTAACCAATAGGCCCCTTTGCGCGCTTGGTCATCCTTGACGGCGTGTACCGCTTTGACAACAAGCCAGCTCCCCGTAATTAACAGCACGGTGTTAATCGCTCCGGAGGTTAAATCAAGCGTCAGTTGGGACTCATTAAACAGAGCTACATTGCGTGCTCGGGCAAAGGCATACACCAGAAACAGCACTGCAAAGGTGGTTAGCTCACCGACGATAAAGACCCAAATAATCAGATCGCCAGGTAATCTTGGCTGATCCTTGGTTGGCCTATCCAGGTTTTGAACTATCAACTTGTTAATGCCTTTTAGAAAAACGTTTCGCAATTCAAAGTGGCTGTGCTGGTTGATGTCCCTGTGCCGGTTTGGTTGCCATATTTGTTCTGCCACCATTCATATCCGAATCCTACAAATAGGCTTTTTCTTCGAAGCCCTAGTGGTTGGCTAATATCGAACATGAGTGATGTCCTGAGCAGGGTTTCAGCAGCTGTCGGCTGGTTATTGAAGTCATTCCCTTTTGCCCCTAAGCGATTAAATAGCCCTTGAAAAACAGCAGGCGTATTGCCACCCGATACAGGGATTCCCCACATCGCACTTATCATCCAAGTGTTATCAAACTGCATGTTGGGATGCGGGGTATGGGGGATTCCTTTGTGGTTTTGCTCTTGATAACTGAGTAAACCAACATCCAAAAATCCGGGGACGTCGAACTTGATGACAGGCCCGGCAACCAAAGCTCGTTTTTGAGGAGCAAACTGGGTATTTTTGTCGGTGAGGTCTGCGCCTACCGTAAACGCCAAATCGCGAATTGGCCCAATCGATATGGGTTCGTCGAGAACTTTCCCTGCAGGCAGTTGATAGCGGTAAAAAGCTAAGTATTCTCGGGCGCCCTGCGTGCTGTTTTTTGCCGGGTCTTGCCCGTCAGAATAACGCCCTTCCAGCGACAAAAAATGGATACCTGAGTCACTATTCCTGAGATGCGTCAGGGTCACAATATTTTTGGTGATGTCATCAGGCCGAGAGGGTTCGGTGAAATGACTGCCATAACGATAGGCTAGGCTGGTATCGCTGAAGGTTTCCGCATGAGAGGCTTGCGCCCAGCCTAGTGATGCCAAAACAGCAAGATGTATCAGTAATTTCATAGCGAATGTTTCTTTCCGAAATGCAGACTGGCGATACCAAAGGAGAGATTTTCCCAACCAACCCCTGAAAACCCAGCCGATTCAATTAAATCGGCAAACGTTTGTTGGTCTGGGAAGCGACGGATGGATTCCACCAGATATTGATAAGCCACGGGTTGTCGAGCGACGGCGGCGCCGAGCCGAGGAATGACTAAGCAAGAATACAGATCATAAAAAGGGGCTAACCACCGTTGAGGCCTTGAAAACTCAAGGCAAACAAATTGACCAGAAGGTTTCAGTACACGATGAATTTCAGCTAATGCGGTGCTCAAGCTGGTTGTATTTCGCAGCCCAAAAGAAACGGTGAGGAGATCCACGCTGTTGGTTGCAAAAGGTAAGGATTCCGCTTCACCGGCTAACCAGTTTAGTTTGATGTGGCTGTGAGCCATCTTTTTCCGGCCTTCGGCCATCATGGACAAACTGGGATCACACACAGTGACGGTTCGCCCTTCCCCTACCAACAACCGTGCCACATCTCCTGTGCCACCGGCCAAATCGACAGCATGTCCAGACCAGTTCGAACAAAATGCTCGCAGCCGGCGCTTCCACCATCGATGAATACCGAAACTCATCAAATCATTCAGGAGGTCATAGCGGGGGGCAACCGCCTCAAAAACGAGCCGAATGCGGCTGCGGCGCTCATCCTCTTTAACGTTCAGGGAACCGAAGCTGGTATCTAGTGAAGATGTGGTTTTTTGGGGCATCATGATTTAAGTGGGGCAGTTTATGCAGCGATGTGGCTAAAGTCATTGATGCGCATCATGATGTTCTAGGTTGCTCAATGAGGGCTAAGAAAGCTGGTTCGATACTGCCCAGACGGCGGCTTCAACGCGGGATCGGAATTTGAGTTTTTTCAACAAATTTCGGATGTGTACCTTAACTGTACTTTCCATGATGTCGAGTTCGCGGGCGATCAGTTTATTTGATTTGCCAGCGGCGAGATATTTGAGGATGCACAGTTCTCGTTCGGTCAGTGAGGCTTGAGAGCGTTTTTCGCTCAAGCTTTCTTTGCGCAGCGCCGAGGCTAGCAGACCAATCAACTCTGGGCTAATCGCATCTTGCCCTTCCATCGCGTTGCGCAGGAGTTGCAGCATTTCTTCCGGGTCAGTGTCTTTCAGGATGTAACCATCTGAACCCGCGCGAATAGCGGCGACTAAGTCCTGGGCGGCATTGGACACCGTTAAAATAATGATTCGCGCTGCCACGTCAGCATCCCGCATGAGTTGCAGGGTTTCAAGCCCATTCAGGCCCTTCATATTCAGGTCGAGCAGAATCAAATCAGGGTCGAGTGATTTTGCAAGAAGGAGTCCTTCTTCGCCGCTGGCGGCTTCACCGACCACTTCAAAATTAGGTTCAAGCGCTAACAGTTGGCATACGCCACGACGAAATAGGGGATGATCATCGATCACCAAAACACGATGCGTGGGAGGTGTTAGGGGCGAGGAAATTACCGGTGTTGGTGGCATGGTGATCCTAAGCAGGATTGGATTGACTAAATTGTTGCGGTTTGAAGGTTAGGCAGACTTCCATCCCTTGTGTAGGCGCAGGACCAAAAATGATCTCCCCATCCAAAATCATCGCTCGGTCGCGCATGATAATCAGCCCGTAATGATTGCGGGGCGGGGTGTTGGGATTAAAGCCGCGGCCATTATCCCGAACCGAAACGCGCACTTGGCGTTGCTCATCGAGCTTGATCGAAATTTCCGCTGCCGTGGCTTTGGCATGTTTTTCAATATTGGCTAGAGCTTCGCGGATGATCCGAATGACGTGCATTTCTTCATTACCACTCAGCACAATGCCGGCCAGTTGGTTGTCAACGGTGATGGTGAACCCACATTTTCGGGAAAACTCTTCAACCGTTTCTTGTAAAGCTGAGTTGAACCCACGTTCGTCGATCCGTAGGCGAAAGGTGGTAATTAACTCGCGAAGTTCGCGGTAAGCGGCGTTTAGGCCCATTTTGAGTTCTGCCGCCACTAACCGCGCTTCACCTTCGTTATGCAACTGTTTTTCGAGTCGAGTGACTTGAATATTTAGGTAGCTGAGCGATTGAGCAATGGAGTCGTGCAGTTCACGCGCAATCACCGAGCGTTCTTCGAGTACAGCCAGCCGGTGACGTTCTTCTGCACGCCGCATATTGCTCAACGCGTTGGCGATATGCCGCCCCACGGTTTCGATGATGAGTTGTTTTTCGCGGGGTAGATCATCATTTTTAACCACCACCGGAAAGGTGCCACGCAGGCCTGATTGCAAATGGTCATGGCTCCCTACCGGAAAAAACCGGACACGCAAGCCTTCAGCAGTGGCGAGTGGTGGCGCTTCGGCCGGGTTTTGGGTGTGTTGAAAACAGACTTCGCATTCCTGTTTACCGCAGAGTTGAACCAGTTCTTCTTGGGTAAGATTGCTCAACACGCGTTGGGCAGGTAATTGGCCGTTTTCGCTGATGCACAGCATGCTGTGCCCCAGTTCCAGAGCGTCTTCAATATCGCGCATGACTTTCTGGATGACGTCGAGACTTAAATCGGCAGAGGAAAGTTGTTGGCTGGTACGGTAAAGCAACTCTAAGGATTGATTGGTGCGCGTTAGCGCTTTGGTTTTTTCATCAACCATTCCTTCTAGGTTGCCGTACATCCGCGAAATTTCGTCCATCATGGCGTTAAAGGCTTGACCGAGTGATCCCAGTTCGTCGTGGCCGGTATGTTGAACCCGTGCTGTAAATGAACCGCCAGTAATGGTGCGAGCGGCTTTCAACAGTTCTGCTAATGGTTTGACGAGCTGCTGACGGAGCATCCAGATGGTGACGACGCTGATGAATAAGCTGATGGCCAGTAGAGCAAACTGGGTGGCGCGTAGAAACCGAATGCGTTTTTCCAAATCTTGCTCAATGAGTAGAACGACTTCATCAATCTGGCTGACAAAAACGGGAATGTCTTGGGCTAGCTGAGTTGCGGCTTCGGATTGCTTAGGGCTAATTGGGTCAATGGCAGTTTGCGCAAGCGGGCGAATGACCTCCTGCCAATGTTGTCGTATCAGCCGCAGACTTTGGGTGACTTCGATGTGCGGGGGCTGCCCGGTGAGGCGTTCCAATAGGGACAAGCGATGTTCAAATTGATCCATCGTCGTCGGCGTTTGCGGGTGTTTAGCGGGCTGTTGAATTTCACTTAGCAGCCGAAAACTCATCATTCTTAACGAACCAGAAACGTTAATGGCACTGGCTTTACCGCTGCTGCTATCGGCGATGACCGTCGACATGACGATGGAAATAAACGACACCATCGCTAGAAAACCCATCGTTAGTCCCAATCGGACCAAGACAGAACCTCGAACGGTATTCAAAATGTTTTGCGGCAGACTGGGCATGGCGAAGACAACATCCTTTGTGGCTAACTACCACCAATGTGTTGGAACAGGTTGTGATGCTTGATTTGGGTATTGGCTACTGCGGTAACCGGCTGATTATGTGGGATTTCAACATGCACTTGCGACAATACCAATACCTCTAAGGGCGTAGATCGGCGAAGTTTGGTGAACTCGTTTGGACGACGCTGGCTTTTGGTCAATTCGCTGTACTCCTATCATGCCACTGATGAGCCATTCAAACGATCCAGATTCCCCTTTGCCCAATGCTTTTCAGAATGCCCGGCGCAATTTTTTACGCGGGAATTTTCGGGAGTGCACCGCTAAGCCACAATCGGTAGCGCAACTTGTGGTTTTTGAAGAGCATTGTTTGGCGTTGCAGGGGGTGGTCTGCCAAACCTGCGCTGATCGTTGTGAGGTGTCAGCGATTCAATTTGCGCCGCAGCTTGGGAGCGTTGCGATACCGGTTTTAATCAGCGAGCGCTGCACGGGTTGTGGCGATTGTCGAACGGATTGCCCGACCCAAGCGGTGCAGTTTGTTCTGCGTTGATCTATTACAATCCTCGACCAATTTTGAATCCCCTTATTAAAGGCAACTGAAATTCATGGACAGCTCTTTTCGCATGATTGATGTGGGTGGTAAGCCCGCCACGCAACGCACGGCGATTGCCGAAGGCACCATTCTGGTTGGCGAAAAAGCTTTTGCGCTGATTCGTACCCGTTCGCTACCCAAAGGGGACGTGCTGGTGTTGGCTGAAATTGCAGGCATTCAAGGCGCCAAACACGCTAGTCAAATGATCCCTTTGTGTCATCCGATGGGGCTGGATCATGTTCAGGTGATCACACAATTAGATGCTGATCGTTCGGCGATTACGGTGTTTTGTATTGCCACGACTTGCGCCAAAACTGGGGTTGAGATGGAAGCGCTGGCAGGTGTCAATGCAGCCCTGCTGACGATTTGGGACTTGTCCAAAATGATTGAACCGGCCTTGCAGATGGACGGTATTCGTTTGCTGGCCAAGCGGGGTGGAAAGTCGGGGTTGTGGTTTAACCCCGATGGTGTGCCTGCATGGGTCAGTGAACAAATGAGCCAAGCGGTATAAGAAGGGTACAAGCGATGGCGTTAATTTCTTATTCGGATGCACTAATCGCTTTGCGAGCGGAAGCGATGCTGCAAGCGGTTGAATCGGTGGATTTATATGCGTTGGCAGGGCGAGTGGTGGCGGAAGATGTGGTTGCCGGCATTAGCGTTCCCTCATTCAATAACTCGGCTATGGATGGTTTTGCATTACAGGCGTCTCTGACGGCAGGTGCTTCAGAAACAGCACCATTAACCTTTGCAGTGGGCGATTGCTTGGCTGCCGGTGATGTGAGTGCGAGTGTGAGTGTGAGTGTAATCGCGGCTGGGAATTCATTAGGCCAAGCGGTTGAGATCATGACTGGCGCCAAAGTGCCCGATGGTTACGATGCCGTCGTGCCGATTGAGCGGGTAAGTTGTGTTCGGGATGTTGCTGGAAAAACGCTGGAAATTCGCTTGAGCCATGCCCTACGCGCGGGTGAAAACGTGCGTTATGCAGCAGAAGATTTTCAAGCAGGTATTCCGGTGGTTTCTCGTTCAACGCGTTTGCACGCGGGTCATGTTGCCGCCTTGGCCGCGACGGGGGTGGGTACGGTCAAGGTCTATAAAACGCCAACCGTTGCTGTGATTGCCACGGGTAAAGAAATTAGTGATTGCCACGGACAGCCGCTGGCGGATGGCGAGATTTATAACAGCAATGCCCCGTACCTGATTAACCAACTTAATGCTTCGGGGTTGGCTGCGACCTACGCCGGCAATATTGGGGACGATGAAGCACACTTTGCAAGATTGCTCGACGAATTGAGCGAAGCACGCATCATTATTAGCTCTGGCGCCGTGTCGAAAGGTCGCTGGGATTTTATTCCTGAGATTTTGAAGCAGCGTGGGGCGCGGATTGTGTTTCATGGCGTGGCGATTAAACCGGGTAAACCGGTTCTGTTTGCTGTGTTGCCGGACGGGCGTTATTACTTTGGTTTGCCAGGGAATCCGATTTCAGCGGCGGTGGGTTTGCGGTTTTTTGTTCAGCCTCTGATACGGGCAATATTAGGCATGCCGGAAGAGCAATTCCTTGCCATACCGTTGGCACAGGCGTTTAACAAAAAAGGTCCGATGTTCCATTTTCTGAAGGCCAAGCGGGTGTTTGACGAAAATGGGCAAGCGCGGCTGGATGTTTTAGACGGGCAAGAATCTTTCAAAATTTCGCCGATGTTGGCGATGAATGGTTGGGCCTTGGTCGAAGAAAAACAGAGCAATTTGGCATCAGGTAGTTTGGTTCGCTTTGCTGAAGCGGACTTGTTTTCAACGAATGAATAAGTCATAAACCCCATGCAAACCTCAATTACCTTACAGATCAAATTGTTCGGCGCCTTTCGCCAGTTCCAGAATGGGCCGGTAACGCTGGAAGTTCCTTCGGGAATTTCGGTAGCGGAGGTCAAAACGGCGTTGTGGGCCAAGTTGCAGGAAATCAAACCTGGCGCTGATCTGGCATTGCTGCATGCCTCGGCCTTGGCCAATTCAAGCAGCGTGCTGGAGGCCAATACGCGTTTAACAGAAAGCCAGTCCTTGGCAATTCTTCCCCCGGTGTGTGGAGGCTGAAATGAGCGGTAAATCTTTTTTGAATGTCGCCACCGAAACGATTAACCCTCTAGCGGCGGTTGATTTTGTCGCGGATGACGCACATGGCGCTGCAGATGTATTTATTGGCACGGTACGCAATCACAACTTGGGTAAACCGGTATTGGGCGTTTCCTACGATGTGTTTGATGATCTGACCTTAAACGTCTTTCAAGCCCTAGCCGATGAGTCCCGTGCACGCTGGGGTGAAAAGCTCAACCTGTATATTGAACATTACAAGGGGCGCCTAGATATTGGTGGCGTGAGCATCATCATCGCGGTCAGTTCCCCGCACCGCGACGAAACTTTCCAAGCCTGCCGCTACATCATCGAAGAAATCAAAAAACGGGTACCTATCTGGAAGCAGGAACACTACGTGGATGGCGATAGCGAGTGGGTACAAGGCACGTCGCTGGAGAGTCGTTAGGGCCATGAGCCAAATCGTTGGTGTAGTGTTGGCGGGTGGGCAATCTTCCCGGATGGGCCAAGATAAGGCGGCGTTAAAACTTGGCCAAGAATCCCTGCCCCTACGGGCACGGCGAATCTTGTTAGCTGCGGGTTGTGGAGAGGTTTGGTTAAGTGGTCAATGCCGAGGCCAACGTCGTGAGGAATGGCTTTGGCCGGTGATTGAAGATCAGGTGGCTGGTTTTGCTGGGCCAGTGGCTGCGATAGCAAGTGTGCTATTGGCCGCGAGAAATGCGGACACCTTGTTGCTTATTCCTGTGGATACGCCCTTGTTGCGCGCTGATTTGTTGCAGACGATGCTGGCTGCTTTAAATGAAAACGATGCGCTATGTTTTGAGCGTTCACCTTTGCCCTTGGTGTTGCGCGTGACCCCACAGGTACAAGCGACAGCAAAACTGGCTCTAGTCGCTTTGGCAGCGGGAGAATCCTTGTCGGTCGGCTATTTTTTGGCCCAACTCAAGACGTTAAAACTGCCGATGGATGATTCGGTTAGATACCAACTGAGCAATATCAACACGCCTGAAGAATGGGCTTGGCTCCAAGCTGAATTGACTGATCGGACGGAGGCTTAGGCAGATGGTTAATGCAGCAGCGCGAGATCAACGCTATCAACGCCAAAGCGTCTTAAGTGAAATCGGACCAGCGGGGCAGGCCAGGTTAGCGCAGGCGAAGGTATTGGTGGTTGGCGCGGGCGGTTTGGGTTCGCCGGTGTTGCTGTATTTGGCGGCGGCGGGGGTAGGCTTACGTTCTGCAGGTGGTTATTTGGGATTGATAGACGATGATGTGGTTGATCTGTCCAATTTGCAGCGACAAGTGTTGTTTACCGAAACCGATGTCGGGCAAGCCAAAGTGGTCGTGGCCGCAAAGCGATTACAAGCGCTGAACTCGGAAGTGGACATTCGGGCTGTTCAGGCTCGATTAGATGCCGCAAATATTCTCGATTTATTGGCTGATTACGACATCGTGGTCGATGGTTCGGACAACTTTGCCACCAAGTATTTGCTCAACGATGCTGCAGTAAAACTTGGGAAACCGGTGGTGTACGGTTCGATTCTGGGTTTTGAAGGGCAAGCAGCGGTTTTTTGGGCGGAACACGGTCCATGTTACCGCTGCCTTTACCCCGAACCACCGAAATCCTATGTGCCAAATTGTGCTGAATTCGGTACTTTGGGCGGGATTGCTGGC